>PUKE01000331.1 GCA_003550425.1 Nitriliruptoria bacterium
GCTCGAGCCCGTGCGCGCCGAGCAGCTCGCGCTCGGTGCTGAAGTCGTCCCACTCGTCGTCGAGGAACCACACGAGGCTCATGGCTGCGCTCCGCTCGGGTCGGGCGTCTGCGGGAGGACGACGTCGAGGGCCTCGAGCAGCAGGGCCTGCTGCGCGTCGGTCCCCACGGTGATGCGCGCGCGGGAGGGGCGGCCCCAGGCACCGCCGGGTCGGATCGCCACCCCGTGGTCCAGCAGGAGCGTGGCGGCCGTGGCCGCGTCCACCCCGAGGTCGACCCACACGAAGTTGCCCTGGCTGGGGGCCACGCGGAGCCCGCGCTCGGCCAGCGCCGCGGTCAGGGCGGGGCGCTGGCGGGCCACGAGCTCGCGCCCGGCGCGCAGGTGCTCCTCGTCCTCCAGCGCCGCGCACGCGGCCGCCTCGGCGAGATGGCTCAGCGCGAAGGGCTCGCGCACCTTCGCGAGCTCGGCGACCAGCGCGGGGTCGGCCACGAGGTAGCCCGCCCGCACCCCGGCCAGCCCGTGGGCCTTGGAGAAGGTGCGCACCGCGATGACCGGCGCGCCCTGCGCGGCGAGCGCGATCCCATCGGCGGCGTCGGGGTCGTCGCGGAACTCGGCATAGGCCTCGTCGAGCACCAGGGCGGCTCCCGCGGGCAGCGCGTCCAGGATCCGCTGCGCCTGCGCCCGCGACAGCGCCGCGCCCGTCGGGTTGTTGGGCGAGGCCAGCCACACCAGGCGCGTGCGGGGGCCAATCGCGTCGAGCACCGCGGCGACGTCGAGACCCTCGTCGCCGACCTCCACGGTGTGCAGCGTCGCGCCGGCCAGCAGCGACACGGTGCGGTAGGCCGCGAACGAGGGCCGCGGGACCACCGCCTCCCCGTCGGCGTGGAGCATGCCGAGGCCGGTGACGGTCAGCGCGTTGTCGGCGCCGTTGGCGGTCAGCACCATGCGCGGATCGAGGTCGTGGGTCGCGGCCACGGCCTCGGTCAGCCGCCGTGCCGCCCCATCGGGGTAGCGCCCGACCTGGTCGGCGGCCTCGCGCAGCGCCGCCACGGCGCGCGGCGCCGGGCCGAGGGGGTGCTCGTTGCTCGCCAGCGGCGCGGTGCGCCCGTCGGGGCTGCGCTGCGCCAGCGCCCCGGCCGGGGCTCCCGGCACGTAGGCGGCGAGCTGCGCGAGCCCAGGACGCGGCCAGGCGGGCGCGGGATGGCGACGCGCCTCCGCGGGGCCCGTCGCGTCCGTCGCGTCAGCAGGGGGCATGGGCGACTCCAAGCGGCGCTCGCAGCGCGACGCGGTCGGGGGCGCGGTCGGCTCAGCGGTCGGCGCCGGCGAGGGCGTCGCGGCGCACCGGTGGGGTGGTCACCAGCGACACCGCCACGAAGGTGAGCAGCGAGGCCAGGCCGCCGACGACGATGACCGGCCAGGGATCGTAGTCCAGCGCCCCGGTCTCGCCGAGCAGCCCCATGAGGGACCCTGCGGCGATGGCCGACACCGCGCCGGGCGCGGTCGCGCGCGACCACACGAGCCCGCCGACCACCGGCACGAAGACCCCGCCGGCATACATCGTGTAGGCGAAGACCAGCGTGTCCACGATCCCGGGCATGACGGTGTAGAGCCCGAGCGCGCCCAGCCCCAGGACGCCCACGGAGACCCGTGCGATCCACAGCGTCTCGCGCGCGTCCTCGCCGTGATCGCGGCCCAGGATCTTGCGGGCGAAGTCGTTGGTGACGTGCGAGGAGCCGGCCACCAGCAGCGAGTCGGCGGTGGACATCACCGCCGCGAGGATCGCCCCCACCAGGATCGCCCCGGCCCAGACGGGCATGACCTCGGTGACGAGCTCGGGGATCGCCGCCGCGCCGTCCTCGAGGTCGGGGAACATCACGCGGGAGGCCATGCCGGCCAGCGCCGGGAAGATGCCGAACACCAGCAGGACCACCCCGGCGATCAGGGCACTGGCGCGCGCGACCGCGGCGCTGCGGGCCGCGAGCAGCCGCTGATAGAAGTCCTGGCCGATCAGGTCGTACATCACCACCGGGATGATGATCCCGGCGACCACGAAGGTCCCCATGCCCACCGGCGAGAAGAAGGACCCCCCGTCCAGCTCGGCGGCGGCCGCGACCTCCGACTGCAGCCCTGACAGGCCGCCCACCTCGTTCAGGGCGAGCCCCGCGGCGATGGGCAGGCCGATGAAGATCACGATGATCTGCAGGGCGTCGGTCAGCGTGACGCCCCAGATGCCCGCGAACACGGTGTAGGCGATGAACAGCAGCACCGCGACCACCGCACCGGTCTCGGGAGCCAGGCCGATGATGCCCAGGGCGCCGCTGGTGGCGCCCACCTGCGCGGCGAGGATGCCGGTCACGGCCACGAGCGACAGGGCGGCGCCCAGCCCGCGCACCAGCTGGCTGTCATAGCGCTGGGCGAGATAGTCGGCGACCGTGTAGAGCGCGAGCTCGCGCATGCGCCGCGCGGCCACGAGCCCCAGGGCGATGAGGCCGGCGGCGGTGCCCACGGCGAAGGCGATGCCCGACAGCCCGTGCGTCCAGCTGTCCTCGCCGACGCCGAGCACGAACCCGCCGCCGAAGTGGGTGGCGGCCAGCCCCACCACCACCAGCGGTGCGCCGAGCCGCCGACCGGCGAGCAGGAAGTCCGAGGTGCTGCGCACGAGTCGCGAGGCGGCGAACCCGACGGCCACGACGGCCACGAGGTACAGCACGATGATGGTCAGGGGCAGGGGCTCCATGGGCGGCGACCTCCACCTCGTCGGGTTCCAAGCCCATGCGGCGGCGCCCACGACCGGCCCGATGCCGCCCGCGGGCTGGACCGAGCGCGCTCGCGCAGGCCAGCACGCACGAGCAGCCGTGCGCGGCCCTGCGCGCGACCGCGAATACCCTGCCATGCACGCGCGTCGCACGCACCCCCCTCGGAGGGGGCGCGCCGGGCGTCAGCGCGCCAGGCGTCAGCGCGCCCGCCGCTCCAGCCACAGCAGGCCCACCACGAGCGGCGCGGCCACCAGGCCGGCGAAGGCCAGGGCCCCGGCGATGTCGCCGAGCGCCACGCCGTGGCGCGCGAGGTTGGTCACCGTGCCGAGCACCAGCGCCACCAGCAGCAGCAGCGCCCAGGTGGGCAGCCGTCGGCGGCCCGGCGACCGGCTCACCGCCGCGGGCCCCCGACGATCCCGCGCGCGAGCATGGCGGCGTCGGGTCCCAGCAGCGTGCGCAGCAGCTCGGCGCGCACCGAGCCCGGGGCCACGACGAACAGGCGCATCATCGCCGCGGCCAAGGGCACTGGCGGCAGGGTGCTGTCCAGGTAGCCCTGCCAGGTCCGGTCGGGCAGGGCGAAGAACGCCGCGAAGAACGCCCGCGTCTGGGCTGCGTCGAGCCGCAGCAGCGCGGACAGGCCGAACTCCTCGAGGGCCCGTCGCCGCAGGGCCGTGGGAGGCCACACCGCGTTCCAGCCGGCGCGGGCCGCGACGGCCGGCTCGGTGCGCGGATCGCGCAGCAGGCGCGCCAGCGCGCCGGCCAGCCGCGGCGCGCGCCGCAGGGCATGGCCGAGCTGGTAGCCGGTCGCCGGATGGACCAGCGACGCGGCCCCGCCGAAGCCGACCGCGCGCTGGCGCGTGTCGGGCACCGGCAGGCCCATCGGGATGTGCACCCGCTCCACCTCCGGTGGCTCCAAGGGCTCGGCGCCGGCGCGCTCGAGGCGTCGGTGCAGCCGGTCGGCCAGCGTGGCCTGGTCCAGCGGGGGCCGACGCGACAGCGAGGTCTCCTCGACCAGCCAGGTCCCGTCGCCGAAGTCCAGGGCGTAGCAGAACGTGGCGGCCTCGTGGCGCTCGGGCTCGGTGAGATGGTCGGTGGAGAAGTCCATGATCATGGCGCTGCCCGGCGCCGCTGGGGGGCGCGACCAGACGGTGCGCAGCCCGTACGCGGCCTGGACCGGCGGCTCGGGATGCGGGCCGCGCTGCACCAGCACGGGCCGATGGCCGGAGGCGTCCACGACCACCCGCGCCGCGACCTCGCTGCCGTCCTGCAGGGCCAGCACGGTGCCCTCACGACGGTGGTCCGCCGCGCGCACCAGGGCCTCGCGGTGCTGGGCGCCCGCATCGGCGGCGCGCTTGCGCAGCCGCCCGCGCAGGACGTCGCCGTCGATGCGGGCGTAGCCCCGGGACAGGA
>PUKE01000103.1 GCA_003550425.1 Nitriliruptoria bacterium
CGTTGAGACTTAAAGAGCCCCTTGATTGCTGGAAAGTAGTCGTGGTGGTAAACACTGTTGACGAAGCCCTGGCCCTTTTGGAGTTTTACCAGGATCAGCATTTCCCGGTAAATGAAACAGTACGGGGGCGGCTGGGCACAAGAGATATTGAAATCCCAAATATTGCAATTATATTTCAACTGCACATGGAAAAAGAGCGCGATAAACTGGTAAAAGATCTTAATAATATTACCGGAAAAGTAACCGGTAACTATAAGATTTTTATCGAGCGCGGTTGTCGGGATATATTAGTCCCCCTCTGCGGCGAGTGGGATCAGTGGGAAGAAATCACCTCCATCGAAGATTTTTCAGCTGTTCCCGTCATCAAAGAAAAAGTGGGTAAACTTTTAAGGGGTGAGTTTTAAAGGAAAAGCCGGGTTTTTAACCCGGCTTTGTTTATAGACAGCTTAGGGGATTACAACTTTATTATTTTGGTGGCCCTTTCCAGAAGAAGATCTCGGGAACTTTTCATTTCCAGCAGGTTTTCACGTTTTCTTTGGCTCCACACAGTTTCCGGACGATTTTGAAGGATGAAGATGTTCTCCGGGAAGGGCAGCTCTTTTTCGATGGCCCATTCTATGTCCTGGGGATAGCCGTAGTGATCCTCGATCAGTGTGGCAATTGTAACCAGCTCGATGATTTCTTTATCCTCCAGGCAGGGCAGTATTTGCCGCTCCGGATCGATGTTAATTTCTTCCACCCCTTGACCCTCATTGCAGGGCAGGCATTCAATGGTTTTGCAGGCAATTTTGCGGCAGTTTATTTCTTTAAGGATTTTATCTACCATGAAATAATCGGGGTTCACGTTTCCGGAAACTACAGCTTCGCCCAGGCCCCAGCTTCCTTCGATAATTACCTGTGATGGATCTCCGGTGGAGGGATTGATGGTAAAGAGGACGCCGGCTGACCGGGCATTCACCATTTTCTGGACTCCCACACTGATTAAGACTTTGTCATGGGGGAAATTATTGTTGACCCTGTAGCTGATGGCCCGCGATGTAAAAAGGCTGGCCCAGCACCTGCGCAAGGCATCCATTAATTCTTCCTTTCCACGGACCCACAGGTAGGTATCCTGCTGGCCAGCAAAACTGGCCGTGGGCAGGTCTTCTGCTGTTGCGCTGGAACGCACGGCGACCGGGGCTTGTTTTTCTCTGCACTTTTCACACAGCAGTTCATACCTTTTAAGGACCTCTTCTTCAACTTCCGCCGGAACCGAGTATGCTAAAATAGTTTCCCGCACCTGTGCGCTAATATCATCCAGCATCACATTTTTAGAGTGATCGATCCCTGCAAGGAGTTTAAAAATTTTCTTTCCAATACCTGTCCTGTTGAGGAAGAGAAGGTAACTGCTTGTGGTAACGGCAAAACCGGGAGGAATCCTGATTCCTTTATTAATCATTTCCCCCAGGTTGGCATTTTTGCCGCCGACCCTGTTTAAGAAGCTTTTATTTATTTCACTGTAATCAAGGACATAATCCATTTTAATCAACACCTTTCTCCTGCTTTAACCGGCAGAACAAGTATTTTTGACGGAGGGCACCAAAGGGTAATAGTATAAAAAAGCTGCAGGTTTAGTCTGCCTTTTTGATGATTTCCACCGTACCTTCATCACCGTTAACCTTGATAACGTCTCCTGTTTTTATGACCGAGGTGGCTATGCCGGTTCCGGTTACTGATGGCACACCGTATTCCCTGCTTACAATGGCCGCGTGGGATGTCAATCCGCCGATATCAGTTACCGCAGCCTTAACCCTTGATAAAGCCGGCGCCCAGGAAGGATTGGTGCTGGGGCAGACCATTATTTCACCGGCCTCCAGTTCGTCCAAATGCTCGGCTTTTTTGAGCACTCTGGCAACGCCTTCAACAAGACCGGCCGATGCGGCGAATCCCTTTATTTCGGTAACCTTGTCCGGTTCAACAGTTGTTCCTTTCAGCCATTCATCTACTTTATCAGTGGTAACACCCCACAGCATTACCGTGAAGGGCTCGGCAACTTCTGACGGGGCTGGGCCCAGCGCCGGAGAGGGTGACCAGTTGGCCGCCGCCTCAAGTATATTTTTCCGTTTTTCCGCCTTTTCCGACCATTTCATCATTGGTATGCCTTCGCCTAGGGACCAAGAGGTGGTTACGTCTTCAATGAGGGTGGGTACCTCCAGCCTGTTGAACATAAAAATATCATCCGCTTCACGGATCGCTCCGGTTTTGGCGATCGTAGCGCCAATTTCCCTCATTTTATCGAACCAGATAGTATGGAACCAGTGCTCAACCCAGAACAGATGATCTTCGGCATATTTGTAAATCGTTCGGCAGTCGTTGTAGGCATTGAAGAATGTTGATCTGTCTTCTTCGCTGGTAATTAGCTTACTGTACTCGGCGACCAGTTTTTCCCTGGACGCGCTGATCTCTTCATAAGCCCTCTCGATTCGTTCACCGCGATCCAGTCTTTCCAGGTAATTTTTAATATAGTTAAATGGAATGTCCAGCTTATTGATCCAGCTGCCCTCGTAGTGATACCATCCACTTCCGCAGGAAATGTAAAACCATGGTTTTTTAAGAGCCTCCATTTCCTGGAGCCATCTTTTCCCTTCGTCAAACTTTTTAAGTTCTTCCATCTTTTCTTTTGCCGGAGTTTCTTTCTTCAGAACTTCGCTCGCCCGGGGATAAGCATGAGCCAGCCTGGCCAGCTTGCATAGCTCTTCTTCCGGGCGGAACATGGATACTTCAGCCCCGGCCACCATTTTACTGATGGCGCTGTCACTGATATCTGGGAACAATTTTTTGGCTACATCAAAAAACATCAGGTAGTAGAGGTAAGTGAGGTTCAAATAATTAAAGTGATACTGCCAGCCTTTATACATGCAGTTAACAGCTTGATCAAAAGCTTCTATGAGTTCATAAGAGGGAGCGTAACCCTTAAAGGGGTTGGGAAAAACTTCTTCGGCAGGTATGTACTTGGGCAGCTCTTCAGGGACATAAATCGCTTCCAGCTCACTACCAAGCTCCTGTAGTCTCGTTAACCACTCCTGCCAGAGTTCGTCATAGTTTTCTACCGGGTAATGAGCACGAGCCTGGAACAGCTCAGCTTTTTCCTTGATTATTTCTTCCGCCGGCGGTTCGATTGCGCAGATGTACTGGTAGCAGCCAACCATGCGGTGGGCGACTCCCTGGGCAGGCGGAATGCAGAACACGCGAGTGGTGTGCTGGGAAAGAGAAATCTGCCAGGCCTGCTGGAAAATCTGGTCCAGGGGCGGCATCGGGTAGGGAGCGTGAATTTTGTCTAAGTACCAAAACTCTTTTTTTTCCCAATCTTTGCGGTCTTCACCGAAGAGAAAGTGAGGAGGATACATTTCTTCCCAACCTTCCAACTCCGGCGGAATTTCCTCGGCAACGTATTGATGGGGATCGGGAAACTTTTTATCGCTGGCCATCTTTTTTCCTCCTTATGAGTTGATACAAAAAAGAACATCTCTAGAGCTGGAAAAATTTATAACCGGATGACATACCCCCTTAAAATATTGATCCCGGGGTGTTTGGCCCGGTGCAGAGATAATCCTGCTGTTAAACTAAAAAACAAGAAAAGTTTCTATCTGATAAAGATTGAAATAAGGGCGATAATCGTTATCTGAACCAGGACTTTTTAAATCTTTCTGGGGCAGTAAACTGGAGTGAATTATTTCATGATCAGTTAGGTTCTGGTTTGCCTAAAATTATTATATAAAACCAATATTTTGTCAAGCAAAAAAATAAATTATTTTGTTATATAATTGAATATAAAAAGTTTTATATTATTCTTAGAATAGTCATATTTATTTTAATTCTATTGACTTTGGCACTATTTTTTGTTAAGATTTATTAAATCTTGTTCAGGAACGAATACAGGAATCCCTCTCATTGCTATTAATATACATTTCTTACTATTATATTCAGGAGGTTTAAATGATGGATCTCAGGGGTTTTATCGAAAAGTGTGAAGAAATCGGTGAGTTGAAACGGATCAAGGCAGAGGTGGATTGGGACCTGGAAATATCGCATATTTCAAAACTTAACGAGGAAAAGGGCGGTCCGGCTCTTGTTTTTGAAAATGTGAAAGGGTATAGTTCACCTGTTTTAAC
>PUKE01000336.1 GCA_003550425.1 Nitriliruptoria bacterium
CTGGGCCGATTGCGCACCATGCTCACGGAGATGAGGATCTCCACCCTGATGCGCCTGTACCGCTTTGCTTCCCTGGCCCTGTCCTCAGTCCTGTTCCTGTGGTTTCCCGGACCCTACCACCTTTACACCCAGCTGGGTTTAATTTTCCTGGTTTTAGCCACTGGTATCCTCATGATTTTTTTGTATGAACATTTCTGGAACAAGACCAGCATAGTGTCTTTACTGGTCCTGGCAGAAATAGTGGGCATATCCATGCTCCTTGCCTTTACCGGCGGATTCAACGGGCCTTTTCTCTGGTATGCCCTGAACCCCTTTATCGTAGCCTCGGCCTTTTTCTCTTTCACCCTGGCCTGGCTGGTTTTGGCTTTCTTGTTTGCCGGCACGTTCATCTCTGAACAGTATTTCTATTTCGCCAATATGGCCCAGCCAAGTATACTTTTCTCCGGTTATCACCCCATCCTTAACCTGGTCGTTATCGCCCTGATTATCCACATGTATGCCCGGATGCACATGATGATGTCGGAAAGGCTCATGGAACGGAGCAGTCAGCAAAGAGAGCTGATGTCGGCCCAGGAAAGTTTGTCTGCAAACTACCAGGTCTTCAAAGGCCTGTCCAACTTCCAGCGGGAAGTGGTTTCATACAACAACCCGAAAGATATTTACCAGACCCTGGTCAGTACCGTTTTGAATATTTTCCCCCTGCGCCATGCGGTGGTTTTGATCCCGCCGCTCGATTTTCAACCCCTGCCGCAGCACCGGAGCGATGAGGGCAGTAAAACCCCCTTCGCTTTCCAGGTGATCAGCCCGGGCAGGGATAAAAACGGGGCCGCCACGGATCATATCAGGCTGGAACTGGAACGGCGCTGGGAAGAGCTGAAAGCTGCAGGGGCCAAGCGGCCGGTGATCAGCGAAAACAGGCGCTGGATAGCCCTCCCCCTGTGGGGTCAAGACAAAGCTATAACCGCTGTTTTCATCGGGTGGCTCAAACCCAGGATCAACCCCCTTTCCTTTGCCGAAAACCTCTACCTGTTCATCCGTTTTACCGAGCAAACCACGGAGTGGCTGTCCATGTTCAAGCAAAAAGAACGGGTTTTGCAGCATATTTCGGCGGTTTACGAGGCTGTTGAAACCATTTCCAGCCAGAACGACCCCCGGGTGGTGATCGACCTGTTTGCTTCCTATGCCAGGGCTTTGACCGACTGCGACAAGACAGTATTCTGGATGCTCAACACCGGAGACGAGCAAGACGATGATAACTACCCCATTTACTCGGTCAAGGGCCCCCGGAGCACCTTCCCCGAAGAACAGTGGCAAACTACCCTGCTCCAGGTGTGGGCGGAAGTCCAAAACAGCCAGGAACCGGTATCTGTTGACCTGGACCCTGAATCAGAAGAAAAGGCCCGGCTGATATGCGTACCGGTTACAACCGGATCCCACTGCTTCGGCATGCTGGCCTGCATGCAGTCGAACTATACTTTCAGCACCGATGAAGTGATCCAGATTTTATCAGTCCTGGCCGATTTGAGCGCCATCGCAGTAGTAAGAACGCGGGCGGAGAAATTTGCCGAACAGCTGCTGGTCGTAGATGAACAGAAACGGATCGCCAGCGAGATCCACGACACCATCTCCCAGAACCTGTTCAGCATCGTTTACAGCATCGATACCCTGTCGCGGGAAACAAACCCTTTCCTGGACCAGCCCCATCAAGAAATCCTGAAGGATGTTAAAAACCTGTCCGCCGAAACCGCCCGGGAGCTGAGAGCTTTGATCTACCGCCTCAATCCCCGGGAAGAAACCAACGAGACTTTTATTAATGAAATTGCGGGATACCTGGGGCAAATGGCCCGCATGAACGATATAACCATCAAGCATACGGTCACCGGCAGCACGGAGTACTTAAACCAGGTTATCTGCCGCAACCTTTACCGGATCATCAAGGAGTCGACCGGCAATGCGATGCGCCACGGCAAGTGTACGGAGATCCTGGTTCACTTAGACATCACCCCGTTCCGCACCCTGCTGAAAGTATCGGACAACGGGGACGGCTTTGACGTCCAGAGCAGTATCGACCTCTACACCAGCGGGAACCGGCTGGGTATTGTCAACATGCGCGAACTGGCCCTGTCCCTGCAGGGCAACCTGAATATTGACAGCAAGCCCGGCCGGGGTACAGAGGTGACCTGCATGATCCCGACTACTCCGGTTTCTGTGGAGTAAAGTGGATTGTATTTAAAAGAGGGGAGAGCGGTATTCTTGAAAATTAAATTGATTATGGTTGACGATCATCCCCTGGTCCGCAAGGGGATCGAGGCGGCCGCCCGCCTGGAAGAAAACCTGGAGCTGATGGGATGTGCTTCCACCTGCGCAGAAGCCCTGCAGTTAATCGATGACCACAGGCCCGATGTGGCCTTGATTGATTTGAAGCTGCAGAATGAACACGGCCTCAGCGTGGTCAGGAAAGGGCGCAAAATTTGCCCGGAAACCCGTTTCATTATTTTAACTTCATATTCCACGGAAGAAGAAATCCAGGGAGCGATCAAGGAAGATGTCGACGGTTACGTGCTAAAAGAAGCCCTGCCGGAGGAACTGATTTCTGCCATTTACACCGTCAGCCAGGGCCGGAAATATTTCGACCCGGCCGTGGTCCAGTTTGCCATGGGCCAGGGGCGCTACAAGAAAAAACCGGACACGAGCCAGCTGACGCCGCGGGAAATGGAAGTCTTAAAAGCACTGGGCCGGGGACTTAATAATTCTGGGATTGCCCGGGAACTGTTCATCAGTGAGCACACGGTGAAAAAACACGTGGGGGCTATATTAGATAAGCTTGATTTAAAGGACCGCACCCAGGCCGCCCTTTATGCCGTTTCCAAGGGGCTGCATAAAACCAACGCCGCAATATAATATAACCGGAAAACCGGGTTAGTTCTTGAACCAATCGGAATCATCTTTCGTTTCTTCGCCCTTGTAGGATCCGTCTTCCCAGATGCCTGACTTTGTGCCGTGGTGAGGATGGGTCATTGTACCAGAGCCGTGGGCCACGCCGTCTTTAAAATCGCCGCGGTACTCTTCCCCGCCGGGGAAAACCATTATACCCCGACCTTCGATAGACCCTTCCACGAAATCACCCTGGTACTCTTTGCCGCTGGGGTGGGACCAGAACCCCCGCCCGTGCGGCTGGCCGTTTTTAATCGGCCCGGTATAGGTCCCCCCGTCCCAGGGGATGGTACCGTGTTCGATTTCGTCCGGTTCACTTCTGGGTGCAGAAGCAGACCGCGATTCCTCGGGCTCTTTTTCTTCTTCCTCTTCCTCGGCCACCTTTTCTTCCACTTCTACTTTTAGCAATGCTACCGGGGATTCCACTTCCCCGAGGCGGGCCATGAATTCAAATTCGTGGTTGCCGGGCTCGAGGTGCTCCGGGGGGTCCAGGCGCGGTGTTTCGCCCCAGACCCTCCAGTCGTCTTCGCCGGACTGGCGGTAGGTAACCAGGACGCCCGAAGGCGCCGGTTCCCCGTTCCACAGAACATCGATGGTGTCATCATCGCCGAGCATGGAGAGCTCACCTGGTGTAACCTCAAAGAGGATAAATGTTTCAAGCCCGAACCTCTCCCCGTTGACTTCCGCCCGCAGGTAGACCGGCAGATCAATTTCACCGGGCGGGCACTGGTGCCCGACCTGGAGCTCGATTTCCCTGGTCCTGCCGGGGGCAAGCTGGTCACCGCGGGGATGGAAGGTGAGGTGGCTGTGCTCATGGCCGAGGCTGAAGGATACCGTCTCACTCATGTTATTGGTCACCTGCAGGGCCCGGTAACTTTCTCCCTGCTGCAGTGTAAAAAATCCGGCCGGATCGAGGACTACCTCTTCTTCAGGAACCTCGGTTTGCGGCGGTTCAGGGTTGAGAGTGAGGTTGCTGGTAAAGGGCCTCACCGAGATGAAGACCACCAGGGCAAAACCGGCGATTACCAGCCCCAAAAGGATTTTGCGCATTAATAAATACCCCTTTCTCCCGGACAGCTGTTGCAGTTACAATATTTATACCTTTTTAGCGGGAAAATATCATCACACGTTAGACTTATCTTGCATGGTAATAAAGAGGAATTTATAACTACTCCTAAAGGAGTATATTAAAAGATCAACCGGCCCGGAAA
>PUKE01000227.1 GCA_003550425.1 Nitriliruptoria bacterium
CGGCGGCCACCAGCAGCGTCAGGTCGACGCGGCGCAGCGGCGAGAACACCCCGCTCCACTGGCGCTGCACGTCCTCGCGCGCCATGCGCGCCGAGCGGTCGCCGGCGTAGTCGGTGGACATGGCCTGCTCCGTCGTCCTCTCGCGCGACCCGGCCGGGGCGCGGCCGGGTCAGGTCACTCGGTCTCGGGACCGAGCTCGAGCTCCTCCTCCTCGAGGTCGAACAGCCCCTCGAGGATGCGCCGGGTCAGGGGCGCGGCGGTCTCGCTGCCGCCGCCGCCCTCCTCGATCATGACGGCCACGACGTACTCGGGGTCATCTGCGGGGGCGTAGCCGACGTACCACGAGGTGTTCTCGCGGTCGCCGCCGGCCTGCGCCGTCCCGGTCTTGCCGGCCACAGGGAGCTCGAAGCCGTCGAAGACCGCGGCCGCGGTGCCCCGTGGCGGCTCGTTGACGGCCACGAGCCCCTCGTGGATGGCCTGCAGGTGCGACTCGGGATCGTCGAGCTCCCGGATCGGCTCGGGCTCGGCCTCCTGCACGGTGCCATCGGCCGACTCGGCCGAGGCGACCAGGCGGGGCTCCCACAGCGTGCCGCCGTTGGCGATCGCCGCGTAGAGGTTCGCCATCTGCAGCGGCGTCACCGACACGTCGCCCTGGCCGATGGAGGCGTTCACGGCGTCGCCGCCGCGCCAGCGCCAGCCCTCCTCGCAGAGCTCGCGCAGGAGCCTGGCGTTGGGCGATCCCACCTCCTCGGCCGTCTGCGCCTGCTCGCAGGTGGTCTCGCGAGTGCGCTCCCAATAGTCGAGCTTCCACTCGCGTCCCGGGATCGAGCCGGCGGCCTCGGCCGGCAGCAGGCCGGTGCGCTCGCCGAGCCCGAGGTCGCGGCCCGTCTCGACCATGGCCTCCTCCGGCGCGTCGCTGCGACGCAGGATGTCGAGCAGGCCACCCTCCTGGGCGGCGAGCTCGTTCTGCTCGCTGCGCCAGAACGTGTAGCCCAGCTCGTAGTAGTAGGTGTTGCAGGAGCGCGCCAGGGCCTGCTCGAGGTCGAGCTGGCCCTGCGGCTCGGGGTTCCAGTTGGGGAACGTCGAGTCGCCCAGCTCCCAGCGGGGCGGGCAGTCGATCGTGGTCTGGGGCGTGATGATGCCCTCGCGCAGCGCCGCGAGGCTGGTCACCGGCTTGAACACCGAGCCCGGCGCCGCGAGCTCCTCGAGCGCCCGGTTGCGTCGCGGCGCGTCGTTGTCGGGATCCTCGATCTCCTCGAGGTCCTCCTGGCTGATGCCGCCCGAGAAGATGCCCGCGTCGAAGCGCGGGGCGGAGGCCAGGGCCCGCACGGCGCCGTCCCGCGGGTCGAGCACCGCTGCGGCGCCGCTGGTGGCCGGCAGGTCGGCCTCGCGCGCCAGCTCCAGCCCCTCATCGAGGGCCTCCTCGACGATGCGCTGCTCCTCGAGGCTCAAGGTCAGCTGGAGGTCCGAGCCTGGGGCGGGCTCGGTCTGGCCCAGCTCGCGCACCACGTTGCCGGCCGGGTCGACCTCCAGGCGCCGCTGGCCGCGGGTGCCGCGCAGCAGGTCCTCGTAGGCGCGCTCCAGGCCGCGGGCGCCGATCATCTCCCCGGGCTCGTAGCCCTCGTAGGCCTCGGAGTCCAGCTGCTCCTCGGAGATCTCGTTGACCGAGCCGGGCAGGTGCGCGGCGGTCTCGCCCTGCGGGTACTCGCGCACGGGGCGCGTGTCGGTGTACACCCCCTGCCAGTCGGTCCCCGAGCGCTCGTGGACGTAGCTGATGACGTCGCGATCGACGTCGGTGGCCACCGGTCGCGGCTGGAACGGGCCCCAGCGCAGCGACTCGGCGCGATCGGCCACGTCATCGGGGTCGAGGTCCAGGACCTCGGCGAGCTCCTCGTAGACGCGCTCGCGCTCCTCCTCGTCGCCGATGTCGTCGGGCAGCACCGACACGACCGGGGCCCAGCGATTGCGGACCAGCGACTCGCCCTCGGCGTCGACGATCATCCCGCGCGGGGCCTCGAGGTCCACGGTGCGCACGGCGTTGCCGGTCGCCTGGGCCACGAACTGCTCCCCGGCCATGACCTGGAGGAACCAGAGCCTGGCCAGCACGAGCACGAACAGCCCGACGACGAGCAGCAGCAGGAAGGTCAGCCGGAGCCGCAGGCTCTCGCCGCGGTCGGCCTCGGGGCGAGCGCCGGTCAGCACGAGGCTCAGGCTACCAGCGCCGGGGGCTCTCGAGGCCGGCGCGAGGGTCCAGGCGCTCCAGCAGCCAAGCCAGGGCCGGCAGCACCAGCGGTGCCAGCAGGATCCCGAACAGCGCCCCGACGGCGAGCTCCTGCAGCAGCGCCCCCACCGAGCCCTCCGCGTCCACGAGCAGGTCCAGCACGGCGTGCCCGGCCGTGGCTGCCACCGACCCGACGCCGCCGGCCACCACCTGGCCGGCGAGGGTGCCGCCGGTCCAGTAGCGACGGCCGGCCCCGATCAGGTAGCCGACCGCCAGCAGCACCAGCGCCCCACTGCCCAGCAGCCCGTCGCCGAGCAGGTCGGTGGCCAGGCCCAGCCCGAACCCGTAGCGCACGCCGGTGCCGGGGCCGTCGGCGTGAGCGAGGCCCACCACCGTCATCACCGTCAGCGACGGCGCGACGCCGGCGAGGGTCAGGTCGGCCAGCAGCACCGTGTCGGCCAGCAGCGCGACCGCGGCGACCACCACCATGAGCAGGCCGCGGAGGATCACGGGGCCGGCAGCGCTCCGGTCGGGCTGGGGCGGTCGGTGCGGACCCCGGCCAGCCCGTGCCCGGTGGTCGCGACGTCGTCGAGGTCCTCGGCGTCCTCGGGGTCCTCGTCGTCGTCCTCGTCCCCCGTCCCGGCAGCGTCGCCGTCGTCCTCGGCCTCCTCGTCGAGCTCCTCGGGGGTGGGGGCCTCCGGTACGTCGACCACGACCTGGACGAGGTCCAGCGACGCGAAGTCCACCGCCGGATCGACGGGCAGCTGGGGGGTGCGGTCGGTCGAGCCCCCCTCTGCCAGGCTGCCGACCGGCAGCCCGTCGGGGATGCTGGTGCCCTGGAACGCCCGGGTCAGCACCCGGTCGCCCTCCTCGAGCTCGGCCTGGGTGTCCTCGATGATCTGGACCTCCATGGCCCGGTGCCCACCGCCCGACAGCAGGGCGTCGTGCCCCTCCTCCCCCAGGCGCACCGCGTAGCGGGCCTCGGGGGCGTGGGCCAGCTGCACGCGCGCGTGCCCGTCGGTGGCGCGCGTGACGGTGCCCACGAGCCCCTCCCCGTCGATCACCGCCATGCCCGCGGCGATGCCGTCCTCGGTGCCGACGTCGACGAGCACGCTCCAGCGCGAGGCGCCCGGCGGTCGGGCGATCACGCGCGCGGCCACGGTCTCGAAGTCGTAGCGGTCACGCATGTCCAGCAGCTCGCGCAGGCGCTCGTTCTCGCGCTCGAGGTCGGCCAGCGACACGCTGCGCTGACGCAGCTCCTCGAGCTCGGCCTCCAGCGCGGTGTTGCGCTCGCGCAGGTCGCCGAGCTCGCCGACGGTCTCCACGGCGCGCTCCAACGGCGCCACCGCGGAGCCCACGAGCTCCTGCACGGGGGCGAAGAGCGCGACCGCGCGGTCCTGCACGGCCGTGAGCGGGCCATCGTCGCCCTCGCGGAAGTCCAACGTCATGAGCACGAGGGAGACGAGCGCGAGCGCGGCGAGGAGCAGGCGCGGGCGGCGTCGGTCGGCCATCGGTCCCCGGGTCGTGGCGTGCGGTGCGAGCGGGTGGGCGTCCCGCGGCGCGTCAGGTGCGCGAGGAGGAGATCAGCACGCGCTTGAGGGTCTCGAACTCCTCCAGGCACTTGCCGGAGCCCAGGACCACCGAGTCCAGCGGCGCCTCGGAGACGTGGATGGGCATCCCCGTCTCGTGCTTGAGGCGCTCGTCGAGGCCATGCAGCAGCGCGCCGCCACCGGTGATCACGATCCCCTTGTCCATGATGTCGGCGGCGAGCTCCGGCGGGGTTCGGTCGAGGGTGTTCTTGACGGCGTCCACGATGGAGTTGACGGGCTCCTCGATCGCGCGACGGACCTCCTCGGCGCTGACGAGGATGGTCTTGGGCAGGCCGGTGACGAGGTCGCGGCCGCGGATCTCGGCGTGGGAGTCCTCGGGCAGGGGGTAGGCGCTGCCGACGGCGACCTTGATCTCCTCGGCGGTCCGGTCGCCGAGCATCAGCGAGTACTCCTTCTTGACGTAGTTCACGATCGCCTCGTCCAGCTCGTCGCCGCCGATGCGGATGGACGCGCTGGTGACGATCCCGCCAAGCGAGATGACGGCCACCTCGGTGGTGCCACCGCCGATGTCGACGACCATGTTCCCGGCCGGCTCGTGGACCGGCAGGCCCGAGCCGATCGCGGCGGCCATGGGCTCCTCGATGATGTAGGCCGAGCGCGCCCCGGCCTGGATCGAGGCCTCCTCCACGGCGCGCTGCTCGACGCCGGTGATGCCGCTGGGCACGCAGACCACCACGCGTGGCTTGCTGAGGAAGGTGAAGTACCGCCGCCGCGTGACCTTCATGATGAAGTACCGCAGCATCTTCTCGGTCACGTCGAAGTCGGCGATCACGCCGTCCTTGAGCGGGCGGATCGCCACGATGTGACCGGGCGTGCGGCCGATCATGCGCTTGGCCTCGGCCCCCACCGCGAGGATGGCGCCGTTCTTGGTGTTGATGGCCACCACTGACGGCTCGTTGAGCATGATCCCCCGGCCCCTGGAGTAGACCAGGGTGTTGGCCGTCCCGAGGTCCACGGCGATGTCGCGACCGAAGAGCTGCATCCTCGTGCCCCTGCCTGCTGCGGAGTCGAGCGCCGCGCTGGGATCCCCCGCACGGCGCGGCCGGCAGGCTCGCCGGCCTGGGAGGATGCTACCCCGTGCACGGCATGTCCCGCAGACGCTCGCGACCTCGTCCGGTCGGCGCCCCTCCCTGGCCGGCGGTGGGAGTGCCCCGACCGGACGGACGCGCCGGCGGCGGCGCCGCGAGCGGGACGCCCCCGCCCAGGCGCCTACACCACGCCCAGGCGCGCGAGGCTCGTCCAGTCCTCGTCGCCCACGACCAGATGGTCCAGCAGGCTGATGCCCAAGGTGGTCCCCGCCTGCGCCAGCCGACGGGTGATCTGGCGATCGTCGGCCGACGGCGTGGCGTCGCCGCTGGGATGGTTGTGGGCCACCACGACCGCCGAGGCCCCCGCGAGCAGCGCGGAGCGGAACAGCTCCCGCGGCGCCATGAACGTGTGGTTGGCCGTGCCGACCGACGCGGTCTCCAGCGCCAGCAGCCGGTGCTTGGTGTCCAGCGCAGCGAGCAGGCACAGCTCCCGGTCGAGCCCCCGCAGCCGTGGGGCGAGCAGCTGCGCGGCGGCCTCGGGGGTGCTGAGCTGCGGGCGGGTCGCGCTCGGCTCCGGGGTCAGCACCCAGCCCGGTGGGGCGAGCGAGAGCGCGAGGCGGCACGAGCAGTCGGGGGCCAGCGAGGTGGTCACGGGCGGCACCTGTCGGTCGGGGCAGCGGCCCTGCGCAGGATCGCAGCCCCGTCGCGCAGGCGGTGCGGCCGATGGCCTCGGCCTGTGGACGCCGCGCCGGCGGTGCCGGCGGCTGGCTTAGCCCTCGCCGAAGAACAGGGCGATCTCGCGCGCGGCGCTCTCGGGCGAGTCGGAGCCATGCACGAGGTTCTGGGTGATCGCGGTGGCGAGGTCGCCGCGGATGGTGCCCGGTGCCGCCTCGGCCGGCTTCGTCGCGCCCATCAGGGCACGCACGTGGGCGACCGCGCCCTCGCCGGCCACGACCATGGCCACCAGCGGGCCCGAGGTGATGAAGTCGACGAGGTCGCCGTAGAAGGGCTTGTCGCGGTGCTCGCCGTAGTGCGCCTCGGCGGTCTCGCGGGCCAGCGTGCGCAGCTCCATGCGCTCGATCGCCAGCCCCTTGCGCTCGAAGCGGCCGACGACCTCCCCGATCAGGCCGCGGCGCACCGCGTCGGGCTTGACCAGGACCAGGGTGCGCTCGTGGGCGTCGCTCATGGGAGGGCTCCTCTCACGTCGTCAGGGTCGGCGACCGCAGCGGGCGCGCCGCGCGGTCCCATGGCCGTGGCCACCCGGGCCGCGGCGATCGGGCGGCATGGTAGCCGGCGGGGCGAGCGGCTCGGATCAGGCCGGCGGCAGGCCCAGCGCACCGCGCGCCTCGCCGACGGTGTACAGCGAGCCGGTGACCACCACGAGGTCCTCGGCCGCCGCCACGCCGCTGGCCCGCACGAGCGCGTCCTCCACGTCCTGGGCGACCTCGACGGTGACGTCGTCGCCCTCCAGCGCCTTGCGGATGCGCTCGGCTGGCGCGGCCCGGCCCGAGTCCGGGGCGGTGGCGACCAGGTGGTCGGCCACCGGCGCGAGGGCCTGCACCACCCCCTCCACGTCCTTGTCGTCCAGCACGCCGAGCACCAGCACGCGGTTGCGCGGCGAGAACTCGTCGGCCAGCGCCCGCGCCAGCGCCGTCGCGCCGGGCGGGTTGTGCGCCCCGTCCAGCAGCACGGGCGCCTGCTCCTCGCCGCGCCCGACGAGCTCGAGGCGCCCGGGCACCCGCGCCTGGGCGAGGGCCTCGCGCACGAGGTCGCCGTCGAGGCCGCCGGCGAAGCCGAGCAGCCCCTCGACGGCAGCCAGCGCCAGGGCGGCGTTGTCGGCCTGGTGCACGCCGTGCAAGGGCAGCAGCACGTCCTCCACGGTCCCCGTCACGCCTTGCAGGCTCACGACCTGGCCTCCCACCGCCAGCGACCGATCGGTGACGCCGAAGTCCTCGTCGGCCAGCAGCAGGCGCGCCTGCTGGCGATCGGCGTGGGCACGCAGCACGGCGGCGACCTCCGGCGTCTGCGCGGCCGAGACGACCGTGGCCCCCTCCTTGATGATCCCGGCCTTCTCCTCGGCGATCTCGGCGGGCGTGGAGCCGAGGATGAGGTGGTCGAGGCCGATGGGCCCGATCACGGCCACCTCGCCGCGCGCGTGGTTCGTCGCGTCCCAGCGGCCCCCGAGGCCCACCTCGACGACGCCCACGTCCACGGGCGCGTCGGCGAACTCGGCGAACGCGAGCGCGGTCAGGGCCTCGAAGAAGGTGACCCGGTCGCGGGAGCGCAGGTCGACCTCGCCGAGGTAGGGGCTGATCTCGGCGTAGCGCTCACCGAAGGCCTCGCGCGACAGGGGCTCGCCGGCCAGGCGGATCCGCTCGCGGGCGTCCTGCAGGTGCGGGGACGTGTAGGTGCCGGCGGTGAGGTCGAGGCCGGTCAGCAGGGCGGTGATCAGCGCCGAGGTCGAGGTCTTGCCGTTGGTCCCGGTCAGCTGGATGGCTGGCATGGCCTGATCCGGTCGACCGAGGAGCTCCAGCAGCAGGGTGATCCGGTCGAGGTCGGGGACCATGCGCTGCGGCTGGCGCGCGAACAGCTCGTCCACGGCGCGCTCGTAGGACGCGGGAAGGGGTGGGATCGCCATGGGCGCCAGTGTAGGGAGGGCGCGGCGATCAGCCGGTGGGGAACCCGCCGAGGACCGCGAGCAGCACCAGCAGCGCGATGGTCAGCGCCAGCAGCGCGAACGCCAGCGCGCTCTGGGGCCGGTCGGGGGGCACCGGCGCGTCGTCGAGCTCCAGCACGGGCGCGAGCAGCGGCTCCTCGGGGTGGTCCCCGGGCCCGGCCTCGGTGGCCGACTCGGGCCCGGCCGCGGTGGCCGACTCGGACCCAGCCTCGGTGGCCGACTCGGACCCGGCCGCGGTGGCCGACTCGGACCCGACCGTCTCCGGTGGCGCGTCAGGGGGGTCCGGGTGGATCTCGCCCCTGGCCTCGGCCACGGCGGCGGCGAGCGCCCACAGCTCGGGCACGGCGGCGCTGGCGACCCCGTGGGCGCGGTCGGGATCCCCGGCGCGCCAGGCGCGCCCCAGCTCCGCGGCGACCTCGGCGAGGCGCTGCCAGAACGCCTCGATGGCCTCGGCCAGCTCGGGATCGGGGGCACTGGCCGCAGGCGGCGCGGCCGGCAGGCCCTCGAGCGCGGTCCGCAGTCGTGCGGCTGGGACGGGGCGGCCGATCAGCGCCGCGCCAGCGGCGACCGCGAGACGATCCTGCTCGTCGAAGGCGACCCCAAGCGGCGCCAGCGCGCGATAGACCAGCCCCGGCAGCCACGGCAGCGCGGGGGTCGCGTGGTCCGGGCGGTGCAGCGCGGCCGCGGTCTGCTCCACCGCGTCATCGACGAGCGCGCGCAGGGCGCGCCCCAGGCCGGCGCGGCATCGCGCGGCAGCGTCCTCGGCGAGGGCGCTCATCCCAGCGCGGCCCGCTGGTCCTGCAGGGCGCGGACGCGCTCGGCCCAGTGCGCGAGCTTGTCGCGCTCGGCCTGCACCACCTCGGCGGGTGCGCCGTTGACGAAGCCCTCGTTGGCGAGCTTGCGCTCGGCGCGCTCGTGCTCGGCGCGGGCGTTGGCGAGCTCCCGATCGAGGCGGGCGCGCTCCTCCTCGAGGTCCACGAGCCCCTCGAGCGGCACGAGGAGGTCGACCCCCGACAGCGAGACGCGGCCGGTGGGGCCGAGCTCGCCGTCGTCATCGCGCTGCACGCGCCAGCCGGTGACGCCCGCCAGTCGCCGCAGCCCCTCGCGGGCGCCCTCGAGCACCGCGAGCTGGCGCTGGTCGCGCGGCACGGCGACGACCTTCAGGTCGACCCCGGCGGCCAGCCCGTGGTCGGAGCGGAAGCGCCGCAGCGCCGTGACGGCCTCCTGCAGGGCAGCGAAGGCGGCCTCGGCCTCGTCGTCGACGTCGCCCGGACGCGGCTGCGGCCACCCGGCGACGATGAGGGCGGGGCTGTCGGGCTCGCTGCCCTCCCACAGCGCCTGCCAGATCTCCTCGGTGACGTAGGGCGTGAACGGGTGCAGCAGCCGCAGGACGCGGTCCAGGGCATGGGCGAGCACCTGGCGCGCCACGACGTCGTCGTCGCCACGCAGCTTGACGACCTCGAGGTACCAGTCGCACAGCTCGTCCCAGGTGAAGTGGTAGGCGGCGCGGCTGGCGCGGGCGAGGTCGTAGCGTTCCCAGGCCGCATCGATCTCGGCGCGGGTGCGCTCCAGCCGCGACAGCAGCCAGCGGTCCTCGAGCGCCAGGTCGGCGCGGTCAGGCAGGCTGCCGTCGACCGGGGCGTCGCCGAGGAACGACAGCGTGAAGCGCGCGGCGTTCCACAGCTTGCGGGCGAAGCGCCGCGCGCCGTCGACCCACTCCTCGGCCAGGGGCGCGTCCTGGCCGGGGTTGGCGCTGCGCAGCAGCGCGAACCGCAGGGCGTCGGCGCCGTGGCGCTCGATGAACTCCATCGGGTCGATGACGTTGCCGAAGGACTTCGACATCTTCTTGCCCTCGCCGTCGCGCACCATCCCGTGGTTGAACACGACGTCGAAGGGCACCTCGTCGACCAGGTACAGCCCGATCATGTGCATCCGGCTGACCCAGAACGTGTTGATGTCGTAGCCGGTCTCCATGACGGCGTTGGGGTACCAGGTCGCGAGCTCGGGGGTCTCGTCGCGGCCGCCGCCGGTCCACCCGAGCGTGGTCAGCGGCCACAGCTGGCTGGAGAACCACGTGTCGAGGACGTCGGGGTCCTGGGTGAGGCCGCGCTCGGCGATCTCCTCCTCGCTGGGGTCGGTGCGGCGCACCTCGACGGTGCCGTCGGAGGCGTACCAGGCGGGGATCCGGTGGCCCCACCACAGCTGGCGGGAGATGCACCAGTCGTGCAGGTGCTCGAGCCACTCGAGGTAGCCCTTGGCGTTGTGGGCGGGCACGAACCGCGGGCGCCCGGCGCGCACGGTCTCCGCGGCGCGGTCGGCCAGCGGGCGCGTGGCCACGAACCACTGCTCGGACAGCTTGGGCTCCACGACGGTGTCGCAGCGCGAGCAGTGGCCCACCGGGTGGGGACGGTCCTCCACCGACAGCAGGAGGCCGAGGTCGGCGAGGTCGGCCTTGACGCGCTCGCGCGCCTCGAAGCGGTCGAGGCCCTCGTAGGGTCCGCCGGCCGCGGTGATCGCCGCGTCGTCGCCGATGACCTCGGGGGCCGCGAGCCCGTGGCGCTGGCCGATCTCGTGGTCCAGCGGGTCGTGGGCCGGGGTGACCTTCACCGCGCCCGTGCCGAACTCCGGGTCCACCCCCGCGTCGGCGACCACCGGGATCTCGCGCTCCAGCAGCGGCAGCGTGACGGTGGCACCGACCAGGCTCGCGTAGCGCGCGTCGTCGGGGTGGACCGCCACGGCGGTGTCGCCCAGCATGGTCTCCACGCGGGTGGTAGCGACCACGACGCCGTCCCCGCCGTCGCTGCCCGGGTAGCGCAGGTGCGCGAGCTCACCCTCGGTGTCGGGGTGCTCGACCTCGATGTCGGACAGGGCGGTCCGGCAGCGCGGGCACCAGTTGATGATGCGCTCGCCCTTGTAGATCAGCCCGTCCTCGTAGAGCCGGCAGAACGTCTCGCGCACCGCGGCGCTGCGCTGCTCGTCGAGGGTGAAGGCCTCGCGGCGCCAGTCGCACGAGGCGCCGAGGCGGCGCTGCTGGTTGAGGATCGTCCCACCGGTCTGCTCGACGAACGCCCACATGCGCTCGAGGAACGCCTCGCGCCCCAGGTCGTGGCGGGTCAGCCCCTCGCGCGCCAGCTCGCGCTCCACCACGTTCTGGGTGGCGATGCCGGCGTGGTCGGAGCCGGGCAGCCACACCGCGTTCTTGCCCTGCATGCGCGCGTGACGGATGAACGCGTCCTCCAGCGTTGAGGTCAGCGCATGCCCCATGTGCAGCGACCCCGTCACGTTCGGCGGGGGCATCGAGATCGCGAAGGGCTCGCCGGGGTCGTCGGGCTCGGCGGCGAAGAAGCCCTGGGACTCCCACCAGTCGTAGCGCGCTGGCTCGATGGCGGAGGGCTCGTAGGAGGCTGCCAGCCGCTCGCGTGCGTCCGCGTCCTTGGCGTGCGTCTCGCTCATCGCTGCCTGGTCCACCCGGTCGAGGCTGCTCGGTCACCGCGGGAGTGTAGGGCGCGGGACCCAGCCGGCGAGCCGGAGGGCGTGCCGGACGGCGTCAGGCGCTGCGACGCTGGTCGAGCTCGCTGCGCGGCACGAGGGTGGGGTTGGCGCGACGCTGCACGACCTCGGCGGTGATGACGCAGCGGCCCACGTCGTGCTCGGAGGGCAGCTCGTACATCGTCGACAGCAGGACCTCCTCGAGGATCGCCCGCAGGCCCCGCGCGCCGGTGTCGCGCAGGATGGCCAGGTCCGCGATGGCCTCGAGCGCGTCGTCGGTGAACTCGAGCTCGACGCCGTCGATCTCGAACATGCGCTGGTACTGCTTGACGAGCGCGTTCTTGGGGCCGGTGAGGATCTCGATGAGCGCGGCCCGGTCGAGCGGCTCGACGTGGGTCACCACCGGCAGCCGGCCGACGAACTCGGGGATCAGGCCGTACTTCAGCAGGTCCTCGGGCAGCACCGCGTCGTGCAGGGCGGCGAGGTCGGTCTCGCCCCGCGCCTGGACCTCGGCGCCGAAGCCGACGCCCTGGCGACCGAGCCGCTCCTCGACCAGCTGCTCGAGCCCCGCGAACGCGCCGCCGCACACGAACAGGATGTTCGAGGTGTCGATCTGGATGAACTCCTGGTGGGGGTGCTTGCGCCCGCCCTGCGGCGGCACGCTGGCGGTGGTGCCCTCGAGGATCTTCAGCAGGGCCTGCTGGACGCCCTCACCGGAGACGTCCCGGGTGATCGAGGGGTTCTCGCTCTTGCGAGCGACCTTGTCGACCTCGTCGATGTAGATGATCCCGGTCTCGGCCTTCTTGACGTCGAAGTCGGCCGCCTGGATCAGCTTGAGCAGGATGTTCTCGACGTCCTCGCCCACGTAGCCGGCCTCGGTCAGGGCGGTGGCGTCAGCGATCGCGAACGGGACGTTGAGCAGCCGCGCGAGCGTCTGGGCCAGCAGCGTCTTGCCCGAGCCGGTGGGGCCGAGCATGAGGATGTTGGACTTCTGGAGCTCGACCTCGTCGTCACCGCCACCGTGCCCGCCGACCTGCACGCGCTTGTAGTGGTTGTACACCGCGACCGCCAGCGTCTTCTTCGCGGCCTGCTGGCCGACCACGTACTCGTCGAGGAACTCGTAGATCTCCCGCGGCTTGGGCAGCTCGCTGGAGCCCAGGTCGGGGCTCTCGGAGAACTCCTCCTCGATGATCTCGTTGCACAGGTCGATGCACTCGTCGCAGATGTACACACCCGGGCCTGCGATGAGCTTCTTGACCTGCTTCTGGGACTTCCCGCAGAAGGAGCACTTCAGCAGGTCGCCGCTCTCGCCGAACTTCGCCATCGCCTGCCGTCCCTTCCGATCGTCCCACCGGTGGCGGGAGCGTGTCGGGCTGGGCCTCGTGTGATCCTCGGGTGCGGGTGCGTCGCGGTGCGGCTGCGGGGTCACCGATCCTGCGCTGACCCCGTCGGTGCCGTGCGACGTATCGTAACGGCAAGCGCCAGCCGGTGTGCACGGCGGTCCCCAGGACGGTCGGCCACGAGCAGCGCCCCCGCCGAGCGGCGGGGGCGCGCGTGCATCGGATGGAGGCGTGGCCCAGCAGGCAGGGGCTATGCCCCAGCGCGCAGCTGCTCCTCCTGGGCCTTGCGGGACTCGATGACCTTGTCGATGAGGCCGTAGTCCTTGGCCTCCTCGGCGGTCATGATGAAGTCGCGGTCGGAGTCCTCGGAGATCCGCTCGAGCGACTGCCCCGTCTTGTTGGCGAGGATCTGGTCGAGCAGCTCGCGGATGCGCATGATCTCGCGGGCCTGGATCTCGATGTCGGCCGACTGGCCCTCGGCGCCGCCCTGCGGCTGGTGGAGCAGCACGCGGCTGTGCGGGGTCGCGGCCCGCTTGCCGTGCGTGCCCGCGGCCAACAGCACCGCCGCCGCGGAGGCCGCCTGGCCGAGGCAGTAGGTGGCGATGTCGGGCTTGACGAACTCCATCGTGTCGTAGATCGCCAGGGCCGCGGTCACCGAGCCGCCCGGCGAGTTGATGTAGAGGTTGACGTCCTTGCCCGGGTCCTCGCCCTCGAGGTGGATGAGCTGGGCCATGACGACGTTGGCGATCTCATCGGTGATCGGGGTCCCGATGAAGATGATGCGTTCCTTCAACAGCCGCGAGTAGATGTCGAAGGACCGCTCGCCCCGGTTGGTCTGCTCGATCACCATGGGGACGAGGTAGCTCATCGCAGCGCTCCACGTAGGTCGTGGTCAGGGTCGTTGACCGTCAGCGGCGCGGCTGACGCCCGTGGGCCAGCCTAGCCCTCCGTGCGACTGGCGCGGTCGGCGTCGTCGGCCCCGTCGGCCTTGTCGGCCTCGTCGGACGCCGCGTCGTCGTCGGCCTCCTCGTCGCCGTCCTCGTCCTGGGCCTCCGCAGCGGCGACCTCAGCGGCGCGCACCGCGCCCGCATGCTCCTCCTCGGGCGGCGGGCCGCCGTGGATCGTGACGCGCTCGAGGAGGTGGTCGATGGCCTTGCGTCGGAAGGTGTCGGAGGCCAGGGCCTGCAGGCGCTCGGGCTCGGCGCTCATGAACTCGGCGATCTCGCTGGGATCCTGGCCCAAGCGCTCGGCCTGGCGGAAGATCTCGGCCTCGAGGTCCTCGCGGGTGACCTCGATCCCGGCCTCGTGCCCGATGGCATCGAGCACGATCTGCGCCTTGACCGTGGCCCGCGCCTGCTCGTCGAGCTGGGTGAAGATGTCCTCGCCGCCGGCTGCCTGCAGGTACTCGTCCAGGCTCATGCCGCTGCGCTGCGCCTCGCTCTGCAGTCGCTCGAGACGGAACCGCAGCTCCTCCTGGGCCATCGCGTCGGGGACCGTGACCTCCACGCGGTCCGAGACCTGCTCGACGACGCTGTTGCGCAGCTCGGCCGCGGCCTCGCTGCGCTTGTGGTCGGCCATCTGGCGGCGGAGCTCGTCCTCGAGCTCGGCGGCCGTCTCGAACTCGGTGTTCTCGTCGACGAAGTCGTCGGTCAGCTCGGGCAGCGAGCGCTCCTTGATCTCGTGGACGGTCACCGTGAACGCGACCTCGGCGCCGGCCAGCTCCTCGCCGAAGTCCTCGCCGAGGGTGTCGGTGAAGGTGATCGTCTCGCCGGCCTGCGCGCCGATGAGGTTGCGGTCGACCTCGGAGTCGCTCTCGTTGGGGTCCTGGAGCTGGTAGAGCAGGTCGTCGCCGCTGGCCTCGTCCACCCGCTCCCCGTCGCGCTCGCCGACGATCGTCACCAGGACGGCGTCGCCCACCTCCGCGGGGCGCTCGACGGTCTGCAGGCTCGCGAACCGCTCGCGCAGGCTCAGCAGCTGGTTCTGGACCTCCTGCTCGGTCACCTCCCAGTCGGGGTGGTCGACCTCGATGTCGTCGACCGCGGGCGGGTCGATCTCGGGGACGACCTCGACGGTGGCCGAGAACCTGGCGTCCTCGCCCGACTGGAAGGTGTCCACGTCGAGCTCGGGCTGGCCGGCGACCTGGAGGTCCTCGGTCTGGATGGCCTCCTGGTAGAACTGCGGCAGGGCCTCGCGCGCCGCCTCCTGTAGGAGCGCGTCGGTGCCGAGGCGGCTCTCCAGCACGCGCCGTGGCACGCGCCCGGGCCGGAAGCCCGGGATCTTGACCTCGCTGGCGAGGCGCTTGGCCGCCTCGTTGATCGCCTCCTCGACGCGCGTGGCGTCGACGGTGACCTCCAGCTTGACCTTGGCGTCCTCGACGCGCTCGACGTTGATCTCCACGGCGGACTCTCTCGCAGCAGGCGGCGGATGACAGGTGATCGGGATCTGTGCCCGGCGGGTCGCGGCGGCGCGCGTGGCTGCACGCGCTCGGTGCCACCGATCCGCGGGGTCGGGACGGCCGGATTCGAACCGGCGACCTCCTGCTCCCAAAGCAGGCGCGCTCACCAAGCTGCGCCACGTCCCGTGCGGGCGGTGCGCGGGCTCGCGAACGGGCCCGGCGACCGCGCCGACCGCCCGCATGGTAGCCACGGCCGCCTGTGGCAGCGACCGACGCGCCACGGGCGCTGACCGACCCGGCAGCGGCGCTGGTAGCCTCGCGGCCAGCCCGCGGGCGTAGCTCAATGGCAGAGCACCGGCCTTCCAAGCCGGGTATGCGGGTTCGATTCCCGTCGCCCGCTCCACTCCCCCGCCTCGTCGCGCCGATCCCGTCCGCATGGACGGTGCGAGCGCGGTCGGGGCGCCGCAGGCCCCGATGAGGATCGCACGAGGCCGTCACCGTGGGGCGGTGCGGGACGTCCCAGCCAGCGAGCCCGCGACGGGCCGTCCCGCCCGCGGCACCCGACATCGTCCCCGAACCCGCACCGGTCGCGGGGGCCATGGAGTTGACGCCCGTGCCACTGCCCTTCTGCCCACGCCCCTGCGCGCGCCCACGCCCCCGCGCGGGCCGTGCGACCGTGGCGGCGATCGCCACGATCGCCCTGGCCGCCGCGCTGCTGCCCGGCCTGGCCGCCACGGCGCCCCCCGCCCATGCCGCCGACGTCCAGATCACCGAGCGCGAGACCGTCTTCCCGGGCCTGGAGCTGGAGCGGTTCCGCGTGTCGGTGGGTGGCGGCGAGGCAGCGACTGGTCACGTGCTGCGCATGGACCGCTCGGCCGAGGGCCTGGAGCTGCGCCCGGTGCAGGCGCAGGACCGCATCTCTGGGCTCGAGAGCGTCCCGTCGATGGCCTCGCGGGAGCTCGACGACGGTGCGCTGGTGGGCATCAACGGCGGCTGGCACCACTACCGCGCCGGCCAGCCACCCGCGGGGCCCGTGGGCGCTCCGAACGGCTTCTCGGTCCTCGACGGGCGGGTGCAGGGCGCCCCCATGGTGCTGAGCAGCGGCCCCACGCGGGCGCGCAGCGCGCTCGGCATCGGACCCGACGGGAGCCTGCTCACCGACCTGCTGGATCCCGAGGTGACCGTCGAGCTCGCCGGCGAGGCGCGCGGCAGCCAGGAGCTCAACCGCATCATGCATCCCCGCTCCTATCTGGGGTCGCCGGGGGCCGGGCTGTTCCTGCTGGACAGCCAGCTCGGCGAGAGCTTCGACTTCTCCGAGCGCTTCGACGAGCTCGCAGCCGTCGAGCTCGAGGACCTGTCGCTGGCCCCCGGCGCCCGTGTCTCCGGCACCGTCGTGGAGCGCCTCGAGGACCCGGGAAGGCTCCCCACCGCGACCACGGGTCGGACGACCATCGGCGCCTACAGCGACGAGGGCGACAACGAGCACGACGCCAACCGCATCGCCGAGCTGGACGGGATCGACGTCGGCGACGAGGTGGCCGTCACCGTGGATCCCAATCCTCTAGGCGGGACGAGTGGCTGGGACCAGATCGATCACGCGATGCCGGGGATCGGTCTGGTCCGGGACGGCCAGGTCCGCAGCGTCGACGAGATGCAGCGGGAAGGGATCGCCCAGGCCAGCAACGTCGAGGCCCGACGGGCGCGCACCGCCGTCGGGTTCACCGACGACGCCGACGGCGAGCTGCTGCTCGTCACCGTCGACGAGGAGCGCACCGGCGGCCACGGGAGCACCATCGTCGGAGGCCTGACGCTGCCTCAGCTGGGCGCCGTCATGGTCGAGCTCGGCGCCGACCAGGCGCTGAACCTGGACGGGGGCGGGTCGACGACCATGACCCGCGACGCAGCGCTCGTGAACGTCCCCAGCGATGGCACTCCGTCCGACAGCACGCCTCGGTCGGTCGGCGATGGCCTGTTCGTCTACACCGACTATCCCTTCGACGCCAGCGAGCGCCTCGAGGGCCCGGACCGCTACGCCACCGCGGCCGCGGTGGCCCGTGACGGCTTCCCCGACGGCGCGTCGACGGCCGTGCTGGCCACGGGGGCGGACTTCCCCGACGCGCTCGCTGGGGGCGCCTGGGCGAGCGAGCGCGGGGCCCCGATGCTGCTCACGCGCACCGGCTCGCTGCCCTCGGCGACCGAGCGCGCGCTGACCGACCTCGGCGTCGGCGAGGTGCTGATCCCGGGAGGGACCAATGCGGTCGGCGACGACGTGGAGGAGGAGCTCGACGACCTCGGGATCGCCGTGGACCGCCGCGCGGGCGAGGACCGCTACGCCACCGCGGCCGCGCTGGCCGACCCCGACGCCGACCGCGCCTTCGTCGCCTCCGGCGAGGACTTCCCCGACGCGCTGACCGCGGCGGCGCCCGCGGGGCTGTCGCAGGCGCCGATGCTGCTCACCGACCCCGACGAGCTGCCCGAGGCCACGCGCGACTGGCTGGC
>PUKE01000113.1 GCA_003550425.1 Nitriliruptoria bacterium
AGTTTGCTCGACTCTATTTCAATCTCCAAAACGACACGACGATTGCGATTGCCAAGGTCATCTCCGCGTTTCAAGAAGGGCGCGTCGACGAAGAGACGACTATTGAAAAGCTGGGCTTCATTAACGAGGTCGTTATGGCCGAACCCGAACTCGACGGCGAGGAGGCGCTGCTGTTGATCGACAGCGTCCAGACCAGTCTCGTGCCCGTTTTCTATGCGGCCGAGGAGTACGTCATCGGCGGGCCCGTCGAAGAGTACTCGATTACCGAGTGTGTCGAGGCCGCGATTGACGTTGTGAGCGAAGACGAAGACGTCGACGCCGCGTTAGCGTATCTCGTTCAGGCCGGCACGCAGATTATTGACGGCGGGCAGTTCGACGGCAGTGAGGTTGATGAAATCGAGTCCTGGATTGTCTCCGAGTGGTTGAACGGATTGGATAGTCTCCAAGATGCGTTTGCTGATCCGGAAGTTATTGACGAAGAATAATCAAAAGTCAAAAATCGTCTTTTGAAGGATAGAGCAGTATTTATATGAATAGGAGTTTACTCAGTATCATTTAGTTCTAGTGTCGTCTGGCTTTCATCTCCATTTTCATCTGTGGCCCATACTGTTATGTTCACAATACTACCATCCATGTCTACTTGATTACCACCTGGTGGTGGTGAGTTTCCATCTCGAAACCGATTAAACACAAAACCCTCTACAGTGTCGTTTCCTTCAATTCTTTTTTCTTCATTTTCAATAAAATCATTTCGGTCTGCATCATTTGTGGCATCATTGATTGTGATTTCAGAACTATCGATAAGATCTGTTCCATCTTGAGTTAATGGTGCGTTATCTCCAGGACCTCTTACGTTTGCAGCATCCACGCTAGTATTTATTATTCCAATAGCCACAATGTCAAGTTCGCTCTCACCACTGTTCCTAAGGCCAAATTCAAATCTTCCGGGTGACCCATCCCCCCCAGCTCCTATAAGATCTCCATCTTCATCGTCAGATGTAAGTGCCTCTATAGCTGGTTCTTCTTCTGGTTCCTCTTCTTCCAGACCTTCGGCTCCTGCTCCGGTAGCTGCGGACTGAATTCCAACCGTGGTGATATCTAAATCGTCCAAGTCAATGTCAAAGACTTTCAGTGCGTTAACATTTTCATCTTCATATGTGTCATCTTCCCGCACTTCGAAGTCTTCAGTAGGCAACTCGTCACTCAGCGATTCGTTCCAGTGGTTCTCATCCAACCGCGTTGGAATTGTTACGTTCAATTCATCATCTAACTCGTCTATATTAATATCACCGGTCTGTTTTGGATACAACTCAACTGTGAGTCGATTTGTTCCACTCTCGTAGAAATCGTTTTGTAACGCTATTATATTCAGTGTCCCATCACTACTGACAAGTGAGTTAGTAGTAATTAGCGAATAATCACCTGTTTCCTCGTGTTCAATATATGCTCGCGAGTTCTCGTACCAAATAGAACCGGTTTTGAATTCGTTGTACCCTGGTTGATACTCAACGAATCGTGTAGAAATCTCTTCCTCAGTACCGTTTTCACCCTGTATCGTAATATTGTATTCGTCACTCGTTTGCAGCGAACCCGTCGCGGGCGGTGGGTTGATTGTCAGTGTCCGTTGTTGATATGTCACACCCAGTTGTATCGTTGAGAACTGTGCTCTGTTTTGCTGTTCTACATCATCAATTGCATCAACAATCTGTTCCATCTCATTCTGTACACTTTGAAAATGTTGGAGTTCTGTCTCAGCATTTTGCTGTGGCACAATGATTGCCTGGAATCCTGCAAGTCCGATAACCACAAATCCTAAAAGTAAAATCGACGCTACAACAGGTGCTACAGCTTTTGTATCCTGTGTAAATTCGTTAGTATGCGATACTGAAGTCATGATCAGAACCTACGTTATAAGATCTACTTGGTCGTCATCTTCATCAAGTTCGTTACCATCTCCGTCAACAACTTCTAAATCGTCAAACTCCACGCTGGAATCTTCAAGATCAAACGTTACAGTTGAGTCTTCATCTTCAATAATTACTTGTCCATTTATTTGTGAATTTTCCTCGTCTGTATCTACCAGTTCTAATTTTCCATCTCCTCTGTAGGTCAGCGACCCCTGTATTACTGAATCTTCTTCATCATTTGACTCTATACGGACATCCGAATCGTCCCCAACTTCAACATCACCAGTGATTTCTGAAGCGTATGAGTCTATTTCAGAATCGTCACCGATTCTAATATTATCCTCAACTCTTGCTTTCTCTTCGTCAGTCCCCTCAAGATTTACCTCGCTGTTGTCTCTCATGAATATTTCTCCCTGAGAAGTTGCTATCTCTTCATCAGAGGAATCGATTGTCACTGCCCCACCATCTTCATCAAACCGAACAATCCCCTCCATATCTGCTGGTTCCTCATCATCTGCTTCAACGGTAAACGTAGAATCAGCACCCTCAAATAGAACATCTTCTTCTTTTATATCTTCTACGAGGACATTTGCATCATTTTCAGCATATATTTTCTTGTTTTCGTCTAACTCAGGCGGATTATCTCCGTTATCGTTATCGCCTGTGCTCTGGTCTCTATCAATATTCCTTGCTGTGTCTTGATTCGGTTCGGAACGAATCCCTACGGTATTGATATGAATATTCTCGACATCAACGGTTATATTAAGTGCAAATACACCATTTGGATAAGTACCATCATTGTTGATCGAAAAATCGCTATCATCGAAATCAGCAGTCAGTGTTTCGTTCCAATGATCGTCTAAACGTGTTGGGATTGTAATCTCTACGTCTCCGTTTTCTTCCTCCAACTCATCAAAATCAATATCACTTGTCTCTGTTGGATACAACTCAACGGTCAATGTATCTGTTCCTGTCTCATCAAGCTCATTCTGCAATGCGGTAATCCGAAGTCTCTCATCACCGGTCACGAGGCTTTGGTCTTCTATGATTACTTGCTCGTCTTGATCATCGTAATAAACAACAGAGTTTTCATACCAGACAGAACCGGTAGTCAGTTCGTTGTACCTTGGTTGATACTCAAGAAACCGAGTAGGCACGCTTGGCTCCCCATCTATCTTAATGTCGTATGGCTCACTGGTTTGTAACGTGCCACTGGGAGGTGGGGGATTAATTGTCACTAGCCTCGTCTGGTAAACCGTACCCAGTTGTATTGTTGGGAACTGGGACCTATCTGATTGGCCAGCCGAAGAGACGGCACTTCGAAAGTCTACCATATCATCTCGTGTCTCTTCAAAATGCGTGAACTCTGTTTGGGCGTTCTGCTGTGGAACGATTTGGGCCTGATATATTGTTAACGTCAACATCAGAATCCCGAAGATAAGAATGAATCCGATCACTGCAGAAACAGCTCGCTGGTCGTCGCTGAACTGCCGGAGAGACGCAGAGATGCTCATACGGATTCACTCCTGACCAGTCGACTACCACCAGCCTCACCAGTAGCCGTCTGATGGCCCGCTGTGGTGTCACCAGCTTGTACCCGATCCCGGCTGACGGTCGACTGCAGACGAAGCAAATCGAGAGGCGCATAGCCGGAGCCGGACGTGCCGAAGCGTCGATCAGTCAATTTAATGGATAGTCGACTTCGACTGCATATAAATGCACGGTGGAAGTGACAGTTATCATTAATGTACATTCTTTTTTCCTGTAAAAAGAAGTTGTGATGAATTGTCGACGAAAGACTGTTGTCCGGCTGCCGTCGGCGGATCATGAGTGCAGAATCCACCAGCTACCTGTCCTGGCGTGGCTCTATAGGGCACGCTACCATCGAGAAATTGGTTATGACGAGTTCAGCCGGTTTTCGGAATGGTTCCTGTAAGTACAGTCAGCGACGACTATATCCCACTGGCTCACGCTATCGCAAACTGATGGATCGCCGTCTCGACAACCGGGCTGTTGCTGTCCCAGTGGCAGTAGTGCTCGCCCTCGGGTTTCTGATTCTCGGCCTGACAATTTATCAGGCGACGGTGATCCCGGCTGAGACCGAACAGATCGAGCATGAACACAGCACAACCGTCAGCTCGCAGTTTGCGGGACTGGCCGAGTCGATCCAGACAACGTCGACTGACGGATCGGCGTCTCCGTCGACGATGCGACTCGGCGTGCAG
>PUKE01000324.1 GCA_003550425.1 Nitriliruptoria bacterium
ACACTACTTTCCGCCCGCAGCCGCACGGCACTGGGTCGGTCCGCCCGACTGTGTCATCACAGCCGGTCGAAGCCGGACGTACTCACGAGTGCTGTCTTGGGTAGGGGTATCCGAAACACATTGCGGGCCTGTAATATACTTTGTGTTTGACAGTCGCCGCGAAAGACTAATACAATCATGATATTCGATTTTGTATTCTCCCCTGTATGCGGTAATGAACGTCTCTGTCGGCGAATTAGCAGCTTCGCGGTGCGGCGTGTGAGTGTGCCACGCAGCCACGTCCACGGAGCGGGGTTTATGTAGTCGTTTGAACCTCTGTGGCGGGCACCGAAACTCAGCCGCGAGTGACTGTCACCGCCAGCCAACAGATTAACCGCCTCGCACGCATACGGTCGACTATGCCATCCAGTCGACTCCGCCTCGCGCTGCTGGCCTGTCTGCTCGTCGGGCTGGCGGTCGCCGCCGCGCCGGCCGCCGCCGGGACGCCCGACTACGATCCCGCGACCCCCTGGGTCGGCATGACCGTCACCGCCAGCCACGGCGAGATCACCGCCGGCGAGACGTATGACCTCCGACGCGCCGACGAGCTGTCGGGCGGCGAGATTCACGGCAGCCAGTTCGTCGAAGAACTCGTCGCCGAGGCTGACGGCGAACTCCGAATCGAGACCACCGATCTCGACGCCGGCAACTACTTCATTACCGGGCCGGGGCTGGCCAGCCGCGGTGACGTGCCCGCCAGCGACACGTTCGAACTCCGCGAGCAGGACCTCGGCGTCGGCTTCGGTGACGACGACGCAGTCGACGAATCCGATGACACCGACGCAACTGACGACGAGGCCGATCCGGCCACCAACGACACCGACACAACAGACGACGCGACCGAGCCGACTACCAACGACACCGAGCCAGCTCGCTACTACGGCACCGTCACGATCAACGGCGAGCCAGCACCCATAGGAACTACCATCGAAGCCGAAGTCGACGGCGAGGTTCGTGGTTCGATCACTGTCGAGACCGCCGGCAGCTACGGCGGCCCCAACGCCTCCGACAAGCAGTTGACTCTCACGGGCTCGCCCGCGAGCGAGAACAGAACAGTTGCCTTCTACATCACCCCACCTGACGGCGACCGGCTTGCCGCTGACCAGACCGACGCCTGGGAGCCAACCACGCGCTCCGAAATCACCCTCACGGACGACACCGAGGCTGACTCCGCCGAGTCCACCACCAACGCAACCGACACCGCCACGAATGACTCCGAGACAGCAGTCACTGATACGGCACCCGGCTTTGGGGTCGTCGTCGCTGTCGTCGCACTGCTTGTCGTCGCACTGTCAAGTCGACGACAGTCGGCATAACCAATCATTGTGGTCAGTCAGCACCTGTTTGGACAGTCACCGTGCTGTGGACCACCAGTGCTACGCTCTCAGCGTTTCCGAACCGCCAACTCCCCGTCGACGGTCGTCGGCTCACACACAAACTCGGATGAGTGCCGAAACGCGTCCAGAATCTCCCGGACATCACCCGCAACCACCGACTCGGACTGCAACGTCGACTCCGTGATCAGCTCGCTACACGACGCATACAGCCCCGCCAACCCACCGTCATCGATTCGGACTGAACCGGTTCCGGACTCGCTGTACCGCCGCATCGGTGTCTCTTCGTAGGTCCGTCGACCGATACACCACACCGTCCCATCAGACCGACGCTCGATTACGACCGTCTCGTGTTTTTCGAGTTCGCGCTCGCCCAGGAAATGCAGAATCCAGTCGTAGATGTCACGGTCGACGCTGGTCGAGATTAGGTTTCGCCGCGAGAAATCCACCTGATCGAGGACCTCGCGGTTCTCCGTAACGAACCGCTTGGCAGCTGCCTGCTCGTCGCCTACCAAATAATAGATGCCAGTAAATCCACCGTCCGCGCCACTCGGTGTAACGCCTACGGTCCCGTTGATCTGGATCTGCCGAAGAACCATCCGCTCGTCGGGCGTCAGTTGGCCGATATCGATCTCCGTCTGTGGTTCGGCTTCGAGCTGCTCGAAACAGGCAGTCATACACACCAGTCAGTAGTATATGACGATTATGCAGTAGTATCTAATAATTGTTCCGAGCCATCGACAGGTCGACGGCTACCGCGCTTCAGAGTAGCGTCTTGGAAAATGGACAACTCTACGCGCCCGAGAGTCATCAACCGACAACTATTAAATGAAAAAATGGGCCGGCACACGGCCGGTGGTAGCGTGTGAATCGAGTACCGCAACTCACAGCATTGTCAGATCAGTTCTGTCGACGGGCTGCAAGCAATGCCGCACCGAAGAGTGCGAGCAGCGCGACGAGCACGCCGAAGCCGGGCGTCTCGTCGTCAACATCTTCGATTTCGTCATCGTCGTCATCGACAACGTCATCCTCATCGTCAACAACGTCATCGTCGTCATCGACAACGTCATCCTCATCATCAACAACATCGTCTTCATCATCTTCGGCCGGGTCTTCGACGCCGAGGTCACCCTCTGCGACGATTACCGAATCAACGGTGTCGACATTCGAGCCTTCTGCACGGAATCGAGTATCGAACTCATCACCGGCTTCTTGACCGCTGAAGTCGAATTCGCCGACGATTTCACCGTCCGAGTTGATATCAACCCTTACACCCTCACGGAAGGAAGACGAGGCATCAGTCGAAGAAATACGGAGTTCAGCATCTGAACCTGGTGCAACGTTCGTCACACCGCTAATTTCGGAGTCTTCGATGTTTTCAGCCTGAATTTCGTCGTCAGCGTTCAGGTTGTTAAACGTGATCTCTCGTGGTTCGATATCGAACGCAGCCGAGCTGGACAGGGTTTCTCCCTGTGTCAGGTACGGGTAGTTCTCTTCTGGGTTCTCGAATGGCTCATCACCGAATTCAAAGCGGTCAGATCCGTCATCTGCATCGTATTCGAACTCAGCGGTGAACGAAGCACCGTCTTCGGGTGCGTCACCGTTCGAGAATGCGGAGTCGGAGCCAGTATCGACGATCAGGAAGAACTGATCCTGATCCGGTCCGATCAGCATGTAGGTATCAGAGTCATCGCTTCCGAGGTTAACCTCAAGTGGTTCCTGTCCAGTTGCGGTGTCGGATTCAATGTCGAATTCGATGTTTTCTGCATCGAAGAACTCAACTGCGATGTCGGTCGAAAGACCCTCTCCAAGGCGGTCGAAGTCGACGGCGTCGTTGTCGACGCCATCGCCATCAGGACCACCAGCGATGAGACCACCGTAGAGTCCAGTTGCCTCTACTTGGACAACCAAGCGGTCTTCGTATGCGATTTCGTCACGCTCGGTGACGATCTCAAGGAGTTCTGCAACGTCGTCTTCGTCGTCAGCGTCCTCTTCGAAAGCAGTCCAGGTTCGAATGTCGCCAATGCTTGCTGCCTGCAGTTCAAGCACAGCAGCATCAAGCTGGTCAGTTGCTTCACCAGCGCCGGCATCGGAGTCGAAGACAGCCTCGTCAGTATCGATGCTGTCGCTAGCGATCTGCAGTTCGTAATCGATAGCCTGTAGCGGCCGGGTCAGCATTTCCTCGCGGATGCCTTCACCGGTACTGTCTGTGACGTCATCTGCATCAACAAGATCAAGCTCGTCGTAGAAGTCGACGACACCTGCAGCATCGGTGAACGGACTGTCATCGTCACCGAACACATCGGCGTTAGTTGTGCTGAGGAAGTCTTCCAGGCCGGCTTCTTCACCGGCGTTGGTGTGGAGCAAGCTGCGGAACGAGTCAGTATTCTCTACATCGTAGACTGCCTCTTCATCAATCTCACCCGGTGCACCGAGCAGTCGAGTGTTGACTGCGACTTCGACTGGCTCGTCAGCATCGTCGACTTCAACGTAGAGGAAGTCGGCGAAATCGGAGTCTGCGTCACCGATCTGGAGCCATGCTTCATCGGTGTCTTCGAGTTCGAACTCGAAGTGAGCGATGTCACCGGCACCAGCCTGGTAGGTTCCCTGTGAGAAGCTCGCATCTTGGTCCTCTTCACGAACCGTAATCTCTGCGGATGACGAGGCTTCCGTGTCGTCAACGTTGAAGTTGAACGTGTAGTCACCGGCGTCGATGTCTGTGAAGTCGACATCGGCGTCAGTGTCTCGGATGTCCAG
>PUKE01000083.1 GCA_003550425.1 Nitriliruptoria bacterium
CGACGGCGACGAGGACGACGCCGACGAGGACGACGGCGACGCGTAGCCCCTCGCGCCCAAGTCCCCGCTCGCCGCGGCGGGAGGCGTGCCGGCGCGCCTAGCCTGTCGTCCGCGCGCTCGCCCCTCGGGTCGCTCACCGCCCATGAGGCGCGGTCCCCGGCGGGGCGGGCACACTGGACGGTCGAGGCTCGTCCGCCGAGCTCGCCGACCCGGCCGACCCGGCCCTCGCAGGCCGCGCACGACGCGAGACAGGACCAGACGTGACCGAGCAGCGCTCAACCGTGCAGGACTTCCGCGTGGCCGACCTCGGGCTGGCCGAGTGGGGGCGCGCTGAGATCGACATCGCCGAGACGGAGATGCCGGGCCTGATGGCGCTGCGCGAGCGCTACGGCGACAGCAAGCCGCTGGCGGGCGCGCGCATCGCCGGGTGCCTGCACATGACGATCCAGACCGCGGTGCTGATCGAGACGCTGCAGGAGCTCGGTGCCGAGGTGCGCTGGTCGTCGTGCAACATCTTCTCGACCCAGGACCAGGCCGCCGCGGCGGTCGCGGCCGCGGGGTGCCCCGTCTACGCCTGGAAGGGCGAGACGGAGGAGGAGTACGAGTGGTGCATCGAGCAGACCCTCGACTTCGGCGATGGGCGCGGCCCGAACCTGCTCCTCGACGACGGCGGTGACCTCACCGCCCTGGTGCACGACAAGCACCCGGAGCTGCTCGCCGAGATCCGCGGGGTGTCGGAGGAGACGACCACCGGTGTGAAGGCCCTCTATCGCCGTGCGCGCGAGGGGACGCTGGGCACGCCGGCGATCAACGTCAACGACTCGGTGACCAAGTCGAAGTTCGACAACCTGTACGGGTGCCGTGAGTCGCTGGTGGACGGCCTGAAGCGGGCCACCGACACGATGATCGCTGGCAAGACGGCCGTGGTGGCTGGCTACGGCGACGTCGGCAAGGGCTCGGCCCAGGCGCTGGCCGCGCTGGGCGCGCAGGTGCAGGTCACCGAGGTCGATCCGATCTGCGCGCTGCAGGCGCTGATGGAGGGCTTCCCCGTCGTCGAGCTCGACGAGGTGATCGGTGACGCCGACATCGTGGTGACGGCCACCGGCTGCAGCGACGTCATCACCTACGAGCACGTGCTGGCCATGAGGGACAAGGCGATCCTGGCCAACATCGGCCACTTCGACACCGAGATCCAGGTGGGTCGCCTGCGCGAGCTGAAGTGGACGTCGGTGAAGCCGCAGGTGGACCTCGTGCACCTGCCGAACGGGAACTCGGTGCTGCTGCTCGCCGAGGGCCGGCTGGTGACCCTCGGCAACGCCACCGGCCATCCCTCGTTCGTGATGAGCATGTCGTTCACCAACCAGGTGCTCGCCCAGCTCGAGCTGTGGGAGCGCGGCGAGGAGTACGACCGCGAGGTGTACGTGCTGCCCAAGCGCCTCGACGAGGAGGTGGCCCGGCTGCACCTGGAGAAGGTCGGTGCGCGGCTCACCGAGCTCACCGAGGACCAGGCCGCCTACCTCGGCATCCCCCGGCAGGGCCCGTTCAAGGACGACGCCTACCGCTACTGACCGTCGCGCCGTGCCCGCGCGGGTCGCGGGCACGGGCCGCTGGTCCCGGCTGCCAGGAGGACGCGCTGTGCAGGTCGCCGTCTCGGGGTCGATCGCCACCGACTATCTCATGAGCTTCCCTGGTCGCATCCGCGACCAGCTGGTCACCGAGCAGCTCGAGCGGGTCAGCCTGAGCTTCCTGATCGACGGTCTCGAGATCCGTCGTGGCGGCGTCGCCGCCAACATCTGCTACGGCATGGCGCTGCTTGGCCAGCAGCCGCTGCTGGTCGGCGCCGTCGGACGCGACTTCTTCGACGCCTACGAGCCGCACCTGGCTCGCACCGGCGTGGACACCTCCGGGGTGCGCGTCTCCGAGCACCAGCACTCGGCGATGTTCCTGTGCACCACCGACGAGGACCAGAACCAGATCGCCTCGTTCTACCCCGGGGCGATGGCCGAGGCGCAGCACATCGCGCTGGACGCGGTGGCGGCGACCTCGGGCCAGCCCGACCTGGTGGTGGTCTGTCCCAACGATCCCGCGGCGATGGCGCGCCACACGCGCGAGGCGCTCGAGGCCGGCGTGCCCGTCGCCGCCGACCCGAGCCAGCAGCTCCCGCGGCTGGACGGCGAGGGCGTGGCGCCGCTGGTGGACGGGGCCACCTACCTGCTGTCCAACGACTACGAGGCGGCGCTGATCGAGGCCAAGACCGGCTGGGACGGCGCCGAGGTGCTGCGTCGGGTCGGCACGCGGGTGACGACCCACGGGGCGAAGGGCTCGGTCATCGAGCAGGCGGGGGAGCCCGCGCTGCACGTGCCCGCGGTGACGCCGCGGGAGGAGGTGGCGCTGGAGCCGACCGGGGTGGGTGATGCGTTCCGCTCGGGCTTCCTGGCGGGGCGCGCGCGTGCGCTCGACCTCGAGCGCAGCGCCCAGCTCGGGTCGCTGGTGGCCACGCTGGCGCTGGAGACCGTCGGCACCCAGGAGTACCGGCTCGAGGGCGCCGAGCCGCTGCGCCGCTTCGCCGCGGCCTACGGCGACACCGCCGCCGCCGAGGTGGAGGGCCTCCTGCGTGGCTGAGCGGCGAGGGCGGGCCCGCGCCGCGGCGATGGGGCACCGATGACGGCGATCGACGCGCTGCTGGCCGAGGGACCGACCTTCTCTATCGAGGCGTTCCCGCCCAAGACCGAGCGTGGCCGCGCCAACCTCCGGGCCGCGCTGGACCGTCTCCAGCGGCTGGACCTGTCCTTCGTGTCGGTCACCTACGGGGCTGGTGGCTCCACGCGGGAGCGCACCGGCGAGGGCGTCGAGGAGATCAGCGCGCGCGGCCTGACGGTGATGCCGCACCTGACCTGCATCGGCCATCGCCGCGAGGAGCTGGTCGCGCTGCTGGAGCGCTACCGCGACGCCGGCCAGCGCAACGTCCTGGCGCTGCATGGCGACCCGCCACGCGACGACCCGGACCTGCCGCCCGGGGACCTGCGCCGCGCCATCGAGCTGGTGCACCTCGCGCGCGAGGTGGGGGACTTCAGCGTGGGGGTGGCCGCCCACCCCGAGGGCCATCCCAAGGCCCCGGACCGCGCGTCCGACCGTCGCCACCAGGCCGAGAAGCTGCGGGTGGCCGACTTCGGGGTCACCCAGTTCTTCTTCCGCCTCGAGGACTACCTGCGGCTGCGCGACGACCTGGCCGCGCTCGGCGTGGACACGCCCATCATCCCCGGGATCATCCCGGTCACCGATCACCGTCAGACGGCGCGCTTCGCCGAGCTGTCGGGCGCGAGCGTCCCGCCGGAGCTGATGGAGCGCTTCGACGCGGCCGCGGACGCCGAGGAGGTCAAGCGCATCGGCGTGGACGTCGCGGTGGACCTCGGTCAGCGCCTGCTGGAGGCCGGCGCGCCGGGCCTGCACGTGTACGCGCTCAACCGTGCCGAGGCCACCGAGCAGGTGCGCGCCGCGCTGCCGCTGGACCGGCGGGTCGGGTGAGCGCGAGGCGCGTGCGCGCGCCCGACGGGCGAGCGCGCCCGCCGGTGGCGGTCAGCGCGGCGCCCGCCGGTGGCGGGCCACGCGGATGCGCGCGTCGACGGCAGCGACCCCACGCCGGCGCACGAAGACCGGGTTGAGGTCCAGCTCGTCGATCTCGGGGACCTCCTCGACCAGCGCGGACAGGCGGAACAGCAGCCCCTTGAGCGCGGGCACGTCGACCGGCTCGCCGCCGCGGTAGCCCGTGAGCAGCGGCAGGCCGCGCAGGCTGCCGAGCATCTCCTCGACGTCCACGTCGGTCAGCGGGTGCACGCGCACGCTCACGTCGCCGAGCAGCTCGACGAGGGTGCCGCCCATGCCGACCACCAGCACGTGGCCGAACAGGAGGTCGTGGCTGGCGCCGGCGACCATCTCGACGCCCTCGGTCATCATCTCCTGCACCAGGAAGCCGGCGTCCGCGGCCGCCTCATGGCCCTCGGCGCGCAGCGTCGCGTCGAGCTCGGCCACCGCGTCGGCGGCCTCCTGCGGGGTCGCGAGGTCCAGGCGCAGCGCGCCCAGCTCGGTCTTGTGGACCGGCGCGGCGGTCTTGACCGCCACCGGGGCCCC
>PUKE01000175.1 GCA_003550425.1 Nitriliruptoria bacterium
GGGGATGCGGCGTGTCGATCATTCGGAACGCAACCCAATCCCGGAGGGCCGGGTTTTTGTGTTCGATATCGGTTTTGACTCGGAGCACCATTTCGCCCGATTCGTACTCGCCGTCGACCATCGCCTCGAACTCTTCGCGGACGGTCTCGGGGCCCTTGTCACGGTTCGGCGACGGTGTGGCTTCCTTTTTGAGTTCGGAGAACTTTTCGGCCGGTAGATCGCAGGTGTAGGCCTCGCCCATCTCGATAAGTTCGCGGGCGTGCTCGTAGTAGGTCTCGACGCGGTCCGAGGCGCGATAGACCTCATCAGGCTTGAAGCCGAGATACTCGATGTCCTCAAGAATCGCGTCGTAGGCCGTCAGATCAGGACGCTTGGTTTCGGGATCAGTATCGTCGAACCGAACGACGAACTCGCCGTCGTAGCGCTCACAGTAGGTGCCGATTACCGACGGCATGCGGGCATGACCGAGATGCCACGGGCCGTTAGGGTTGGGCGCGGCACGCAGTCGGACGGTGTCGTACTCCTCAGCATTCGGGAGGTCAGGCAGCGTGTGTTCGTCGACTTCGTCTTCGGCGTCGAGTTCGTCGACCAACGCCTGGTCAAGTTCGGCGAGTCGCTCGCGGCGGGCGTTAGTATCGAGTTGGCCAATCTGGCCGACAACTTGGCCGACGACGCCCGGCACCTCGTTTCCGTGCGGTCTAAATTCGGGATTCTCGCCCATCAGCGGGCCCATGATGGCCCCAACGTCGGGGTCGCTGTCGTGTTTGAGCGCGTTGAACAGAGCGTGTTTCTCGGCTTCCTGTTTCACACGCTCGCGGAGTTCGTCATCCATTTGCTGTGAGTTCTGTGCGACTGCTCAAAAACAGTGTGAATTGATGTGCACCGTGCAGTCTATCGACTAGTCGGAACCCTTGAGACCACGTAGGCCAAACCGCGACTGTGAGTCGACGTCGCCTCTTTGGCTCGCTGTGTGGATTGGTCTTTTTTCTCAATCTTGCCAGAATCGTGTTCGCACCGCTGCTTGACGTCTTTATGACCGAGTTCGGCATTGGCGAGGCGACCGCTGGCCTTATCGTCACACTCGCGTGGGTCGGGAGTGCCTCTCTGCGGTTGCCGGCCGGCTGGCTGCTTACGCGGTTTCCGCGACACTATCTGGTCATTGGGTCGGGTTGTCTGCTGGCGGTCTCGGCGGCCGCCGCCGGCTCGGCGACAACGGTCCGCCAGCTCATGGTGGGGGCGTTTTTCATGGGCACCGCTTCTGGCGTCTACTTCGTCTCGGCGAATCCGCTTTTGAGTGAGCTGTTTCCCGAACGCGTCGGCCGTGTGATGGGTGTCCACGGCGCAGCCAATCAGGTCGCCGCCGTAGCGGCCGCCCCGCTTGTCGCCGTCTCGCTGTGGGTCGACTGGCGGCTTGCGCTGTGGACGATTGCAGTCGGCGCGGCAATAATGACCGTCTACACGGCCGCTGCGGCCCGTCGAACCGAGCTGCCAGAGGCCGGTAAAGCCGACCGCTCACTGCTTGCAGGGGCGCTCTCGGAGTGGCGGATTATCGCCGCCGCCCTCGGGTTGGCCGGTGTTGCCGTTTTTGTCTGGCAAGGTGTGTTTAATTTTTACGAACTCTACATGCAGTCTCGTGGGCTTTCGCCGGCGGCGGCCTCAACAATGCTCACGATCGTCTTTGCGGCTGGTGTGCCCGCGTTTTTTGTCGCTGGCGAGTTGGCCGACGAACTACCGTCGGTACCGCTGTTGTTGGGAATCGTCGGCTCCTTTGCTGGCTGTCTGTTGCTGTTGGTTGCCGCAGAAAGCCTGCTCGCGCTGGCTGTCGTCTCCGCGCTGCTCGGCTTTGTGATACACGCCCTGTTTCCTGCGACCGACGCCTACATTCTAACTGCGCTGCCGGATTCGACCCGCGGAAGTGCGTATGCGGTCTTCAGTTCGGTCTGGATGCTTTCACAATCAGGTGGCTCGTCGGTACTCGGTGCGCTAATCGAAGGCGGCTACACGTATGATACCGTTTTTGCTGCTGGCGCAGTCGTTCTTATCGGGACCGTTGTCGTTCTCGGTGTGCTTGAGCGAGCCGGTCGACTCCCCGCATGAGGCGTGGAGATGGAGATAACCGCCGCTGTCGAGTGAATGGCGAGCCAGCCGTCGACCGCGCTGGCTGGATGGGTGTGTCCAACGGTCGGACACGCACATAGAGGTCGTCAGTATGTGTGTCTGTTGCAAAACAAAACCCGCCGATCGCTCACAGCTGTTTTCGGGACGGGATTGGTCTCGAAGACCCTGTTTCGTCTCGGCTATTGGAAGGCGGTTCCGAGGTCATCCGAGCGGTCGATCTCGCTTTTGCCGAACTTGCGTTCGATCTCCTCGTAGCGTTCGCGGGTCTCGGGAGTCACACTCGCGGTGACTCCATCAAGCGCCTGCTCGAAGTGGTCCATCGTCACCCGAACGTTGCCGACCGATTCGGCGACCTCCTCGCGACTGACGCTGCCGATGAACTCCCGGCTGGCAGCCATCGAGGCCTCGCGGCAGACGGCTTCGATATCCGCGCCGACGTAGCCTTTCGTGCGCCGGGCCAGTTTGTCGAGGTCGACGTCGTCGGCCAGCGGTTTCGCGCCGGTATGGACCTCGAAGATCTTCCGGCGGGCGTCCTCGTCGGGCACCGGCACGTGGACGTGACGGTCCAGTCGACCGGGCCGCAGGAGTGCCGAATCGATCAGATCAGGGCGGTTCGAGGTGGCGATCACCACGACGTCCTCCAAGGATTCGAGGCCGTCGAGTTCGGTCAGCAGCTGGCTGACCATCCGTTCGCCGACGCCCGAATCCGTGCTCTGCGAACCGCGTTCGGCCGCAATCGAGTCGATTTCGTCGAAGAACACCACCGTCGGGGCGTTCTCGCGGGCCTTGCTGAACACTTCGCGGACGCCCTTTTCGGATTCGCCGACGAACTTGTTGAGCAGCTCGGGGCCTTTGATCGAGATGAAGTTCGATTCGGCCTCGTTGGCGACCGCCTTGGCGAGCAGGGTTTTGCCGGTCCCCGGTGGCCCGTACAGCATAACTCCTTTCGCGGCGGCCATATCGAGTTCCTCGAACACTTCGGGGTATTCGAGCGGCCACTGGATCGTCTCGCGGAGGCGTTCTTTGGTGTCCTCCAAGCCACCGACATCCGCCCAGGTGACATCCGGTACTTCGACAAACACCTCGCGGAGCGCGCTTGGCTCGATTCCCTTCAGGGCCGATTTGAGATCCGATTCGAGGACCTCGATGGATTCGAGGACCTCGGCGTCGATCTCGTCGCTTTCGAGATCCAACCGGGGGCGAATCCGGCGTAGGGCGTGCATTGCGGCCTCTTTGGCGAGACTTTCGAGATCCGCGCCGACGAAGCCGTGGGTGTTTTCGGCGTACACCTCAAGGTCGATCCCCTCGGCGAGTGGCATGTTTCGGGTGTGGACCTGCAGGATCTCTTTTCGTCCGTCGCGGTCCGGGACGCCGATTTCGATCTCGCGGTCGAACCGGCCACCACGCCGTAGCGCGGGGTCGATGGCGTCGACGCGGTTGGTCGCCCCGATGACGACCACCTCGCCGCGTTCTTCGAGTCCGTCCATCAGCGAGAGGAGCTGGGCGACAACACGGCGTTCGACATCGCCGCCGGCCTCCTCGCGTTTGGGCGCGATAGAGTCGAGTTCGTCCATGAAGATGATCGCGGGCGACTCCTCGGAGGCCTCCTCAAAGACGTCACGGAGCTGTTCTTCCGACTCCCCGTAGTATTTGGACATGATCTCGGGGCCCGAAACGGTGTGGAACGAGGCGTCGATCTCGTTGGCGACCGCTTTGGCGATCAGCGTTTTGCCCGTGCCCGGTGGGCCGTGGAGCAACACACCCTTCGGCGGCTCGATGCCGAGCCGCTTGAACAGCTCTGGGTGCCGCATCGGCAGCTCGATCATCTCCCGTACCTGTTCGAGCTCCTCGTCGAGGCCGCCGATATCCTCGTAGGCGATATCCGGCGAGCCGCCGGGCGTGCCGGGGGCGGTGCCGGTCTGGGCCTCGCGGATCTGTTCGGCGGGCTTCTCGGAGATCTCGACCTGCGTCGAATCGGTGACGACGACCGTCCCCTTCGGCGA
>PUKE01000181.1 GCA_003550425.1 Nitriliruptoria bacterium
GCCGCTCATCGCTCGGGCTCGGCGAGGTCCACGGCGGCGAGCTGGCGCTCGACGCGCTCGATCTCGGCGGCCACGGCCTCCAGGTCGCGGGGGAGGCGCACGTCGCGCTGGGGATAGAGCACCTGCAGGGACGTCTCGGCGGCCCCGATCTGCCAGTCGCGCTCGGCGACGTACTCGCCGAGGTCGAACTCCCAGGTGAACAGGACGTCGACGCCGTCGTCGTGGACCCATTGGGTCAGGAAGCGGTTGGGCGTCCGCGCCAGCTGGAGCACCCCGCGCCGGTCCCGCTGGACCGGGACGAAGCCCAGGCCGGCGAGCTCGTCGAGGAAGGCGTCCTGCGCTGCGACGTCGCTCATGGCCCCCAGCCTGCACGCTGCCGGCGCGGCAGGCCAGCAGGCGCGCGCGAGCCTGTCAAGGCGGCCAGTCCTTGGCCTCTACACTGTCTGGCGATGACAGGGCTCACCGGTGCGGACTCGGGCGGCGCAGCCGCGTCCGCCGAGCAGGAGATCGTGCTCGGCGGACGCTATCGCCTGGGCGAGCGCGTGGGCGCGGGCGGGATGGCGACGATCCACCGCGCCACGGACCTGACCCTGGAGCGCGACGTCGCCGTCAAGATCCTGCACTCGCACCTCGCCGACGAGGAGGCGGTGCTGGCCCGCTTTCGCACCGAGGCGCAGAACGCGGCGGCGCTGGCGCACCCCCACGTGGTCAGCGTCTTCGACCAGGGGGGCCACGAGCCCGGTGAGCGCCCCTACATGGTCATGGAGTTCGTCGACGGCCCGTCCCTGCGGGAGGTCATCCGCCGACGGGGCCGCGTGTCGCCGCGCGAGGCGCTCGCGCTGATCGACCCGGTCTGCCGCGCGCTGCACCGCGCCCACGAGCTGGGGATGGTCCACCGCGACGTCAAGCCAGAGAACGTGCTCGTCACCGGCGAGGGCGTGGTCAAGGTCGTGGACTTCGGCATCGCCCGGGCGATCGAACGCAGCCAGCACACGCAGTCGGGCGCGCTGGTGGGCAGCGTCCACTACCTCGCGCCCGAGCTCGTCAGCGAGCAGCAGGCCACGCCCGCCAGCGATCAGTACGCGGTCGGCGTGATGCTGTTCGAGCTGCTCACCGGGCGCAAGGCCCTGCCGGCCGACAGCCCGGTCGGCGTGGCGCTGCGCCACGCCCGTGAGCGGGTCCCCGCGCCCAGTGCCCACGCGTCCGACGTCCCGCCGGCGCTGGATGCCGCGGTGGCACGGGCGTGCGACCCCGACCCGCAGGCACGCTTCGCCGACCTCGCGACCTTCCTCGGCGCGCTCCATGCGGCCATCCCCGAGGGGCCGAGGCCGGTGTCGCTGCCCGGCGAGGACGGCGACCCCACGATCGTGCTGCCCCTCGAGGACACCCCCGTCCCGCCCTCGCGCAGCCCCGACCTGCGACGCTCACCGGTGCCGCGAGCGCGGCGTCGGCCGTGGCGCCGCGGGCTGCGCCGCGGCGCGATCCTGCTCGGCGCCCTCCTCGGGGCGCTCGCGGTGCTGACCTCGGCGGCGCTGGCCGCCTACCACTGGCTCATCGCCCCGGTCATCGCGATGCCGGCGCTGGAGAACCAGCCCGTCGAGCAGGCCGCCGACGTGCTCGACGGGCTCGGGCTCGTCGCCACCCTCGAGTGGGAGACCACCCATCTGGCCGAGGAGGGCACCGTCATCGGCCAGGACCCACCCGCCGGCGAGGAGCTGCGCCGCGGCAGCGACGTCGAGCTGATCGTCTCCGAGGGACCCGCCGACGTGGAGGTGCCCGACGTGGCCGACGGCACCTGGTCGGTCGCCGATGCGCGCCAGGTGCTCGAGGAGGAGCCCTACCACTTCGACATCGTCGAGGTCGAGGAGGTCTTCGACGACGAGGTGCCCGAGGGCAACGTCGTGAGCCAGTCGCTCGAGCCGGGCGCCGAGGTGGCCCAGGGCTCGGAGGTGGCCCTCGAGGCATCCCGCGGGGTCCGACAGGTCGAGGTGCCCGACCTGTCAGGGCAGACCCGCGAGGAGGCCGAGGAGGCCCTCGAGGAGGCCGGGCTCACCGTCGAGGTCGTCGAGGAGCACAGCGACAGCGTGCCCACGGCGGGCGAGGTGATCAGCCAGTCCCTCGACCCCGGCGAGGAGATCGACGAGGGGTCGGTCGTGGAGGTCGTGGTCTCGGCCGGGCCGCTGACCATCGAGCTGCCCGACCTGCGCGGCCAGCCGGTCGAGGACGCCGTCGCCGAGCTCCAGGACGAGGACCTCGCCGTCGAGGTGGTGCGCGAGCCACGGCCCAGCGTCGGCCCGTTCGTGCGCGGCGAGGAGGGCCTGGTCGAGGAGACCGATCCCACGCCCGGCTCGGCGGTCCAGCGCGAGCAGCAGGTGATCGTCTACACCTTCGACGACGACGCCTGACGATGAGCACGCCGGCGGGCCCGCGCCCGCCGGCCGCCGCGATCAGGGCACGAGCACGAGCTTGCCGCGCACCCCGCCCTCGGCCAGGCGCTGGTAGGCCCGCGGCGCGTCCTCCAGGGACAGCGTGTCGGCGATCGGGGGCCGCAGGCCGCTGCGCTCGAGCAGGCGCAGCACCGCCGCCAGCTCCTCGCGGGTGCCCATCGAGGAGCCGAGCACGCGCAGCTGGCGGGCGAAGACGCGGTGCAGCTCCGCGGCGGGGTTGGGGCCCGAGGTCGCCCCGACGACCACCACGGCCCCGCCCACCCGCAGGCTGCGCAGGCTGTGCCCGAAGGTCGCCTCGCCGACGCTGTCGAGCACGCCCTCGACGCGCTCGGGCAGGCGCGCGCCGGGCTCCAGCGCCGCGGCGGCCCCGAGCTCCAGCGCCCACTGGCGCGCCCCCGGGTCACGGCTGGTGACCACCACCTCGATGCCGGCGGCGCGCGCCAGCAGGAGCGCGGCGGTGGCCACGCCACCCGCCGCGCCCTGCACCAGCAGGCGGTCCCCGGGTCGCAGGCCGGCGCAGGCGAACAGGGCGCGGTAGGCGGTGAGCCAGGCGGTCGGCAGGCAGGCGGCCTCGGCGAAGGTCAGCGCCGCGGGCTTGTCGACCAGGTTCGCCTCGGGCACCGCCACCCGCTGCGCGTGCGTCCCGTCGACGCGCTCGGAGAGGATCGACCCGCCGTCCCGCAGGTCGCCGGGACCGGGGCCGGCCTCGGGCACCACGGCATGCACCACGACCTCGCGGCCCTCGGCGGTCACCCCGGCGGCGTCGCTGCCCAGCACGATCGGCAGGCGCTCGCGGGGCGTCGCGACGCCCCGCAGCGTCCACAGGTCGTGATGGTTCACCGACGCCGCGCGGACCTCCACCACGGTCCAGCCCAGCGGTGCCGTGGGCTCGTCCACGTCGGAGACGGCGAGCCCGCGCAGCGGGTCGGTCGGGTCGGCGTCGGTGGCCAGCACGGCGCGCATGGGCGACCTCCGGGTCAGCCAGCGTCGGGCGCGACCCCGTCGGGGTCCACCCCCTCGGGGTCGACGTCGGTGCGGAACCGTCGGGCGCGCGCGTGGATGGCGGCCCGCTCCTCCTCGGAGAACCGGTCGAGGTGTCGTAGGATCTGCCGCGTGCGGGGGTTGTCGGCGAGCGCGGGCCGGTGGCGGGCGAGGAAGTCCCAGTAGAGCGCGTTGAACGGGCAGGCGTCCTCGCCGGTGCGCTGCTTGGGGTCGTAGCGGCAGCCCCGGCAGTAGGTCGTCATCCGGTTGATGTAGTTGGCGCTGGCCGCATAGGGCTTGGTGGCCATGACGCCCCCGTCGGCCCACTGGCTCATCCCGACGACGTTGGGCAGCATCACCCACTCGTAGGCGTCGGCGAACGTGGCATGGAACCAGTCGGTCAGCGCCTGGGGGCTGACGCCAGCCAGGAGCGCGTGGTTGCCGAGGATCATGAGGCGCGGGATGTGGTGCAGCCAGGCGCGCTCGGCCAGGTCGGCCACGCTGGCCGCCACGCAGCGCAGGTCGGTGTCGCCGTCCCAGTAGGCGGCCGGCACGGGCCCGCGATGGCCGAGGTGGTCGTCGTGGCGCCACTGGGGCATCCGCCACCAGTAGAGGCCCCACACGTACTCGCGCCAGCCCGCCACCTGGCGCAGGAAGCCCTCGTAGGAGCCGATGCGCTCGGGGTCCGTCTCCCGCTGCCAGGCGCGGTCGACGGCGTCGCACGCCTCGCGGGGATGCAGCAGCCCGAGGTTGAGCGGCCCCGACAGCTGGGCGTGCCACAGCACCGGCTCCTCGGCGACGACCGCGTCCTCGAGCGGGCCGAAGCCCGGGAGGCGGTGCGCCACGAAGTCCGCGAGGGCCGCGCGCGCCTCGCTGCGCGAGGCCGCGAAGGTGCGCGGCCGGTCCTCGCCCCACAGCGCGAGGTGCCCCTCGTGCTCCCAGCGGTCGAGGTCCGCGCGGACCGCCTCGTCGATCTCGTCCTCCTGCGGCTGCCAGGGCGCCGGTGGGCTGACGCCTCCGCGTGGTGGGGGCTGGCGGTTGGCGTGATCGTGGTTCCACTGTCCGCCAGCGGGCTCGCCACCCGGCTCCAGCAGCCAGCCGTGCTCGCGACGGACCCCGCGGTAGAACGCCTCGAGGCCCAGCGACCGCCGTCCCCGCGCCCAGCGCGCGAACGCCTCCTCCCCGACCAGGAAGCCGCCGCTGGCCACCTGCGCGACGCCCCAGCGCGTCAGCGCGTGGCGCAGGTCCCAGGTGGAGGGTGCGGTGGCCACGAGGTGGTCAGGGTCGACGCCGGCGTCGTCCAGCCCCGCGCGCAGCGTCGGGGCTCGGCGCAGGTCGACGACGAAGCCCTCGCCGCGCAGCTCCTCGGCGAACCGCCGCATGGCGCCGAGCACGAGGTGGAGCTTCTGGCGGTGCCACGGGCGCTGGGCGAGCTTCGCCCAGGACTCCACCATGACGATCCGGTCGCGACCGGGATCGGCGTCGGCGAGGGCGCCGAGGTCGGTGGAGAGCTGGTCGCCGAGGACCAGGACGGTGCGGCCCATGGGCGCCACCCTAGCCACCGCCGGCGCGGCCCCCTGGCGTCATGGCCGCACCGCCGGGCCCGCGAGCACCCGCTAGGCTCGGGCCGGTCATGGCCCAAGCTCCTCCTCCCTCGCGCGTGAACGTGTTCCTCGAGGACCAGCCCTGGAAGGCGGGGCTGATCCTCGGCGTCCTGCTCGGCGGGCTGGTCGCGGGCCTGAGCCTCGTCGACGGCGGGGCCGACCCGTTCCTGGCAGGCCTGCTCGCGCTGCTGTCGGGTGGCGTGGTCGCCGCCGGCGTGGCACTGCTCGGCCTGCAGGCCGCCGAGATCGCCGAGCGTGCCGGCCCCGGCCGCGGCGCCGGGCGGCTCCTGGGCCTGCGACCCTGGCGCACCGCGGCCCTGATCGGGGCGCTGGCCGGGGTGGTGCGCGCCGGCGCCGGCGTGGCCGGCGGCGCCGGCTGGGGGGACGCCACGCAGGACGGAGCGCTGTTCTTCGTGGCCTGGCTGATCGTGCTGGGCCTGCTGGGCCGCTTCGGCGTGCGCCAGCCCAAGGAGCGGCGCTAGGGGCTCGCGGCGCTTCTAGCCCTGGGCGCGCGAGGCCTCGGTCTCGCGCAGCGCCTCCTGCAGCGCGCTCTCGGCGTGGGCGCAGTCGGCGTCGTCGACGTCCAGGTGGGTGACCAGCCGCAGCGCGGACGGGCCCAGCGCGCCCGCGCCGACCCCGCGCCGCGCGAGCGCCTCGCGCACCGCGGGCGCATCGATCCCCCGCAGGACCACGATGTTGGTCTCCACCGCAGTGGGGTCGACCGCCTGGGGGGCGACCTCGGCAGCCGCCTCGGCGAGGCGGCGCGCTCGCGCGTGGTCGTCGGCCAGCCGGTCGACGTGATGGTCCAGCGCGTGCAGGCACGCCGCCGCCGCGACCCCGGCCTGGCGCAGGGCGCCGCCCAGCATCTGCTTGAAGCGCCAGGCGCGGGCGATCGTGTCCGCCGAGCCCACCAGCACCGCGCCCAGCGGTGCCCCGAGCCCCTTGGTGAAGTCGATCCAGGCCGTGTCGACGCCTCCCGCCCAGCGGTCGGCGGGCACGCCGGAGGCCACCACGGCGTTCAGCAGCCGTGCGCCGTCGAGGTGGGTGGCCAGCCCGAGGTCGGCTGCGGCGGCCAGCACGCCGTCGAGGGTCTCGAGCGGCCAGACGTGCCCGCCGGTGACGTTGGTCGGCTGCTCGACGCTGACCAGCCGCGTGCGGGGCGCGTAGCGGTCGCCGGGGTCGTGGGCGGCCGCGCGGACTTGGGCGGCGTCGAACACCCCCGTGGGCGAGGCCAGCGGGGTGAGCACCGCCCCCACCAGGCGCGCCGCGCCGCCGGCCTCGAAGCGCCGGGGGTGGGCGAGCTCATGCAGGAGCACCTCCTCGCCCGTGGTGCCCACGTGCAGCAGCAGGCCGATGAGGTTGCCCATCGTGCCGCTGGGCAGCAGCACGCCGGCCTCGTGCCCGAGGAGCGAGGCGACGCGCGCGCACAGCTCCTCCACGGTGGGGTCGAGGCCCAGCTGCTCGTCGCCGACCTCGGCCCGCGCCATGGCCTCGCGCATCGCCGGCGTCGGACGGGTCTGGGTGTCGGAGAACAGCTCGATCACGGGGCAGTCCCTCTGTCGCGTGGCGCACGGCGCGCGCAGGGCCCGACGGGCTCGAAGCCCGTCGGGCCCTGCGCGCGCTGACCGGTGACGGCTAGGGGTTCGAGCCGCCGTTGCCGTTGCCGTTGTCGATCGGCGGCGACTCCTCGAAGGAGCCGGTCCGCGGATCGACGACCTCGGCGGCCGCGGGCGCCGCGGCGGGTCGCGCGCCGCGACGCGGTGGGCCCGCGGCAGGGTCGCGGCGGACCGCGAAGTAGATCGACACCGCGATCGCCAGCAGCACGATCGAGAAGGGCAGGCCCGTGGCGATCGCCCCGGTCTGGAGGGCGCTCAAGGCCTCCTCACCGCCGACCCACAGCAGCACGCCGGCCACGGCGCCCTCGGAGATCGCCCAGAACACGCGCTGGCCCTTGGGCGGGTCGAGGTCGCCGTCGGAGGTCAGGATGTCGATGACGAGCGAGCCGGAGTCCGAGCTCGTCACGAAGAACAGGGTGACGATCAGCACGGTGATGGCCGTCAGCGTGGCGGCGAGGCCCCCAGCGATCGGCAGCGCCTCGAGCAGCGCGAAGGTGCCGAACGCCTCGTCCTCGAAGGCCTGGTCGCCGATGTCGCCGATGCCCATGCGCTCGTAGTGCAGGCCGCTCTGGCCGAACACCGTGAGCCACAGCATCGTGACGGCCGTGGGGACGAGCATCACGCCGAACACGAACTCGCGGATGGTGCGCCCCTTGGAGATCCGGGCGATGAACATGCCCACGAAGGGCGACCACGAGATCCACCAGGCCCAGTAGAAGGTGGGCCAGGCGGCCTGCCAGGCACCGTCGCCCAGCGCATCGGTCTCGAAGCTGATCGGGATGATCTGGCCGATGTAGTTGCCGATGTTCTCGACGAACCCGTTGAGGATCAGCAGCGTCGGCCCAGCGATCAGGATGAGCACCATCAGCACCCCGGCGGTGCCGATGTTGGCCATCGACAGGTTCTTGATGCCCTTGTCCAGGCCGCTGACCACGCTGAGCGTGGCGATGGCGGTGATGATCGCGATCAGCGCCACCGACTGGGTCGTGCCGACCTCCAGGATCCCGAGGCGGTCCAGCCCGGCGTTGACCTGGGAGACGCCCAGGCCCAGCGACGTGGCGATGCCGAACATCGTGCCGAAGACCGCGAGGATGTCGATGACGTCGCCGAGGCGGCCCTTCACGCGATCACCGAGCAGCGGCCAAAGCGCCCAGCGCACCGTCAGGGGCTTGCCCTTGCGGAACGCCATGTAGGCCAGCGACAGCCCCATGACGATGTAGATGGCCCAGGCGTGGACGCCCCAGTGGAAGAAGGTGTAGGTCATCGCATCGCTGGCGGCGGCCTCCGAGCCAGCCTCAGCGCGCGGCGGGTCGAGGAAGTGGAAGATCGGCTCGGAGACCGCCCAGAACACCAGGCCGATGCCCATGCCGGCGCTGAACAGCATCGCGAACCAGGCCCAGTTGGAGACCTCCGGCTCGCTGTCGTCGGCGCCGAGGCGGATGCGGCCGTAGCGGCTGAAGCCGAGGAACAGCGTGAAGATCACGAACAGCGTGACCACGAGCGTCAGCCACCAGCCGCCGTACTCCACCGCGAAGTCCTGGATCGCGCCCAGCACCTCGTTGGCGGTCTCGGTGGCCGCCACGCCGAAGATCACGAAGGCGACGATGACGAACGACGAGACCCCGAACACCAGCGGGTTGGCGCGGAACCCCCAGCCAGAGCGGCCGTCCACGGCGCGCTCGGAGGCGTCGGTCGGTTGCTCGCTCATGCGTGCTCACCCTTCCAGCAGGATCGCGCCTGGCGAAGGTCCATCCGTGCCCAAGCGCACAGCGGCCCCGCGGGCGCGTCGACGTCAGGAACCTCTTCGAGCTCGCCGCGATCCTAACGACCGCTCGGCGGGGGCGGCCACCCATGACGGCGCACCCGCTGCGCGGCCCTCATGAGGCCTTGCGGTGCACGAGGTCGTCAGGGTCCAGCAGGCGCTCGAGCTCGGCGGGGTCACCGTCGTCGACGCGGATCTCGCCGGACTTGACCCTCGCGGCGTAGGCGTCGACGTACTCCTGGCCCGAGAGCTGCATGATCTCGTACATGAGCTCGTCGGTGGCGCTGCGCAGGACGAAGCGGTCGTGCTCGCGCCCGGCGTAGCGTCGCAGGTCCAAGGGCGCCCCGAAGCGGACCTCCACCGGACGCTGCGGCGCACGGGTCGCGCGACGGCGCAGCGCCTCCCGGGTGCCCACGGTGGCGACCGGGACGATGGGCGCCCCGGTGCGCAGCGCGAGGCGCACCGCGCCGGTCTTGCCGCGATACAGGCGCCCGTCGGGGGACCTCGTGCCCTCCGGGTAGATGCCGAGCAGGCGGCCCTCGTCGAGCAGCTGCTGGCCGCGGCGCAGGCTGGCCTCCGCCGCGTCGCCGCCGTCGCGGTGGACGGGCATGACCCCCGCGCTCTCGAAGAAGCGCCGCTGCCAGCCCCGGAAGTACTCCGCCTTGGCGAGGAAGAACACCGGGCGGTCCAGCGCGGCGGGCATCACGACCACGTCCAGGACCGACTGATGGTTGGACGCGAGGATGGCGGGGCCACGCCAGGGCACGTGCTCGGCGCCATGGACGCTCGGGCGCCACAGCGCGTTGAGCAGCGGGGGGACCACCGCGTGCAGGGCGCGATAGAGCCGGGGCGCGGGGTCGTTGGACTTCATCGCTGTGCTGCTCCTCGCGGGCGGCTCGCGGCCCGGCGACGCCTCGGCCCGCTCGGGCCCACGACGGATCCAGTGCCGGGAGTCTACCCTGGGCGCGTCCGCGCGACGACCACCGAAGGCCCATGGGCGCCGATCCCCCGACCGAGCTTGCCGACTTCACCCCGCCGCTGGCCGCCGCGGTCGCCCGCACGCTGCGCGAGCACGGCGTGGCGGCGCAGGTCGATGCGACCGAGCCCGCGCGCGTGCTCGTGCCAGGCTCGCAGCGCGACGAGGCCGTGGCGCTCATGGCCGCCCACATGGAGCAGATCCGCGCCCGGGTCCGACCCGAGGACGAGCGCGGCGCGGCGGGCGCCGCGCAGGCCGCGAGCCCGCCTTCTGCGACCGGCCCCACGCCGCACCGCGAGCCCGGGGTCGAGGCGGAGGCGGCCACGCGGCCCCTGCTGACCGAGCGGCTGCGCCGGCTGTGGCCGCTCGCGCTGCTGCTGATCCCGCTCGTGGGCCTGCTGGGCCCGACGCGCGTGCCGGCGGATCTCGCGCTCCTGGTGCTCGTGGGCGGCATGGCGCTGGTGCTCATGCTGCGCCAGCGCCGGCGCCGGTAGGCCACGCCGGCGGCGCCGCACCGGTCGCTACCGCTGCGGCTGTCCCGCGGGCTCCGCGGCGAGCAGGCCCGCGCCGATCAGCCCAGCGTCGCCGCCCAGCGCGCTCGGGCGCACTGGCGGCACCGCCCGGGTCTCCCGGCCAAGCAGCCGCTCGACCATGGCGGCGCGGGCGGGCGCGAGCAGCAGCTCGCCGGCGGCCATGACGCCGCCGCCGATGACGAACACCGGCGGGTCCAGCACGTTGCCCAGCGCGCCGAGCCCGACCCCGAGCCAGCGCCCCGCCTCGGCGAGCAGGTCGCGCGCGTCGGGGTCGCCGTGCAGGGCCGCGTGCGTGACGTCGGCGCCGGCCGGTGCCTGGGAGGCCAGCGGCGACGCCGGGCGCACGCGCCCCTGCGCGACGGCCTCCCGGGCCTTGCGGCCGATCGCCGTGCCGCTCGCGTGCGCCTCCAGACAGCCGAGGTTGCCGCAGGCACAGCGAGGGCCGCCCTCGTCGACGATCAGGTGGCCGACCTCGCCCGCGCCACCATCGGCGCCCCGCAGCAGCCGATCGCCGATCACCACGCCGCCGCCCACGCCGGTGCCCACCGTCAGCAGCACCAGCCCGTCGACGTCGGCGGCGCCGCCACAGCGGTACTCGCCCCAGGCGGCCGCGTCCGCGTCGTTGGCGACCACCACGCGGCGCTGATCGAGCTGCGCCTGGAGGCGCTCGCGCAGCGGCTCGTGCGACCAGCCCGGCAGGTTGGGCGAGGTGCGCACCACCCCGTCGAGGTCGACGTGCCCCGCCGCGCCGACGCCGACCGGCAGCGCCGGCGCGTCGAGCGCGGTCACGACCTCGCCGATGGTCCGCGCGATCGCGTCCGCGTCGCCCGCGGGGGTGTCGCGTCGCACCCGGGCCAGCACGGCGCCGTCCGCGCCGACCACGCCGGCGGCGATCTTGGTGCCGCCGACGTCCACGCCGATGCCCGCAGCCGCGCTGGTCACGGCTAGAACCGCAGCAGCGCCGCGATGGGGTGCCCATCGAGGCGGGCGTCGTCGCGGAACAGCTCGATGGCCGCGCCGGAGCGCACCGCGCCCTCGATGCACGCGTCGACCAGGTCGTCGACGCGCTCGACCGGCTCGCCGAAGCTGCGCGCGTCCGCCTCGCGCAGCGCCAGCGCGCCGGTGGACGCGCGCCAGCCGGGCTCGCCGGCGCCCTCCACCACGAACAGCGTCTCCACGCGCTGGGCGTTGACGGCCTCGACGACGTGGCGCAGCCCGCGCGCGGCCTTGCCGGCCTGTCCCTGCGCGGCGGCCAGTCGCTCCAGCAGCCGGCGGCGCCGCGCGCTGACGAGCTCCTGCTCGACCTCCTGGCAGACCTCGATCAGCGTGTCGATCGGCGCGTCGACCGGCAAGGAGTCCGCGGTGCCGTGGACGCGCTCCTCGAGGTAGGGATGGAGCAGCCTGCGGAACTCCGAGACCTCGGCGGTGGGCCCGGCCAGGATCAGCGCCTCCAGCGGCTCGCGCTCGGTGTGCACGCGCAGCAGCTCCTCGGCGACGTCCTTCAGGTGGTGCAGGACCTCGCGCTCGATGTTGCGGCGGTAGCGTGCCTGGGCCCACCCACCCTGGGCGTGCTGCCCGTGCACCTCCGACTCGACGGCCGTGTACTCGCGCAGCTGCCCGAGCCGGTAGCGCAGGATCCGGGCGCGGTCGCGCTCGGCGACGACGAGCCCGATGTGGTGCACGCGGCCAAGGAGCGCCTCGAGCGGCACGACGTAGGGCGCGTCGGCCACGCGGCTGACGTTGCGCACCTGCAGGGCGACCTCGGCGGACTCGAAGATCTCGCCGTCGCAGGCGAACAGCGCGAGCCCACGGGTGTGGGTGCGGTCGAACTCCTGACGGACCCAGCGGCTGATCGCCGCCACGTCGGCGCCGACGGACCGCGCGGCCTGGGGGCCCCTCGCCTCCGCCTCGCGCTGGGCATCGCGCAGCAGCCCGTCGAGCCGGGCCTCGTAGTCGGTCGCGCGCGGGTAGAGCGCGCCATCGGTGTTCAGGTACACGCTGGTGACGGGCGCGTCGTCGAAGCGGCGGTCGACGAGCTCGCGGATCGCATCGGCGGTGATCTCCACGCGGCGCTCCTGTTCTGCGTCGGGTCCTGCGTTGGCTGCGGTCCTCGGGGTCGGGGCGCTCACTCCAGGGGGATGCGCTGCACGCGGGCGGAGCGGCGGTCGCGGCGCGGCGCGGGGTCGCCGTGCGGGGCGGAGTCGCCGTGCGGGTCGGCGGGGGGCGGGTCGGCGTGGGGCCACCCCTCGCGGGAAGGGTCGGCCGCGGCGCTGGGGCTCGCGGCGCTTGGGCCCGCGGCGTCCCGGGAGGGGTCCTCGCCCGCGCCCGCGGCGGCGGGCTCGAGCCACGACTGCAGGGCGCGCGCCAGCTCGCGCGCCGCGGCGCGCAGGTGCGCGCTCACCTCGGGCGGCACCTCGGGGAGCCCCTGCAGCAGCCCGCACAGCGGGCAGCGCTGGCAGCCGCAGGAGGTCGGCTCGTCGGCGGCGCCCGCACCCGCGGGCCCGCGCCGGCCTGCAGCGTCGGGGTCCTCCTCGCGCTGCGCGTGCTCACCCATCTCGATCGACCTCGCGCCGTCCTCGCCGTGCCGCGCGGCTTGGGTGCCCACGCGGCGGGGCCGCAGTCTAGGCCACGCGTGGACGCCGCTGGGCCGTCCGCGGCGCCAGGGACGACGCTGCGACGCGGGTGCCCGCGGCGATCAGCCGGCGCCCGCGCGCGCATCGGAGGCCGGCGTGGGGGCGGCGATCCGCACGCGCAGCTCACCGTCGACCAGGCGCGCGCCGACCACCTCACCGCGACGCAGCGCGGCCGGCAGCAGCACCGACCGGGTCGTCGGCCCCACGCGCACCAGCAGCTCGTCGCCGCTGCGATGCACCGCCAGCTCGTCGCGCGAGACCAGCGGCAGCGGGAGGCGCAGCTCCCAGCCCTCGCCGGAGCGCTCCACCCGCAGCGGCTCGCCCCGATGCAGCACCGCGCGCTCGTCGACCTCGCCGTAGAGGGCCTCGCCCAGGTCGGCGAGCGCCGCGGGCCCCACCGGCTCGTCCGGCTGCTGGGGGGCGCGCAGCAGCGGGGTCCCGGCCACCTGCTCCTCGAGCTCGGCCAGGGCCTCGGCCTGGCGCCGCTGCCACGCCGCCACGATCGGGTCCGGGGAGCCCTCCGGCAGCACGCGGTTGGCCACGAGCGCATCGACGGGATAGCCGAGCAGCGCCAGCTGGCCCAGCAGCCGACGCGCCTCGGCGAGGACGACGCGCTCGGGGTTGACCACCAGGCGCAGCGAGGCGCGCGCGGGGTCGGCGAGCAGCTCCCGCACGCCGGCGAGTCGATCGCCGAGTCGCTCCAGCGCGGCCACGACGCCCGCGCCGGGCGCCTCGGGCACGGCCTCGCCGGCCGCGCGCAGCGGGCGCACCACCTGTCCCCAGGCCTGCGTCAACGGGCCCAGCCGGTCCAGATAGCGCCCGAGCGCCTGGGGCAGGGCGAGCAGCCGCAGCGTCTCGGCCGTGGGCGCGCAGTCGATCACGATGAGGTCGTGCGCGCCCTGCTCGACGCGCGCGCCCACGTCCAGCAGGGCGAAGACCTCCTCGAGCCCGGGGAGCAGCGCCAGCTCCTCGGCCTCCATCCGGCTGACCCCGCCCATGGCCAGCACCCCGACGAGGTAGTCCTGGATCGCGCGCCAGTGCGCCTCGAGCGCGGCGCGCGCGTCGATCTGCTGCGCCTCCAGGCCCGGCGCCAGCGTGGTGGGCTCGGCGCCGACGGGCGCGTCGAGCGCGTCGCCCAGCGAGTGGGCCGGGTCGGTCGAGACCACCAGCGTGTGGCTGCCGCGGCGGGCCGCCCGCACCGCGGTCGCCGCGGCGACGGAGGTCTTGCCCACGCCGCCCTTGCCCGTGACCAGCAGCACCCGCACGACGCCCCCTCAGCCGCCGGCTCGCTCGGCCTGGTGCCTCATGCCCTCCAGCGCCCGGGCGACGATCCGTCGCGCGGCCTGGCGGCGCAGCACCGCGGGCACGCGCACGCGGGGCTCGATCTCCAGCTCGTAGCGCACCTCGGTGGTCCCGTCCTCGCGGGGGTCGAGCTCGTAGGTCCCGTCGTTGCGGCGGACCTTGTCGCCCTCCTCGAGCCACCAGCGCAGGCTCCAGTCGGTGTAGGCGTAGGCGAGGACCACCTCGGCCTGCAGCACGCCGGCGTCGATGCGGAACCAGGCGCGGGTCCCCCATCCGTCCTCGCCGACCTCCAGGGTCTGTGCCTCGACGATCTCGTCGTTCCACTCCGGGTAGGCGTCGAAGTCGGCGATGACGTCCCAGACCGCGGCCGCATCCGCCTGGACCACCACGCTGTCGCTGACCGCCTCGCCCACGCTCGCTCCTCCTCGCACGCGCTGCTTTCGCTCCGCTCCCCCGCGCGCCACTGCAGCGACGCGCGGACGACCCGCTTCGGGAGCGTGATCCTAGGTCAGCGCGCCAAGGCCCGGCAGGACCACCGCGACGGTGGCCAGCACGGTCACCGCCACCACGAGCCACAGCAGGTGGCGGCCGGTGAGCAGCGCGTGGCCGGTGGCGCGTCGCCGTGCGAGGTCCACGGCCGAGCTCGCCCACAGCCCGGCCGTCCCGAGCAGCAGCACCACCGCGGCGGGCAGCGCCGCGGCGCCCCCCACGATCAGCAGGCCGAGGCCGCCGCCGGCCCAGACCACCGCCAGCGCGAGGACCGCGCAGCCCAGGCCGCCCTCGCCGGCGCCGAGGTGCCCGAGCCCTGGCCCGGCGAGGGCGCGTCGGCGCGAGCGCTGCCATGTCGCCTCGTCGAGCTCGGGCACCGCACGGCGCTCGCCAGCATCCAGCCCTGCGCCGCACCCCTCGCAGGTCAGCGACGCCATGTCGTTGTCGGCCTCGCAGCGGCGGCAGCGCCACTGGATCCGTCCCTCGGCCGTGACGCGCACGCCCCCGCGGTCCTGCCCCCCGCGCTCGGGTGAGGGGACCTCGGCATCGCCGGGCGCGTCCGCATCGCCGGGGGCCTCGGCATCGGCGTCGACCGCCGACGCCTCGCCGGGCGCGTCCGCGGCGGGGTCCGAGGCCACCGACGCGAGGGTCCGAGCGCACTGGTTGCACCAGGCGGCCGTGTCGGGGTTCCACCCGTGGCAGGTCGGGCAGCGCATCACCCCGCCCTCCCGCGAGCCTCGCCACGGTCGCCGAGCGCGCCAGGGCCCTTGCGCGCAGGCGACGGGCTCACCGTGGGGCCGTCCCCGCGCTGCCGGCGGGCGTGGACCTGGGCACGACGGCGCGAGGCCTCCAGCGCCGCGCGCTGGTCGCCGAGCAGCGCCGGCGAGGGCTCGTCCCCGGGGTGGCGGTGGCGCTCCACGCGCGCCCTGAGCTCCTGCAGCCCGGCGCGCACCGCGCGACGGTGCCGCTGCACCAGGCGGGCGCCGCCGCGATCCGGTGCCTGCGCGCGGATGAGGTAGTGCACGGTGATGCCCGCGCGGCGGTCGAGGTAGTACCACTCGGCGCGGCCGACCAGGTCACCGTGCACCGTGACGCGCAGGCCCAGGCCGGGCCGCTCCTGGGTGACGCGCCAGCGCAGCTGGTGGGCGCGTCCGGGCAGGAGCCCGCGTGGCCCCGGCGGGCGCCAGGCCAGCCGCCAGGCACCGTCCTCCTCGGGCACGACCTCGAGCCCGGGCCACCAGGACGGGTAGTGCGCGATCGCGACCATCACAGGGTGCACGTCGGCACGCCGCGCCCGGAGGTGAGCCACCTCCCAGGCCTCGATCTCCATCGGCGCGAGACCGCCGGCGTCAGACGAGGAGCATCGCCGCCAGCGACAGCCCACCGACGATGGCGCCGATGAGCACGCGGGAGCGGCGGTCGCGGGGGTGCAGCCGGCCCCACAGCCAGGCGATCACGAACCCGGCGAGCAGGCCACCGAAGTGGGCCTGCCACGCGATGCCGGGGGTGAAGGAGATGACCACGTTGAGGATGACCAGCGGCCCGATCTGGCGCAGCAGCATCTGGCCCTGGAGGTTGTCGCGGTTGCGCAGCCCCGCGGCGAGCCAGGCGCCGAACAGGCCGAACACCGCCCCCGAGGCGCCCACGGCGGGGGTGTCGCCGGCGAGGAAGAAGTACGCCACCGCCCCGCCGAGGCCCGCGCCGAGGTAGAGCGCGGCGAACGCCGCCGAGCCGACCTCGCGCTCGATCGGGCGCCCCAGGATCCACAGCAGCAGCATGTTGAACACGATGTGCAGCAGGAACCCGGGGCTGTGCAGGAACATCGCGGTCAGCGGGCGCCACCACTGGCCCTGGGCGATGTCGGGGTTCGAGTGGGCGCCCAGGGCGAAGACGAGGTCCCCGACCGGCCCGCCGAAGACCGTGACCAGGTAGACCGCGGCAGCGACCGCGATGACCCCCTTGGTGAAGGGGGCGCGCGCCGCACGACGCTGGGCCTCGGCGGCGTCCATCACCGGCGCCGAGGGCTTGGCGCAGTCGGGGCACCGCTGCCCGACCGACGCGTGGGTCAGGCACTCGGTGCAGATGGGCCGCTCGCACGAGGTGCACGACAGCCGGGTCTGCCGATCCGGGTGCCGATAGCAGGTCGGCACGGAGGTCTCTGGATCCATCGCACGGCCAGCCTACCCAGCGGGGGGAGCTACAGTCCGACGCGGTCGCGGCGGCGCGTGCGTCGCCCGACCGCGATCGCCTCGAGGTCAGGAGCCCCCATGGCCCGTGCCACCACGCCCACGAGCGCCCCCTGGGGCCGTCTGGCCCTGCTCACCGCCGCCGGGCGCCTCGGGCTGGGCGCGCTGCTCACGCTGGCGACCTCCTGGTCGTGGCGGCGGCTGACGGGGCAGGCGCCCGATGCCACCACGCGGCTGGCGGTGCGGATGATGGGCGTGCGCGACCTCGGGCTCGGCGCCGGCGCGCTGCTGGCGCAGCGCCGTGGGGAGCCGGTGCGCGGCTGGCTGGAGGCCGCGGCCGTGGCCGACGGCGCTGACGCGGCGCTCCTGGCCGGCTCCTCCGCGCTGCCGCGCTCCCGACGGCTCCTCGGCCTCGTGGTGCCGACCACCGC
>PUKE01000260.1 GCA_003550425.1 Nitriliruptoria bacterium
CCTGCAGGACCGGTGCGCCGCAGGCCTTGGCGTCGGCGGCGAGCCGACGCGCGGTCGCCGCGCCGATCGCTGCGCCGTGGGCGTGGGCGTGGCTGCGCTCGTCGATGTCGCCGTGGCAGCGGTAGAGGTCCAGGCCGGCCTGGCCGTCGCGATGGCGTGCGAGGGCGAAGCGCTCGGCGGCCTCGTCGTGGCGCCCCTGCAGCGCGAGCAGGCGGGCCAGCGGGCGCGCGGCGCAGCCGGTGACGGCGAAGCCGTCGATCAGGTCGACGGCGATGAGCCCGGCGAAGGGCTCCAGCGCCTCGACCAGGGGCTCGACCAGCGCCTCGACCGGCGCCTCGACCGGCGCCTCGACCGGCGTGTCGACCGGGGGCTCGGCCAGGTCGGCCCGCGCGGCGGTGGCGATGGCGTCGGCCAGCAGGGTCATGCTGACCAACCAGGCGCCCTCGCGGTCGCGGTCGTCGGTGAGCTCCGCGACCAGGGGGACGGCGACGGCCAGCGCCTGCTCGGCGTCGCCACGCAGGGCGAGCATCAGGCCCCTGCCGACCCGGAACGAGGCGAGGCTGATGTCGGCGCCGGCGTCGATGAGGCGCTGGGGCGTGGGGCCGTGGAGGTCGTCGTCGAGTGCGAGGAGCGCGTCTTGGCCGAGGTCGGCCAGGGGCGCACCGGGCTCGGCGGCGCGGGCGCCGGCGGCGGCGGCCTCGGCGCGGGCGGCGAGCGCCTGCTGGCGACGCCCGGAGGCCCGCAGCAGCGCGGCGTCGAGGAGCGCGACGCGCCAGCGCAGGTCGAGGTCGCCGCTGCGCTCGGCCATGGCTCGCGCGCGGGTCAGGAGGTCGTCGCAGCGGTCGCGGTCAGCGGCCTCCAGCGCGTCGAGTGCGGCCAGCAGGTGCGCGCGGCCGCCGAGCCCCGGCGTCTCGGCGGCCTCCAGGGCCTCGTCGGACGCTGCGCGTCGCTGGTCGTGGCAGGCCGGGTCGGTGTGGGTCTCGCGCCAGGTCAGCGCCGCGGTGGCGCGACGGTCGCCGCCGTCGGCGAGGGCGCGGGCGCGGGCGGCCAAGGCGCGGGCCCCCGGGGTGTCGACGTCCCAGCGCTGCGCGGCGCCGGGGCCGACGATGGTCGCCTCGCCCGGCAGCGGCGGCTCCAGCGTGAGCCTCGCGAGGACGGCCAGGACCTCGGCGAGCAAGGGGTCGCCCTCGTCGAGCAGCCCCGCAGCGGTGCGCAGCTGCGTGACCGCCTCGGTCTGGTCGTCGACGAACTCTTGGCCGCGGGCCAGCAGCAGCGCCGCTCTGGCGAGCTGGTGGGCGTCGGCGCGCAGGGTGGGGTCGGCAGCGTCGCGGGCCCGCTGCCAGGCGTGCTCGCGCTCGCCGGCGAGGTGGTAGGCCTCGGCGGCGGCGAGCAGCGCCTCGACCGTCGTGGCACCGCGCTCGGCGAGGGCGTCGAGGGCGCGGGCGGCTGCGAGGTGGTCGCCGACGGCCGAGGCAGCCTCCGCGGCTGCTCTCGCGACGCGCGTCAGCTGCGCGACCGGGGCGGCGGAGCCGGCCAGCCGCAGGTGCTCGAGCGCGGCGGCGGGGTCGCCGCTGTGGCCTCGGGCCTCGAGCACCTCGGCGATCCGTCGCCGCTGGCTCGGGGTGAGCACGAGCCGCAGCGCCGCCTCCCGGTAGGTCGGGTGGGTGAAGGCCACCGCGGCGTGCTCGATGGTCACGAGCCCGGCCTCGGCGGGTCCCGTCAGGCAGGTGCCGGCGTCCTGGTCGAGCGCCGCCGAGATCGTGGCCAGGTCGGGACGGGTGCCCACCGCGGCGGCCACGGCGAGCGCGCGCTGCGCAGCCGTTGGCAGGGTGGCGAGGATCCGGCGAGCGGCGGCCTCGGCGGTGGCCTGACGCGCGTGGGCGGTGATGGTGGCCTCGTCGGGACGTGCGCCCCAGTCGACGCCGAGGGAGCCGAGCAGGCTGGTCAGCAGCAGCGGGTTGCCGCCGCTGTGCTGCTGCAGCCGTGGCGCGACCGCGCGCGACCACGCGGCGAGTGAGGCGTCGGCTGGCCCGGGGGCGGTCTGCAGCGCCACCGCGGCGGTCTCCTCGACCGACAGCGGGGCGAGGTCGAGCACCTCGGCGTCGGCGACGAGCCGGTCGAGCAGCGCCCGGCCGGTCGCCTCCGGGTGGGCGGCGGTGCCGCGCAGCGTCCCGACCAGCAGCGTCGGCGTGCCCACCAGCGCCGGGAGCAGCTGGAGCAGCACGGTCAGGGAGCTCGTGTCGGCCTCGTGGAGGTCGTCGAGGACGAGCAGCGCGCCGGGGCGCCCCTGGTCGAGGCTGCGCACCAGCGCCAGCACCGCCGCGTAGCGACGCTCGGGGCTCATGGCGCCGTCGACCCCCTCGGCCAGCGTCTCGCCGGCGGCGACGCCCTCGGCCGACGCGACGGCTGCCAGCCGCGTCCACAGCCCCAGCGGTGGCTCCCACGCCAGCGCAGTGGCCGCGGCCGAGCCGGCCCACCAGCCGTCGTGGCGCGCCTCCTCGGCCAGCCAGCCCGCCAGCGCGGACTTCCCGATGCCGGCCGGGCCCTGGAGCAACACCAATGGCCGCGACCGTCCCGCGCAGAGTCCCCTCAGACGGCTGCGCTCGGCGTTGCGTGCCGCGATCCCCTGCGACAACGACTCCACCAATGATCGTGGCCGCCAGCACCATAGCGAAGCGGGGGTCGGTGGCGCGAGCCGCTCACAAATGGGGCACCCGGTGATCACGATGGCCGCGGACCGATCACCGATGCCGCTGACCGCTCCCCTCGGTCCGCTCCTGTTCGTAGCGTCACCTCGGCGCCACCGCGCGTGAGCCGACGACGGCGCCGCCAACGCACCCCTGACCGCTGCCGACCGCAGGAGCCACCATCATGAACCCTCACGCCCCGCCAGTCCTCTCCTGGAGGTTGGCCCACGGCGACCGGCGCCTCTCCGCGCTCGCCGCGCTCATGGTGTTCGCGCTGCTCGCGACGCTCGTGCCGAGCTCCCCCACCGCCGCGGACACCAGCGACGACGAGCAGTTCCAGGCCGCCTTCGAAGACGAGGACCTCGACGACGACCTCGACGATCTCGGGCTGGTCCCGCTGACTGCCGGCGGCTTCCATACCTGCGCGATCGACTCCGACGGCGACGCCTACTGCTGGGGCCGCAATGACAAAGCGCAACTCGGCAATCCCGAGGCGGACGACCCAGAGAAGTCACCGGTCCGGGTCGGCGATGTCGTGAAAGACAGCAGGATCAAGAAGAGTGGGCTGTTCCTGGGCTTCCAGACCTACGAAGAGCAGCCAGAGTTCAAGCAACTCGCCGCTGGCGACAGGCACACTTGCGGGCTCGACGAGAACGGCGATGCGTTCTGTTGGGGCAAGAACGCGGATGGGCAACTCGGTACCGGTGAGTTCGGCGACACCGAGGACCGGCCGGCGCCGGTGAACGTTCCCAACGACACCAATGACACGAACGATACGAACGATGCGACGTTCACGCAGTTAACCGCCGGAGAGGACCATACCTGTGGGCTCAACGAGGAAGGGAAGGCCTTCTGTTGGGGGCAGAACGCGAACGGCCAACTCGGCAACGGTGACTCCGACGGGACAGAGGCTGAGCCGGTCGTGGTGAAGGCTCCTAACGACACCAATGACACGAACGATACGAACAGTACGACGTTCGTGCAGCTGGCCGCTGGCGAGGAACACACCTGCGCGCTCGACGACGATGGCGGCGCTTGGTGCTGGGGCCGCGGCGCCAACGGCGCCCTGGGTAACGACAACGACGACAGGGAGACGACACCGGTGGCGGTGGCTGCCCCCCAGAGCGAAGGCGACCCTGTGTCGTTCGAGCAGCTTGCTGCCGGCAACCAGCATACCTGCGGGCTCGCTCAGGACGGGGACGCCTACTGCTGGGGTGCAACAAATGGGCCACCTGTAGAAGTAGTCGGCCGCTGATCGGGCTGGTGGGGGTGTAGTGGCTGGTCAGCGCGGGTGCCGGCGGGCGGGGCGGGTTCACGGGTGACGCGCACGGGATGGACGAAGATC
>PUKE01000041.1 GCA_003550425.1 Nitriliruptoria bacterium
GGGCGGCGCTGCTGCTTGAGGTCGCCACGGCGTCGCTTCGCGGCGAGCCGCCGCTGCTCGGCCGAGCGGGGCCGTCGCGTGGGACGGCGCTCCCGCCGCGGTGCGAGGGCCTCGCGCAGCAGCGTGGCGAGGCGCCCTCGGACGGCCTCCCGGTTGCGGGCCTGCGAGCGGTGCTCGCTGGCGGTGAGCACCAGCACGCCCTCACCGGTCAGGCGGGAGCCAAGCGACCGGTAGACCCCCGCCCTCTGCTGCTCGGTCAGCGCCGACGATCCCGCCACGTCGAAGCGCAGCTCCACCTTGGTGGCGGAGGTGTTGACGTGCTGGCCACCCGGGCCGCCGGAGCGCACGAACCGCTCGCCGAGCTCGTGCTCGGGGATCGTCAGCCCTGGGCGGACCGTGACGCCCTGCTCGTCGCCGGTCGAGGCTCCCGTCACGGTCGTCACCTGCCCTCGGAGCTCACGTGCTGGCGGGCCCGTCGGCACCTCGTGGCGCAGCGCCCTGGTCGTCCGCGGCGGGCACGTCGTCCGACGCGTCGTCTGCGCCGTCGCCCTGCTCGCGTGCGAGGCGGCCGAGCACGCCGTTGACGAAGCGTCCGGAGTCGTCGGTCGACAGCGAGCGGGCGAGCTCGACGGCCTCGTCGATGGCGACCGAGGCGGGCACGTCGGGCTCGTGGGCGATCTCGTGGAGCCCGAGGCGCAGCAGGTTGCGGTCCAGGATCGGCATGCGCTGCAGGCGCCAGCCACGCGCGGCGGCGGCGATGGCGCGGTCGAGCTCGTCGCGGCGGGCGGCCACCCCCTCCACGAGGGAGACGGTGAACGGGTCGGGCGGGTCGTCGCCCTCGTGGGCGGCGCGCAGGACGGCGTCGAGCGGCCGACCGAGGACGTCGGCCTCGTACAGCAGCTCGAGCGCCCGTCGGCGGGCCTCGTGGCGGGTCGGGCGGCTCATGGGCGCGTCATCGGGTCGTCGGGGCCACTAGGCCCGCGACAGGTACTCGCCGGAGCGAGTGTCGACCTTGACGCGCTCGCCCTCGTTGATGAACAGGGGCACCTGGACGGTCGCGCCGGTCTCGACGGTCGCGGGCTTGCTGCCGCCGGACACGCGGTCGCCCTGCAGCCCGGGCTCGGTCTCGGTCACCTCCAGCTCCACCGAGGCGGGCAGGTTCGCGCCGATGACCTCGTCCTTGTAGAAGACGAGCTCCACGGTGTCGCCCTCCTTGATCCACTTGGGGGCGTCGCCGAGCGGCTCCTCGGGCACGAGGGTCTGCTCGAAGGTCTCGGTGTCCATGAAGACGTACTGATCGTCCTCGCGGTAGAGGTACTGGAGGGTGCGGCGCTCGAGGATCGCCTGCTCGACGTCCTCGTCGGCACGGAAGTTGCGCTCCAGCGTCTTGCCGGTGCGCACGCCCTTGAGCTTGGTGCGCACGAAGGCCTGGCCCTTGCCGGGCTTGATGTGCTGGAACTCCTCGACGCGCCACAGCTCACCGTCGAGGTTGAGGGTCATGCCGTTCTTGAGCTTGTTGGTGGAGACCATGGGACGCTCCGGTGATCTGGTCACGGGCCGGCCGTGCGCGCTGCGAGGCGGCAGCGTCGCGCCTCGAGGCGTCACGCCCCGAGGCGGGTGGGTCAGCGCACCGCGAGCGAGCGGTCGGGGGTGGTCAGCACGCGGCAGCCGTCGTGCGTGACGACCACGAGGTCCTCGATGCGCGCTCCCCCGACGTCGGGCAGGTAGGCACCTGGCTCGACGGTCACGGCCATGCGGGCTGCGAGTGTAGCGTCGGAGGTCGTGCCCAGGCGCGGCGCCTCGTGCAGCTCGAGGCCGACGCCGTGCCCCGTGCCGTGGACGAAGGCCTCGCCGTAGCCCGCCTCGGTGAGGCGGTCGCGGGCGGCCGCGTCGACGTCGCGGGCGGCCACGCCGCTGGCGACCGCGGCGACGGCGGCCTGCTGCGCGTCGGCGACGGCGTCGACGACGGCGCGGAGCTCGCCACCCGGGTCGCCGAGGGCGACGAGGCGCGTCATGTCGGCGCAGTAGCCGTCGACGCGGGCTCCCATGTCGACCGTGATGAGGTCACCGGAGGCCAGCGTGCGCCGACCATCCTTGTGATGGGGTCGGGCGCCGTTGGGACCGCTGGCCACCGTGGGGGTGAAGGCGGAGCCGTCGGCGCCGAGCTCGACCATGGTGCGCTCTGCCCATTGGGCGACCGCGCGCTCGGTGACGCCGGGCTCGATCCAGTCGAGGAGCGCCTCCCAGGTGCGTGCGGTGATGGCGCAGGCGCGCTCGAGGGCGTCGATCTCGGCCTCGTCCTTGCGAGCGCGCAGGTGCTCGACGAGCGGCTCGGCCGGCACGACCTCGGCGGGCGCCAGCCGCTGCTCGAGGCTCCGCGCGGTCGCCCAGGGCACCAGATGGGCCTCGAGGCCGATGCGCTCGGCGTCACCGACGACGTCGTCCAGCCACGCGTCGGTGCGGGTGATGCGCCGCGGCAGGTCGGCGACCTCGGCGGCGACCTGGTCCCGGTAGCGGCCGTCGGTGACGAACAGGTGGTGCCCGTCGGCACGTGCCAGCAGCCGACCGGCGCTGCCGGTGAACCCGGTGAGGTAGCGCAGGTTGGCGAGCCCGGTGACGAGCAGCGCGTCGAGGCCGACGGCGCCGAGCTGCTCGGCCAGCCGCGTGCGACGCGCGGCGTGGTCGTGGCGCGCCGGCTCGGTCATGTGGCGCCCGCCACGTCGAGCCCGAGGCGATCGCGGCAGGCCAGCGCGGCGAGGCGATAGCCGACGATGCCGGCCCCGGTGATGGTCATGTCGGCCACCGGCGAGATGACCGAGTGACGACGGAACGGCTCGCGGGCGTGCGTCTGCGACAGGTGCACCTCGACCACGGGCTGCTCGAGCATCTCCACCGCGTCCCGCAGCGCGTAGCTGTAGTGCGTCAGGGCGCCCGGGTTGAGGATGACCGCGCGCGTGCCGTCGTCGCGCGCCCGATGGAGGCGGTGCACGAGCTCGCCCTCGTGCTCGGACTGGAAGCGGTCGAGCTGGGCGTGCACCGCGCGGGCGGCGGCGTGCGCGTCGTCGAGCGTCACGGTGCCGTAGATGGTCGGGTCGCGTCGCCCGAGCTGGGACAGGTTCGGCCCGTGGGCGAGGAGGATCGTGGCGTCCTCGGTCATCGTGTCGGTCCTCGCAGGGTCGGCGGGTCCGCGGGCAGGCTACACAGCGCCGTCGGCCGAGGCTCGGCACGAGGCTGGCCTGGTGCGGCTCGGTGCGGCTCGGTGCGGCTCGGTGCGGCTCTGTGCGCGCTCCGTGCCCGGAGCAGCAGTCACGGCGTCAGGCGGGAGCGCACCTCGATCACCTCGTAGTCGCTCTGGGACAACGGGGCCGTGAGGCTCACGTCGCCCTCCACGCGAGCCTCCAGGCCCAGGACGTGGTCGCCAGTGTGGTCCGGGATGAAGGTGCCGACTGGGTCGCCTTGCGACCCACGCGCCGTGGTCGTCCAGCGCCACGCGTCATGCGGGCCGTCGACGGTGATGGTCCACTCCTCCACGCGCACCGAGAACGTGCGCGTCGGGGCCGGGACCTTCTCGCAGTCCGCCGTGAGACCGGGGCTGCCGGTCTGGGTCCACTCCAAGGTCCGAGTGGCATCGCTCGAGACCCAGACCCTGGTCTCGAGTCCGGTCAGGCCACGGACCCCTGGATCGATGACGACCGAGCCGGTCATGCGGACACGATGAGGGTCCGGGGTTGGTGGCGTCGGGTCGATCACAGCGCACGGCTCCCCGGACGGCGAGTCCTCGTCTGGTGCATCATCGCCTCCCCCGCTCCCGGATCCCCCGCTCCCGGACTGGATGGCGGTCCAGACGACGCACCCGACGTGCCGCGCGTCGACGTGCACGCATCTGTTCCATGCCGGGTTGTTCCGACTCCCCTGCGAGAGCATGGACCACCACTGGTCACGCGTGAAGTAGTCCACGCTCTGCGCGGCCCGGGCAACGGGATCGTCGGTGGGGCGGA
>PUKE01000226.1 GCA_003550425.1 Nitriliruptoria bacterium
CCCGGTCAGGCCTCGGCGAAGGCCGGCGCCAGCACGGCGTAGGCCTCCTCCAGCAGCTGCGGGAGCACGCGGGTCTGGCCGATCACCGGCATGAAGTTGGTGTCGCCACCCCAGCGAGGCACCACGTGCTGGTGGATGTGCTCGGCGATCCCCGCCCCGGCGACCTTGCCGTCGTTGATGCCGATGTTGCAGGCATGCGGCCCCGAGGCCGCCTCGAGGGCCCGCACGGCCCGATGGCACAGGTCGGCCATCTCGTGCAGCTCGTCGCGCTCCAGCTCGGTGAGGCGCGCCACGTGGCGGAACGGGACCGCCATGAGGTGGCCGGGGTTGTAGGGGTAGGCGTTGAGGATCGCGTAGCAGCGCTCGCCCCGATGGAGGATCAGCGACGCCGCGTCGCGCTCGGGGCCCCGAGCGGGGAGCACGCAGAAGGGGCACCCGTCGATGGGCTCGTCGTCGCGCTTGACGTAGGCCATGCGCCAGGGCGACCACAGGCGCGCGAGCCCGTCGAGCCGGCCGACCTCGGCGTCGGCCGGGGTCGGATCGGGATCGTGGGGACCGCGGTCGGCGCTCACGCGCCTGCCTGCTCGTCGGCGCCCATGGCCGCCACGAGCGCGTCGAGCTCGTCACCGAAGGTCGCGAGCGGCACGTCGCTGCGCTGGTCCCCGCGGCGCGGGCGGACCGCGACGGTGCCCGCCTGCGCCTCGGCGTCGCCGACGATGAGCTGGAAGGGCACCTTGGCGAGCTGGTGCTTGCGGATCTTGGCGCCCATCGTGTCGTCGCTGGTGTCGACCTCGACCCGGTGGCCGCGTCCGGTCAGCGCGGCGGCGACGTCGTGGGCGTAGTCGTGGTGGCGGTCGGCGATCGGGACGACCACGGCCTGCACCGGCGCCAGCCAGGTGGGGAACGCGCCGGCGAAGTGCTCGGTGAGCACCCCGAAGAAGCGGCCGATCGACCCGAACACCGCCCGGTGGATCATGATCGGGCGGTGCTCGGCGCCATCGGCGCCGGCGTAGGTCAGGTCGAAGCGCTCGGGCAGGTTGAAGTCGAGCTGGATGGTGGTCAGCTGCCACTCCCGCCCGATCGCGTCGGTGACGTGCATGTCGATCTTGGGGCCGTAGAAGGCGCCCTCGCCCTCGTCGACCTGGTAGGGCAGGCCCGAGGCGTCCAGGGCCTCGCGCAGGCTCGCCTCGGCATGCTCCCAGCCCGCGTCGGTGCCCACCGTCGCAGCCTTCTCCGGGCGGGTGGACAGCGCCACGCGAGTGGGCTCGCCGAGCCCGAAGTCGCGGTAGAGGCGACGGGTGAACGCGATGACCCCGCCGATCTCGTCGCTGATCTGGTCGGGGGTGCAGAACAGGTGGCTGTCGTCCTGGGTCAGCCCGCGGGACCGCATGAGGCCGTGGATGGTGCCCGACCGCTCGTACCGGTAGACGGTGCCGAGCTCGAACAGCCGCAGGGGCAGCTCCCGGTAGCTGCGCGTGCGCGAGCGGAACACCAGCACGTGGAACGGGCAGTTCATCGGCTTGGCGTAGTAGCTCGCCTCCTCCTCCTCGAACGTCATCGCCGGGTACATGCTGTCGGCGTAGAAGTCGAGGTGGCCCGAGGTCTGCCACAGCTCGCTGCGGCCCACGTGGGGGGTGAACACGGGCTCGTACCCGGCGGCGTCGTGCCGGGTGCGGGCGTAGTCCTCCATGAGCTGGCGGACCCGCGCGCCCTTGGGATGCCACACCTCCAGCCCAGGACCGAGCTCCTCGGGGAAGCTGACGAGGTCGAGCTCGCGACCGAGCTTGCGGTGGTCGCGCTTGCGCGCCTCCTCCAGGCGCTGCAGGTAGGCCTTCAGCGCCTTGCGCGACTCCCAGGCGGTGCCATAGATCCGCTGGAGCATCGGGCGGCGCTCGTCGCCACGCCAGTAGGCGCCGGCCACCCGCTGCAGCGCGAAGGCCGGGATCCAGCGGGTGCTGGGCACGTGGGGACCGCGGCACAGGTCCGGCCAGCGCGACCCGTCCGGGCGCTCGTTGTCGTAGATCGAGATGGTCTCGCCCGAGGGGTCGATGTCGGCGGTCTCGTCGCCGCGCGCGCCGCCCCCCGCGGCGGCCTGGTCGATGAGCTCGCGCTTGTAGGGCTGGTCGGCGAACTCCGCGCGCGCCTCCTCGGGCTCGACCTCGCGGCGGCGGAAGGCCTGGTCCTCGCCGATGATCTCGCGCATCCGCTCCTCGATGCGCTCGAGGTCCTCGGGGGTGAAGGGCCGCTCCACGTCGAAGTCGTAGTAGAAGCCGTCCGCCACCGGCGGGCCGATCGCGAACTTCGCCTCGGGCCACAGGTCGGTGACGGCCTGGGCCATCACGTGGGCCGTCGAGTGGCGGATGATCGCCCGGCCCTCGTCGCTGTCGGCAGGGACGGGCTCGACCACCGCGCCGTCGGGCACGGCGCGGTCGAGGTCGACCACCGCGCCGTCGACCCGCGCGGCCACCACCTGCCCGCGCCGGGTGCCCAGCGCCACGAGCGCCTCGTGGGCGGTCGCGGCCGCGTCGACCTCAGCGACCGCGCCCTCCGGGCTCTTGACCGTCACCTCTGACACCCCGTGCTCCTTGCCGTGGCCTGGTCCCGCGGAGGATAGCGACGGCAGGCCATCCGGCACGCGCGGCGACAGGGCGCGGCTAGGCTCGCGCCGCCGACCGACGCCGAGGTGAGACCGCCGTGACCCACATCGTGCCCGCTGCGCTGCCCGTGGACTTCGCCCGCCTGGGCGAGGACGTCGCCGCCCTGGACCGCGCCGGCTCCGACCGGATCCAGTGGGACGTCATGGACGGACAGTTCGTGCCGAACCTGACCTACGGTGCCGACGTGATCGCCGCGTGCCGCCCCTACGCCGACTGCGGCTTCGAGGCGCACGTGATGTGCGAGCGGCCCGAGGAGCTGCTCCACACCTACGCGCAGGCCGGCTGCGAGGTGGTGCTCGTCCACCCCGAGACCCTGCGCCAGCCCCACGCGACCCTCCAGCAGCTGCGCGCCCAGGGGGTGCGCCCTGGCCTCGCGCTGTCGCCCGGCACGCCGCTGGCCGCGGCGGAGCCGCTGCTCGACCTCATCGAGGTGCTGCTGGTCATGACGGTGAACCCGGGCTTTGGCGGCCAGTCGTACCTGGCGTCGATGGAGCCCAAGATCGCCGCGGCGCGCACGCTGCTCGACGCCGCCGACCACCCCATCGAGCTCGAGGTGGACGGCGGGATCGGCCCGGACACGATCGCCCGCGCCGCGCGCGCCGGGGCCGACGTGTTCGTGTCCGGCAGCGCCCTGTGGCGCTACCCGTCCTTCCGCGAGGGCATCGCCGACCTGCGCTCGCGCGCCGCCTCGGCGCGCGGCGAGGAGGTCGGCGAGCAGCGCTGAGCGCGGTGCGCCGGGAGGCGACGCGCGCGGGGATGATGGTGGGCTCGGCTGGTTTCGAACCAGCGACCTCTCGCGTGTGAGGCGAGCGCTCTCCCACTGAGCTACGAGCCCGTGCGCCGAGCATGGTAGCGGCGCGCGCCCGGCGGTGCGAGCGCCGCGCGCCCGTCGTGGCGACGGCGCCACGTCGCCCGGGACGGGCTCGGTCAGTCGTCGAGGTCCACGATCACCAGCGGCTCGCCGGCGGTGGCCTCGCCCGGACCCGCCGAGGCGAGCACGGCCTGCTCGTCGCCCGCCCGCGGCTCGACCACGACGAACGCCACGCCGTCGGCGGCGGTGGCGCGCTCGAGGTGCGGCGCGGCCTGGTCCTCGCTGCGCAGCGCCAGGACGTGCTCGCCGTCCTCCAGGCCCTCGACGAGCAGGGCGAGGTCGTCGTCGTGCCGGCGCGCGGTGGCCTCGAGGTCGTCGGCCACGAACGACGGCGCCACGTCCTCGCCGTGCACCAGCGCGGCGCTCGCGGCCACGCGCTGCTCCAGCTCGCGCTCCAGCGCGGCCCGATCGGCGCGCAGCCAGGCGAGGGCCCCGGCGAGGACCACCACCACCGCGAGGCCGACGGCGGCCACGGCCAGCACCCGGGTGCGCGAGGGCGCGGGCGGCTCCAGGCGGGCAGGGTCGGGCGCCGCGTCGCCGGCGCGCTCGCCACCGCGCGGGGCAGACCCCTCGGGCGTGGGCCGCCACGCCGGTCGGCGCGGCCGCGACGGACCGCGCGCCGCCTCGCCCCGGCCGGCCTCGCCGCGCGCGGCCTCGCTGCGCGCCTCGCGCTCGATGCCGGCGAGGTCCGAGGCCAGCTCCTGCAGCTCGTCCACCCGCGCCCGGCAGCGCTCGCACTCGGCGAGGTGGTCCCGGAACATCCGGCTGCGCGCCTCGTTCAGCCCACCGAGGACGTGCGCGAGCGCCATGTCCTCGAAGCGCCGGTGCGATGACGCCGGGTCCGGGTCCGTCATGGCCGCAGGGTACCCCCGTCGCCAGCGACCCGGGAAGGGGCCAGGAGTCCTCGCGCGGCCTCCCCCGCCGGCCGCGTCGCCGCCGGTGCGGCGCGACGGGGCGCCCCGGGCCCCGCGCCTACACTCGCGGCCGTGCCGACCACCCCTCCCCCACCCGATCGCGCGGCCCCGGGCGCCGTCGCCGGGGTCGACGTCGGTGGCACGTTCACCGACTGCGTGCGCGTGGAGCCCGACGGGACCGTCACCGCGCGCAAGGTCCCGACCACGCCCGAGGACCAGAGCCTCGCGGTGGCCGCCGGGCTGGCCGCCGTCGCCGAGGGCGCGCACGAGGCCACGACCCATGTCGCCCATGGCACCACCACGGCCACCAACGCCGTGCTGGAGCGGCGGGTGGCGCGCACCGCGCTGGTCGTCACCGCCGAGGTCGCCGACGTGCTCCGGCTCGCCCGTCAGGACCGGCCCTCGCTCTACGACCTGTCGGTGGTGCGTCCCGCTCCCCTGGTGGACGACGACCGGGTCGTGGCCGTCGAGGAGCGGCTCGGGGCCTCGGGCGAGGTGCTGGTCCCCCTGACCGACGCGGAGGTCGACCGCGTCGCCGAGGCCGTCGCGAGCCTCGCGCCGGAGGCGGTGGCCATCAGCCTGCTGTTCGGCTACGCCGACCCCACCCACGAGCGCCGGCTGGCCGCCGCGCTGCGCGAGCGGCTGGGCCCCGACGTGCCGATCACCGCCGCCAGCGCCCTGCTGCCCGAGCTGCGCGAGCATGAGCGCACCTCCACCTGCGTGCTCAACGCCGCCGTCGCCCCGGTCATGCAGCGCTACCTGTCGCGCCTGGCGGGGCGGGTCGCGCCGGCCTCGGTGTCGGTGATGACGTCGGGCGGCGGGGTCGACGCCCTGGACGCGGTCGCCGACGCCCCGGTCCGCACGCTGCTGTCGGGCCCGGCCGCGGGGGTGGTCGCCGCCGGGCGGATCGCCGAGGCGGCGGGCTGGCCCGATGCCCTGGCGCTCGACATGGGCGGCACCTCCACCGACGTGTGCCTCATCCAGGAGGGCCGACCGCAGCGGCGCGGCGACGGGGAGATCGCGGGGCTGCCGTTTCGCACCCCCTCGGTGGCGATCCACACCGTCGGCGCTGGTGGCGGCTCGCTGGCGTGGGTCGACGCCGGGGGCGCCCTGCGCGTCGGGCCCCGCTCGGCGGGCGCTCAGCCGGGCCCCGCGTGCTACGGGCGCGGGGGCCGCGAGCCGACCGTCACCGACGCGCACGCGGCAGCCGGTCACCTCGGCCAGGCCCCGGCGCTCGGGTCGGGGGCGCTGCGGCTCGACCCCGACGCGGCCGAGCGCGCCCTGGCCCGCCTGCCCGAGGCGGTGGCACGCCACGCGGGCACCGCCGCCAGCGTGCTGACGGTCGTGCGCGCCACGATGGCCCGCGCGCTGCGCCACGTCTCCACCGAGCAGGGCGTGGACCCCACCGACCTCGCGCTGGTCGCCTATGGCGGCGCCGGCCCCCTGCATGCGTGCGCGCTGGCCCGCGAGCTGGGCTGCCCGGCCGTCATCGTGCCGCCCGCCCCGGGCGTGGCCAGCGCCCTGGGGCTGCTGCTGGCGCCGCCCCGCGCCGAGACCTCCCGCACGGTGATGGCGCGGGTGGCGCCCGACGACGCCGAGACGAGCGGGCTGGCCGAGGCCTGGGAGGGCCTGGCCGCCGACGCGCGCGCCGCGGTGGCGCGTCAGGATGCCGGTTCGGTGACCGTGCGCTGGCTCGCCGACCTGCGCTACGCGGGCCAGGCACACGAGCTGCGCTGCGCGGTCGACGACGCCGACCCGGCCACGATCCGCGAGGCGCTGCACCGCGCCCACCTCGGGCGCTACGGCCACGCGCCGCGCGACGCGGTGGTCGAGGTCGTCACGCTGCGGGCGGTGGCCACCGGGGAGCCCGCCCTGGCCTCGCCGCCGCAGCGCTTCGGGCTCGGCGCGCAGGCGCCCGAGGCGTCGCACCAGCCCATCACCCTGGCCGATGGCCGCGTGGTGCCCGCCACGGTCTGGGCTCGCCGCGCCCTGGCCCCCGGCGTCGAGCTCGCGGGCCCGGCCCTGGTCACCCAGCCCGACGCCACCACGCTCCTGGAGCCCGGCGACGTGGGGCGAGTCGACGCGCGCGGCAACCTCGTGATCGGCGTGGGCAGCGCCGACGAGGCGAGCGGAGGGCGCTGATGGACCCGGCGCGGCTGGAGGTCGTGCGGCACGCCCTGGCCGGCGTGGCCGACGAGATGGGCGCGGCCCTGCGCCACACCGCCACCTCCCCGAACATCAAGGAGCGCGCCGACTGCTCGGCGGCGGTGTTCGACCCTGCCGGGACGATGGTCGCCCAGGCCGAGCACATCCCGGTGCATCTCGGCTCGATGCCGGCGAGCGTGCGCGCGGCGCTGGAGGCCTTCGGCGGCGCGCTGGCGCCCGGCGACCAGGTGCTGCTCAACGACCCCTACGCGGGCGGCACGCACCTGCCCGACCTCACCCTCGTGGCCGCGGTGGGCGACGCCGACGGTGGGCTGCTCGGCTACGTCGCCAACCGCGCGCATCACGCCGACGTCGGTGGCGCCGCGCCCGGCTCGATGCCCGCCGCGGCGACCGACATCGCCATGGAGGGCCTGCGCATCCCGCCGGTGCGGCTCGTCGTCGACGGCGAGGTCCGCGAGGACCTCGTGGACCTCGTGGCCGCCGCGTCCCGCACCCCGTGGGAGCGTCGCGGCGACCTGCGGGCCCAGCTGGCCGCCAACCACGTCGGGGCGCGCCGGCTGCGCGAGGTCGCAGCGCGCACCGCCGCCCTCGGCGAGGCCATGACCGCGGTGTGCGACTACAGCGACCGGCGCGTGCGCGCCGCGATCGCCGACCTGCCCGACGGCACCTGGGCCCGCGAGGAGCGCCTGGAGGTCGCGGGCGGCGCGCGCCTGCGCGCGACCCTGACGGTCGCCGGGGACGCCCTCACCGTCGACCTCGCCGGCACCGACCCTCAGGTGGCCCAGGGGGTCAACGCGGTGCGAGCGGTGACCGTGTCCGCGGTGTGGTTCGTCGTGCGGCTGCTCACCGACCCGCACGCCCCACCCAACGCCGGCTGCTACCGCGCGGTGACCGTGCGCACCGAGCCCGGGACGCTGGTGGACGCACGGCACCCGGCCCCGGTCGCGGCCGGCAACGTGGAGACGAGCCAGCGGCTCGCCGACCTGGTGCACGGCTGCTTCGCTGCCGCGGACCCCTCCCGCACCCCGGCGGCCTCGCAGGGGACCATGAACAACGTGCTGCTCGGCGCGGCCGGCAGCGGCGCCGACCAGGACGCTGACGCGGGCCGCGACGCGGCCTTCAGCTACTACGAGACGATCGCCGGCGGCGAGGGCGGCACCCCGCACCGCCCCGGCGGCTCCGCGATCCACACGGGGATGACCAACACCCGCAACACCCCGGTGGAGGCGCTCGAGCTCGCCTATCCGCTGCGGGTGCGCCGGGCCGCGGTGCGCCGCGGCTCCGGCGGGGCGGGGCGCCACCCCGGCGGCGACGGCGTGGTGCGCGAGCTCGAGGTCCTCGCCGACTGCACGCTCACGCTGCAGACCGAGCGCCGCGAGACCGGGCCGTGGGGCGTGGCCGGCGGCAGCCCGGGCGCGCCGGGCGAGAACCTGCTCATCCGCCGCGACGGCAGCGCGGAGCCCCTGCCGGCCAAGGGCACGTGGACCCTGCGCGCCGGCGACCGCGTGCGGGTCTCCACCCCCGGTGGCGGCGGGTGGGGCCCACCGCCGCACGCGTGAGGGCGCGGCGCACGCGGGCCACGCCGGCCGTGGCACGATCCGCGCCATGAGCGACGACGGCTTCGGGCCGCCCCAGCGGGGCGGCTCCTCACGACCTGGCGCATCCCGCGACGCGCCCGCCGGCGACGACGCGTCCCGCGCGCCCGCGGGGCCGACATCCCCGCAGGGCGGGCCCGGCGAGGACGCGGGCGACGGCTTCGGCCCCGCCCAGCGCGGCCGCGCGCCGCGGCTGCCCCGCCCGAGGCGACGGGCGCGCCGTGAGCGCGACCGCTCGGCGCGCGGGGGGCACCGCCGGCGCCGACGCGGGCCACGGCCGCTGCGCGTGGCCGGTGCGGCGCTGCTGGTGCTGCTGCTGGCCGTCTCGGCGCTCGTGGCGACCGCGCTGCTGCGCATGGAGCGCGTCGACGTCGACGGGCTGTCATGGATCGGCCCGACGCAGGCCAACGTGCTGGTGGCCGGCAGCGACGCGCGGGAGGGCTTCACCGAGGAGCAGGCCCAGGACGTCGGCGCCGGGCAGGTCGAGGGCGAGCGCTTCGACACGCTGTTCGTGCTCGCGGTCGACGGGACCGACGTCGGCGTGCTCGCCCTGCCGCGCGACCTCTACGTGACGCTGTGCGACGGCACGCAGGGCCGCATCAACGCGGCGACGACGCGGCCGGGCGGGCGCAGCTGCCTCGTCGAGACCGTGCGCGACCTGACGGGCCTGTCGCTCTCGCACTACGTCGAGCTCGACCTCGCGGGCTTCGTGGACCTCGTCGACGCGGTCGGCGGCGTCGAGCTGACCCTGGACGAGCCCATCCGCGACGAGCGCGCGAACGCCGACCTGCCGGCCGGACGACAGCGCCTGGACGGCGTCGACGCCCTGAGCTTCGTGCGGGTGCGCGGCATCGACGACGACCTCGGCCGCATCGGGCGCCAGCAGGAGTTCGTGCAGGCTCTCGCGCGGGAGCTGGCGAGCCCCTCGACGCTCGCCAACCCCGTGCGCCTCACGCAGGCGGCCTGGGAGGGTGGCGCGGCGCTGACGGTCAACCGCGCCTTCGGCCCGCTCGGGGCAGCGCAGCTCGGGGTCGCCTCGCTGGGCATGCGCGAGGGGATGCCGACCTATCTCGTCCCTGCGACGCCCCAGACGATCGGCGGCGCCGCGGTGCTCGTGCCCCAGGAGCAGGCCGCCGCCGAGCTCTTCGCGGCGTTCCGCGACCGCTCCGCGCTCGACGCCGAGCCCGGCGAGGAGGACCTGCCCGGCGCGGACCCCTGATCGGCGCCCAGCGCCGGCTCCCAGCGCCACGGGGGCGCGACGCGCCGCGCCCCCGCCCGCGCTCGCGGACGGGGGCGCGCACCATGCGCCGAGTGGTGGCTGGCTAGTAGGGCGGGCGCACGAAGCCCCGCAGGTCGCTGCGGTCGACCGAGGCGATCCGCACCGGCACGCCGGGCCGCGAGGCCTCGATCATCTGCCCGCCGCCGATGTAGAGGCCGACGTGCCCCACGGGGTTGCGGAAGGCGACGATGTCGCCGGGCCGGGCCTCGGACCGCGACACGTTGGGCAGCTGCGAGAACTGCGCCGCCGAGGTCCGCGGGATCGACACGCCGACCTGGCCGGTGACGTAGGTCGTCAGCCCCGAGCAGTCGAAGGCGCCCGGGCCGGTCGCGCCGTAGGAGTAGGGCTTGCCCAGCTGGTCGTGGGCGATCTCCACCGCGCGCTCCCACGGCCGCGGCTCGGGGTCGGGCTCCGGCTCTGGCTCGGGCTCGGGGTGCTCCTCGTCGGCCATGCTGCGCGTCAGCGCCTCGACCGCGTCGTCGCTGAGCGCCGCGCTGCCGCCGAGCACGAACGACCCGTTCCACTGGTCGGCCCGCGCGCGCAGGAATTGGTCGTTGTCGTCCTGGGGCTGCGTGGGCGACACCAGGGTGAGCAGCGCCCCGGTGCGCGCCGCCAGCGAGCCCGCGGCCAGCGCGTCGGGGAAGTCGGCGCCGGTGGCGAGCAGCGCGGCGTCGGGGTCCTCCACGCGCTCCTCGGCGAGCTCGGCGACCAGCGCGGAGGTCTCGTACCGGTTCGTGCCGGCCACCCGATCGAGGTCGCCGATGAGGTCGGCGGCCTCGTCGAAGGCGGTCTCGCTCACCGTCGACTCGCCACCGACCACGAGGCCGCGCTGCGGCGCGATCTCCTCGAGGACCTGTGCGGTGACGTCAGGCAGGCTGTCGCCGTTGGTGAGCAGGATCGGCGGGTTCCCCTCGCCGGCCGCGAGCGCGCCGGCCGCCATGGCGTCGGGGAAGCGGTCGCCAGCCACGAGGATGACCTCCTCGACGTCCTCGAGGCTGTCAGCGGCCGCGGCTGCCGTCGCCCAGCGGTCGCGGCCGTTGAGGCGCTCGACGCTGGGGCTGCCGTCCAGGTCGGTCACGTCGTCGGCGACCTCGCTGCCGACCGCTCCGGTGCCCCCGAGGATCGTGACCTCCTCGACGCCGAGCCGCTCGAGCTCCTCGGCGGTGGCCTCGGACAGCTCGTCCTGGCCCGTCAGCAGCACGGGCGCGTCCCGCTCGGCTGCCAGGGCGGTGCCCGACAGCGCGTCGGGGAAGTCGTCGGCCGAGACCAGGATCGCCGCGTCGGCCTCGTCCCACCCGTGCTGGCTGGCCGCCACGGCGGTCTCGATGCGATCGCCGCCGTTGATGCGCTCGGGCGTGGCCGCGGCTGGGAGTGCCAGCACGCCGACCAGCAGCGCGCCAGCGCCCAGCGCGCCTGCGCGCGCCTGTGCTCGTGTTGCCCGCATGGAACGTCCTCCGTGGGAGCGGTGTCGTTCGGGATGAGCCGCCACGCCTTCGCCCGTGTGCCCGCAGCGCGACGGCCCGCTGTCACGGAGGGGACGTGACGCGCCGGTCGACCGTTGTGACACGGCAGGACAGGTGTGAAGGGTTGCGCGTCACGCTCAGCGTGGTAACGGGTGCCCTGCGTGACGGCGCAGGTCGCGGCCGCATCGCGCGCGTAGCGCTCAGCGCGGTCGGCGGAGGGGGACGCGCTACGGGAGGTACCCGCGCGGGTTCTGCGCCTGCCCGCCGATGCGCACCTCGAAGTGGAGGTGGGTGCCGGTGCAGCGGCCAGTGCAGCCCATCCCGCCCAGGCGCTCCCCCGCCTCCACCGACTGGCCCGGCGAGACCTCGATGCTGTTGAGGTGGGCGTAGGCGGTGGTCACGCCCCCGCCATGATCGACGATCACGAGGTTGCCGTAGCCGCCCTGGCGCCCGGTGGAGGCCACCACCCCGCTGCGAGCGGCGACGACCGCCTGGCCCGTCGCGCCGCCGATGTCGATCCCCTCGTGCAGGCGCCCCCAGCGCATCCCGTACTCCGAGGTCACCGGGCCCTGCGCCGGCCAGCGCCACTGCGCCTCCGCGGGCGCGGCGTCCTCGTCCTCCTCCTCCTCGTCCTCGGCGGCGGCCGCCACCTCCTCGGCGGCCGTGCCCGCCGCCTGGGCCGCGAGATCGGCGAGCTCGCGCTGCTCGGAGTCGAGGTGGGTCTCCTGGGCCTGGAGCGCCTCCAGCTCCTCGGCGAACCCCGGGAGATCGTCCGCGCCGGCGTCCCGCACCTCGCGCGCCTGCTCGGCGAGGGCGGCCCGCCGCTCGGTCAGCTCGGCCAGGGCCGCCTCCTCGGCCATCAGCGCCTCCTCGCGGTCGGCGAGCGCGCGCTGGTCGGCGGCGAGCCGCTCGATCGCGGCGACCTCGGTGCGGCTCATCGCCTCGAGCAGGCTCGAGCGACGCAGCGCCTCGTCGGGGGAGCCGGCCTCGAGCAGCGCGCCCAGGCTGCCCGAGCCCTCGACCCGCAGCCGGTACAGCGACTGGGCTCGCGCCGCGAGGGCGTCGGCGCGCTCGGCGGCCTCCTCGGCGGCGGCGTCGCGCTCCTGCTCGGCGTGGCGGACTCGCTCGGCCTGGCGCACCACGGCCTGCTCGGCGCGCTCGGCGGCCTCGGCCAGCTCCGTCGCGGCGACCTCGGCCTCGGCGACGGCCTCGGCATGCTCGTCGCTGCCAGGCTCGGCCTCGTCGAGGCGATCCGCGAGCCCCTCGAGGCGCTCGCCGGCCCGGTCGAGGGCCCGCGCGTCCGACTCGGCCCGCTCAGCGGCGACCGGTGTGGCGAGCGCGGCCCATCCGAGCGCGGACAGCACCAGCGAGGACAGCAGCGCCGCCGCGACCCGCCCGGCGCGCGCCCGTGATGCGCCGTTCGCCTGTTGCGCCTGGTCCACCTGGTCCCCTTGGTCGCCCGCGTTGGTCGCCCGCGCGAGGCCGCGCCACGCCGCCCGCGTCGCACCGCCCGCACCACGTGTGCCCGCGACGCTCCCCCGAGCGCCACGGGCGAAGGGTAGCCCGTGGCGCGCGCGTGGCACACTTCCCGCGTGCTGCGCTCGAGCCCCGCACCGCAGGCGATGCGCTGATGGACCCGATCCTCGCGGGCACCGCCGTGGTGGTGCTCATCCTCGCCAACGGCTGGTTCGTGCTCGGCGAGTTCGCCTTCGTCGCCGCCGACCGGGCCGCGCTGGCCGACGGCGCCGAGCGCGGCGACCGCCGCGCGGTCCGCGCACTGGAGGTCCAGCGCCGGCTGTCCTTCATGCTCTCGGGGGCCCAGCTCGGCATCACCGTGACGAGCCTGCTGGTCGGCGCGATCGCCGAGCCGCTGTTCCGCCAGCTGCTGGCCGGCCCGTTCGGCGCCGCGCCGATCCCGCCGGGGACCAGCGTCGCGCTCGCCGTGGGCACCGGCCTGGTGCTGTCCACCGCGGTGCAGATGGTCTTCGGGGAGCTGGCCCCCAAGAACCTCGGGATCGCACGCCCCGAGCGCTTCTCCCTGGCCGTCGCCGGTGGGCTGCGGGCCTACCTCACCGTGGCCGGCCCGATCATCCGGCTGTTCGACGGCGCGTCCAACGCGCTGCTGCGTCGCGTCGGGGTCGAGCCTGCCGAGGAGCCCGACCCCTCCGTGGACCCCTCCGAGCTGGCCCGCATCGTCGGGGAGTCCGAGCAGGTCGGCGCGCTGAGCGAGGGGCAGGCCGAGCTGCTGGGACGCGCCCTGGCGTTCCGCGAGCGCCGCACGGCCGCGGCGATGGTGCCGGCGCCGCAGGTCCATGCCGTCGCGGGCGAGGCGTCGTGCGCCGCGCTGCAGCGGCTCGCGGTCGACACGGGGCACAGCCGGTTCCCGGTGGTCGGTCCCGGCGGGCTGGACGACCTGCGCGGCGTGGTCCAGGCCAAGGACGTGCTGTGCGTGCCGGTGGACGAGCGGGAGGCGACCACGGTGGCCTCGCTGGCCGCCGCCCCGGTCGTCGTGCCCGAGTCGACGGTCCTGGGCGAGCTGATCGGCGAGCTGCGCCGTGCCCGGTCGCCGCTGGCGGTCGTGGTCGACGAGCACGGCGCCACCGCCGGGATCATCTCCCTGGAGGACGTCGTGGAGGAGCTGGTCGGCGAGATCCGCGACGAGCACGACCCCGAGGAGCCGCGGGTGGTGGCCCAGGCGGGCGGGGCCTATCTCGTCCCCGGATCGTGGCGACCCGACGAGGTCGAGCGCGACACCGGCATCGCGCTGCCCCGTGGGGACTACGAGACCGTCAGCGGGCTGGTGATGGAGCGCCTGGGACGCCTGCCCGAGCCCGGCGACGCGGTCGAGGTGGATGGGGTGAGCCTGCGCGTGGTGCGCGTGGACGGGCACGCGGTGGGGCGCGTGTGGCTCGCGGAGGCACGCCGATGAGCGTGCCCGCCCTGCTCGGCGCGCTCGGGCTGCTCGCGGCCAACGGCTTCTTCGTGGCCGCGGAGTTCGCGCTCGTCGCGGCCCGGCGCTCGCGCCTGGAGGAGCTGGCCGCCCAGGGGCGCCGTGGCGCCCGATCGGCGATCGCGGGCGTCCGCGAGCTGTCGCTGATGCTGGCCGGCGCGCAGCTGGGCATCACCCTGGCCTCGCTGGGCCTGGGCGCCATCGCCGAGCCCGCCGTGGCCAGCGCCCTCTCGGAGCTGCTGGGGCTCGCCGGGGTGCCAACGGCGGTGCGCGGCGCGCTGGCCTTCGCCATCGCGCTGACGATCGTGGTGTTCCTCCACATGGTCGTGGGCGAGATGGCGCCCAAGACGTGGGCGATCGGCGCGCCCGAGCGCGCGGCGCTGGTGCTGGCGGTGCCCTTCCGCGCGTTCACGCTGGTCCTGCGGCCCTTCATCACGCTGCTCAACGTGGCCGCCAACGGCGTCGTCCGCGCCCTCGGGGTGCAGCCAGTGGCCGAGCGCGTGATCGTGCACGATCCACGCGCGCTGCGTCAGCTCGTGGCCGAGTCCGCGGCGCGCGGCACGCTGTCGGCCGACGAGCGGGACCTGCTCGACCGGACCCTGGCGGTGGGCGAGCTGGACGCCGAGGCGGCGATGATCCCCCGCCCCGACATCGTCGCGGTGCGTGCCGACGCCGACGTGGCCGAGCTCGAGCGCCTGGCCTGCGCCACGGGGCGCTCGCGGCTGCCGGTGCACCGCGGCGACCTCGACGACCTGGTGGGCGTGCTGCACGTCAAGGACCTCCTGGCGCTGCCCGAGGCCCGTCGGGAGCAGGTGCGGGCCGAGGACCTCGCCCGCCCGGCATTGGTCGTGCCCGAGCCGCGCGAGGCCGAGGGCCTGCTGCGCGAGCTGCGCGACGCCGGCCAGCACGTGGCGCTCGTGGTCGACGAGTACGGGACCGTGTCGGGGCTGGTGGCCCTCGAGGACCTGCTCGAGGAGCTCATCGGGGAGTTCGAGGACGAGAGCGACCAGGCTGACGCGACCGCGCTGGTCGCGGCAGGGGCGGTGCGGGTCCCCGGCTCGCTGCGACCCGACGAGCTGGCGGCGCGGACCGGGGTGCACCTGCCCCCCGGCGAGCACGAGACGGTCGCGGGGGTCCTGATCGCCCGTCTCGGTCACCTGCCCGTCCAAGGTGAGAGCGTGGACGTCGACCAGGCCCGACTCGAGGCCGCCCGGGTCGAGGGCCCCCGCGTGGTGGAGGTCGCGGTCCACCGGTAGGGCGTGCGCTGGCGCCCGACCGACGACCGCCGCGACCTCAGGCGTCGGGCCCGGCGAGCGACTCGGGCGGAGCCTCGCGCGTCGCCGGGGCGGCATCGGCGCGGCGCTGCCGCGGCGACGCCGCGTGTGGGTGGCCCTCGGGCGCGTCTGCCTCGGACGCGTCTGCCTCGGACGCCTCTGCCTCGGACGCCTCTGCCTCGGACGTCGAGCCCGCGGGGGGCTCGTGGTCCTCCGCGTCGGTCTTGCGCAGGTACATGCGGTGGTCGGCGACGCGCAGCAGCTTGGCGGGCTCGTCGCCGTCACGAGGATGCACCGCCACCCCGACGCTGGCCGAGACCTGGACCGGCGCCCCGTCGAGGACCACGGGCTCGGCCAGGCGCGTCAGGATGCGCTCGGCCCAGCGCGAGGTCTGGGTCACCGCGCCGTCGCCGCGCACGACCACCGCGAACTCGTCCCCACCGATCCGCGCCACCACGTCCTGCTCGCGCAGCGTGCTGCGCAGGCGCTGGCCGATGATGCGCAGCACGCGGTCGCCCGCCTCGTGCCCGAGGGTGTCGTTGACGTCCTTGAAGCCGTCGAGGTCGGCGACGAGGACCGCGGCGGGCTCCTCGCCGCCCGCGGTGACCTCGGCGAGCTCCTCCTCGACCCTGGCGCGGTTCGCCAGGCCGGTGAGGTGGTCGTGGCGGGCCTCGTGCTCGCGGCTGCGCAGCGTGCGCACCAGGGCGAGGAGCCCGACGGCGGGCACCAGCAGCAGCGGCACGAGGTGCGGGGCGGCGTCGACGATCACCGCCACCAACGGCGCCGAGGCGATCATGCCGAGCGCCGGCAGGCGCTGGGAGCCGAGGACGTCGCGCGCTGCCTGGCGCAGCGCGACGCCGCTGAGCAGCGCGATGCCGAGCACCATGAGCGTCTGGTTGGCGACCCAGCCGGCGACCAGGCCGACGCCGACCGCGGGCAGGTCGGCGGGGTCCAGGGGCGGCGCGGTGGGCGCCTGGAGCGCCGGCAGCGCCCCCAACGCCACCAGCGCGCCTCCGGCGGCCAGCAGCGACAGCGGCAGCTGGCCGAGGTTGTACAGCATCCGCCAGCGGTCCACGCCGCGGACGAGGCCGCTCAGCAGCGCTCCCAGCAGCGCGAGCACCGCCGCGGGCAGCACTCCACCCACGAGCAGCGCCGCGTAGGCCCAGACCACCGTCCCGGTCAGGGTCGAGCGGCGCCCCGGTCGCTGCAGGACCGTCGCGAACACCTCGGTGGCCACCAGCCCACCGGCCAGCAGCCACACCCCTGGCTGGGTCAACGGGGCGGGCGCGACGAGGGCCAGCGCGACGAGCGCCACCAGCACGCCCAGCGCCAGGGCGAGCGAGGCCACGGCGAAGCCCCGCGGCGCGCCAGGCGTCATCGCCGGCCTCCCACGCGGTCCCCCTCGCCGTCCGCAGCAGCGGGGGCTGCGGTGCCTGTGCTGCTCATGCTGCCCTGCCGCGCCGTCGCGATCCTCGCGGAACAGACGAGAGGGTAGCGGGAGGGGCCCCGGGGCGGCGCGCACGCGCGCCGCCCCGGGGCCCCTCCCGCTGCGCGCCTCAGTAGGACGGCTGGGTCGGGTCGATCTCGTCGACGTAGGCGTCGATGCCGCCCTTGAGGTGCTTCACGTCGCGAAAGCCCCGCTCGCGCAGGTGGTCGAGGGCGTCCTTGGAGCGCACCCCGGCCTTGCAGTGCAGCAGCAGCGGCTGGTCGGGGTCGAGCTCGACCGAGCGCTGCGCGAGCTCGCCCAGCGGGATCAGCTCCGCGCCGGGGATCCGGTTGATCTCGTACTCGTGCGGCTCCCGCACGTCGACGATGCGCACGCCCTGCTGGCGCTGCCGCTCGAGCTGCTGCGGGGTGACCTCCTCGTCGGGGTCGAGCGGGCTCTCCTCGGCCCGGTCATGGGCCGGCATGCCGCAGAACTGCTCGTAGTCGATGAGCGCGGTGACCGTCGGGTTCTTCCCGCAGACCGGGCACTCGGGGTCCTTGTTGACCCTCACCGTCTGCCAAGAGGCCTCCAGCGCGTCGTAGATGAGCATCCGCCCGATCAGCGGCTCGCCGACGCCGGTGAGCAGCTTGATCGCCTCGGTGGCCTGGCCGGCGCCGATCGTGGCGGGGATCACGCCGAACACCCCGCCCTCGGCGCAGCTGGGGACCATGCCCGGCGGTGGCGGCTCGGGGAACATGCAGCGGTAGCACGGCCCCTCGTCGGCATGGAACACCGACAGCTGGCCGTCGAAGCGGAAGATGGAGCCGTACACGTTCGGCTTGCCGAGCAGCACGCACGCATCGTTGACGAGGTAGCGCGTCGGGAAGTTGTCGGTCCCGTCGATGACCAGGTCGTAGGGCTCGAAGATCTCCAGCGCGTTGTCGCTGGTGAGCAGCGTCTCGTGGGTCTGGACGGTCACGTTGGGGTTGAGGTCCTCGATGGTCTCCCGCGCCGACTCGACCTTGCGACGGCCCACGTCGGAGGTGCCGTGGATGATCTGGCGCTGGAGGTTGGACTCGTCGACGACGTCGGCGTCGACCAGCCCGATCGTGCCCAGGCCCGCCGCGGCGAGGTACATCGCCAGCGGCGAGCCGAGCCCTCCGGTCCCGATCAGCAGCACCTTGGCGGCCTTGAGCCGACCCTGGCCCTCGATGCCGACGTTCGGCATGATCACGTGGCGGCTGTAGCGCTCCACCTCGTCCTTGGTCAGCGTGGCGGGCTCGGCGATCAGCGGCTCCATGTGCGGTCCCCTCGTCGGAGGCGGTGCGCGCGGTGGCGCAGGCGGTCGTGGTCTGGCTGTGGACGGGTCGGGCCAGCGGAGGAGGCCCGATCGGCGCCCAGTGGAGCGCCGTCAGCGACCGCCCGCACGACGCCCTCCGTGGAAACGGTGCGTCGCGCGGGCGGCAGCGGGGGACGGCCGGCGGCGGGCGGCGCGGAGCGACGGTCGCTCCGGCAAGCCGGTCAGAGCATGAAGCCCATCGCCCGCAGCTCCTCGCGAGCGTCGTCGGAGATCATGTCGGTCGACCACGGCGGGGTGAACGTGAACTGCACCTCGGCGTGCTCGACCCCCGGCAGGCGCGTGAGCACGAGCTCCACCTGCTGCTGGATCAGCTCGGTCAGCGGGCAGCCCATCGACGTCAACGTCATGGTGACGTCGACGTGCCCGTCGGCCTTCTCGAGGTAGTACACGAGCCCGAGGTCGACGATGTTGATCCCGATCTCGGGGTCCATGACCGCCTTGAGGGTCTCCAGCATGGCGTCCTGGCTGGGCATGCCGTCGTCCTCGAGGGGCAGGTCATCGAAGAAGGAGCCCTCGTCGCGCTGCTCCTCGCTGGGCCATCCGCGCATCGTGTCGGCGTCGGTCACCGTGAGCCTCCGGTTCGGGTCGGGTTCGCCTGGTCGCATGCCGCACGCCGGGGCGCCGGCGCCGCGGTCGCGCGCTACTCGTGGGTCACCGAGTGCTGCGCGCGCCCCTCCTGGTGGGTGGTCAGGGCGTCCTTGAGTGCCATCCAGCCGAGCAGCGCGCACTTGACGCGCACGGGGAACTTGGCGACGCCCTCGAACACGGTGCCGTCCCCCAGGTCCTCCTCCCGGGACACGCCCTCGCCGTGCATCATCGTGCGGAAGGCCTCGGCGAGGTCCTCGGCATCGGGGAGCTCGCGCCCCTTGACCGCCTCGGACATGACCGAGGCGCTCGCGATGGAGATCGAGCAGCCATCGCCGTCGAAGGCGATCCCGTCGATGCGCTCGTCGCGCACCCGCACCCGCAGGTCCAGCTCGTCGCCGCACAGCGGGTTCGAGTGGTGCACGTGCACGTCGTGGCCCTCGAGCTCGCTCGACCGGTTCCGCGCGTTGCGGTAGTGGTCGAGGATGATCTCCATGTACAGGTCCTCGAGCGACATCGCTCCCTGCCTCCTCGCAGCCGATCAGACCCGGAAGAAGCGCCGGGTGGCCTCGATGGCCTCGACCAGCGCCGTGACCTCCTCGGGGGTGTTGTAGAGGTAGAAGGAGGCGCGGGTCGTGGCGGCCGCGCCCAGCGTGCGCAGCAGCGGCTTGGCGCAGTGGTGCCCGGCGCGCACCGCGACGCCCTCGCGGTCCATGACCGTGCCGAGGTCGTGGGGGTGCAGGCCCTCGACGGCGAAGCTCACGGCGGCGCCACGCTCGCTCGGGTCGGTGGGGCCGTGGACGGTGAGCCCCTCGACCTCGGCGAGCGCCGGCAGCGCGGCCTCCAGCAGCGCGACCTCGTGCGCGCGGACCTGCTCCATGCCCAGCGCCTCGAGGTAGGCCACGGCGCGCCCCAGGCCGATGGCCTGCACGTAGGGCGGCGTGCCGGCCTCGAACTTGTAGGGGACCTCGTTGAAGACCGCGCCCTGCAGCGTCACGTCGAGGATCATCTCCCCGCCGGTCAGGAACGGCGGCATCGCCTCCAGCAGCTCCGGACGCCCGACGAGACAGCCGATGCCCGTGGGACCCAGCATCTTGTGGCCCGAGAAGCACAGGAAGTCGGCGTCGAGCGTGGCGAGATCGGTGGGCAGGTGGGGCACGCTCTGCGCGCCGTCCACCACCACCACGGCCTCCTCGTTGGCGGCCCGCACGGCGGCGGCGAGCTCGGCGACCGGGTTGATGGTCCCCAGCACGTTGCTCATCGCGGTCACCGTGAGCAGCTTGACGCGGCCGGTGGCCACGATCTCGTCGAAGGCCTCGCGGTCGAGGTGCCCCTCGGGCGTGAGCGGCACGTAGCGCAGCTCGAAGCCCGCGGCCTGCTGGGCCTGCTGCCAGGGCACCAGGTTCGCGTGGTGCTCCATGACCGTGGACAGCAGGATGTCGCCCTCGCCCAAGCGCTGGCGCGCATGGCTGTGCGCCAGGATGTTGAACGCCTCCGTGGCGTTCTTGGTGAAGACCACGCCGCGCGGGTCGGCGCCCACGAACTCGGCGATGCGCAGGCGCGCGCCCTCGTAGGCCTCGGTGGTCTCCTCCGACAGCGCATGGACCCCGCGGTGGACGTTCGAGCGGTGCTCGGCGTCGGCGTGCTCGCAGGCCTCCATGACCTGCCGCGGCACCTGGGACGAGGCCGCGGAGTCCAGGTACACCAGGTCGCGGCCGTGGACCTGACGCTCGAGGACGGGGAAGTCCTTGCGGATCGTGGCGACGTCCAGCATCGCGACCTCCTGGCTGTACGGGCGGACCCGGCCGGTGGTGCCACCGCCTGGACCCATCCTAGGTCCGGCCCGCCCATGGGCGAGGCCGGGGCGGGGCGGCGGCGCGAGGTGGGCGCGCCGGCGCCCCGTCGGGCTCACGCCGTGGCGCGGAACTGCTCGTAGCCCGACTCCTCGAGCTCGTTGGCGAGCTCCTTGCCGCCCGACTGGGCGATCCGCCCGTCGAGCATGACGTGGACGTGGTCGGGCTCGACGTAGTTGAGGATGCGGCTGTAGTGGGTGATGAGCAGCACCCCGAGGTCGGGGCCGCGGAGCTGGTTGACGCCGGCGCTGACGATGCGCAGCGCGTCGACGTCGAGCCCCGAGTCGGTCTCGTCGAGGATGGCGATGCGCGGCTTGATCATCGCCATCTGGAGGATCTCGAAGCGCTTCTTCTCGCCGCCGGAGAAGCCCTCGTTGACGTTGCGCTGCAGGAACCGCTCGTCCATGCCGAGCGCGCTCATGTGCTCGCGCAGCTCGCCCATGAACTGCCGCACGGGCAGCTCCTCGCCGCGGACGGCGTTGACCGCGGTGCGCAGGAAGTTGGTGAGGCTGACCCCAGGGATCTCCGTGGGGTACTGCATCGCCAGGAACAGCCCGAGGCCGGCCCGCTCGTCGGGCTCCATCTCGAGCACGTCCTCGCCGTCCAGGGTGACCGAGCCGCCGGTCACCTCGTAGGCGGGGTGCCCCATGATCGCCGACGACAGGGTGGACTTGCCCGAGCCGTTGGGGCCCATGAGGGCGTGGGTCTCGCCCTGGCGGACGGTGAGGTCCACGCCCTTGAGGATCTCGTTGCCCTCGATCTCCGCGGTGAGGCCTTCGATCTTCAGCTCTGCCATGATGTGTGCTCCTCGCTGGTGTGCGGTCGTCTGGCGCGCGCCCCGCGGGGCCGCGCGCCGCGGGTGCCCTAGTGGGCGGGTTCCTCGGCGTCGTTGCGCTGCTGCTCCAGGTCGACCCAGATCGCCCCGTCGGCGACGGTCGCGGCGTAGACCGGCAGCGGCTTGACCGCCGGCAGCACCTCCGGCTCGCCGCTGTCCAGGTCGAAGGTGGAGCCGTGGGCGGGGCACTCCACGGTGTTGTCCTCGACCCAGCCCTCGTGCAGCGGCTCGTCCTCGTGGCTGCAGGTGTCGTGGATCGCCTTGACCACGTCCTCGCCGAGGCGCACCACGCACACCGGCGTGCCGTCGATCTCGGCCAGGTGGGTGCCGCCCACGGGCACCTCGGAGGCCGCGGCCACCTGCTGCCAGGCCATCAGTGGGTCCTCCTCGGGTCGCTCAGGACGATGGCCTCCTCGTCGATCGACTCGGCCACCTCGTCGAGGACCGCCTCGGTCACGCCGGGCAGGTCGATGCGGTCGGTGACCTCGCTGAAGAAGCCGAAGACGAGCATGCGCAGCGCCTCGCGCCGCGGCACGCCTCGCGACAGCAGGTAGAACAGCTGCAGCTCGTCGATCTGGCCGACCGAGCTGTGGTGGCCGCACCCCTGCACGTCGCTGGTGAGGATCTCCAGGAACGGCAGCGGGTCGGCGCGCGCGTGGTCGGTCAGGATCAGGTAGCGGCCGGTCTCCTCGGACGTGCACTGCTTGGCGTGGGCCTCGATGCGGATGTTGCCGTACCACACCGAGCGGCTCTCGCCCTGCAGCGTGCCCTTGTAGAGGGCCTCCGCGTGGGTGTTGCTGGCGTCGTGGCGCAGCTCCGAGCGGGTCTCGAAGTGCTGGCCCGCGTCGGTGAACGCCACGCCGAGCAGCTCCCCGTCGGCGCCCTGGCCGGCAAGGTGCACGTCGGGTCGGATGTAGGCGGTCTTGCCGCCGAGCTGCGCGTCGAGCTGGCGGTAGGTCCCGTCCCGCTCGACGCGCCCGCGGCGGGTGCCGATCTGGTCCACGCGGTCGCCCCACTGCTGGGCGGTGACCACGTCGACGCGCGCCTCGTCGCCGACGATCACCTCGAGGCCCTCGATCACGGTGGCGTCGGCGTCGCCGGTGAAGGTGACGTAGACCGCGCCGTGCGCGTGATGCCCCGCGGCGATGAGGATGCGCGGCACGTGCGTGCCGTCGGCGTCGACGTGGACGGTCAGGCTGATGGGACGGTCGACCTCCAGCTCCGGGGGGAGGTAGACGAGCGCGCCGGTGGTGAAGGCGGCGAGGCTCAGCGCCTCGAACTTGCCCTCGGGGCCCACCGCAGCGCCCAGGTGCTCCTTGACGACCGACGCGCGCGGCCCGGACGCCGCAGCCGACAGGTCGTGGATCTCCACGCCGCTGTCGCCCACCTCGACGTCGCGCAGCCCACCATCGGACAGCGTCGCGCGCGCGGCGAGCTCGCCGGCGGCGGTGACGACGCTCGACGGGACCGCGGGGGCGGGCCCCGTCTCGAGCACCGCGGGGCGCCCGAGGTCGAACTTGCGGGGGTCGGTCATGCGCCAGGCCTCCATCTTGCGATGGGGCCACTCGAGGTCGGCGAACGCCTTGAAGGCCTCCTGCCGACGGTCGCGGAGCCAGTCAGGCTCGTCGCGCGCCGCGGACAGGGCCAGGACGTCCTGCTCGGTCAGCTCCTTGGGGGTGAACGGGGTCACGGGTGCTCCTCTTCTGTGCTGCTGCCGGATGCGGCGCCGGCGGACGCGGTCGGGGCGCGGCGGGCATCGACGCGGCGACGCAGCGCCGGCGCGCGAGGGCCGCCGCGGAGGTGGCCCTCCTGCGGCGGCCGGCGCGCGAGCGCGGGGGGTCAGCCCACCGAGCCCTCCATCGACAGCGAGATCAGGCGGTTGAGCTCGACGGAGTACTCCATCGGCAGCTCCTTGGAGATGGGCTCGACGAAGCCGCGGACGATCATCGCCAGCGCCTCGGGCTCCTCGATGCCGCGGGACTGCATGTAGAACAGCTGCTCCTCACCGACCTTGGACACCGAGGCCTCGTGCCCGATCTGGGCGTCCTCCTCCTCGATGTTCATGTAGGGGTAGGTGTCGGAGCGCGCGTGCTCGTCGAGCAGCAGCGCGTCGCAGACCACGTTGGACTTCACGCGGTTGGCGCCCTCGTGGATCGCGACCTGCCCGCGGTAGCTGGTGCGGCCGGTCCCCTGGGCCACCGACTTGGAGACGATGTTGGAGTTGGTGTCGGGCGCGTGGTGGATCATCTTGGCGCCCGCGTCCTGGTGCTGGCCGTCGCCGGCGAAGGCCACGCTCATGACCTCGCCGGTGGAGCCGCGCCCCATCATGTGGACCGACGGGTACTTCATCGTGACCTTGGACCCGATGTTGCCGTCGATCCACTCGACGGTGGCGTCCTCGTGGGCCACGGCCCGCTTGGTCACCAGGTTGTAGACGTTGGGCGACCAGTTCTGGATGGTCGTGTACCGCAGGCGGGAGCCCGGCTTGGCGATCAGCTCGACGACCGCCGAGTGCAGCGAGTCGCTGGAGTAGATCGGCGCGGTGCAGCCCTCCACGTAGTGCACGTAGCTGCCGGGCTCGGCGATGATCAGCGTGCGCTCGAACTGCCCCATGCTCTGCTGGTTGATGCGGAAGTAGGCCTGGAGCGGGATGTCGATCTTCACGCCCTCGGGCACCACGATGAACGAGCCGCCCGACCACACCGCGGTGTTCAGCGCCGCCAGCTTGTTGTCGGCGGGCGGGATGACGGTGCCGAAGTGCTCGCGGAAGACGTCCTCGTGCTCCTGGAGACCGGTGTCGGTGTCGAGGAAGATGACGCCCTGCGCCTCGAGGTCCTCGCGCACCTTGTGATAGACGACCTCGGACTCGTACTGGGCCGCCACCCCGGCGATGAGGCGCTGCTTCTCGGCCTCGGGGATGCCCAGCTTGTCGTAGGTCTCGCGGATCTCCTGCGGCAGGTCCTCCCAGCTGTTGGCCTGCTCCTCGGTGGAGCGCACGAAGTAGTAGATGTCGTCGTAGTCGATCTCGGAGATGTTCGCGCCCCAGGTGGGGGTCGGCATCCGCACGAACCGCTCGTAGGCCTTGAGGCGCATGTCGCGCATCCAGGCGGGCTCGTTCTTCATCTCCGAGATCTCGGCCACGACGTCCCGGGAGAGGCCCTTCTTGGGCTCGAACACCGGGGTGACGTCGTCGTGCCAGCCGTACTGATAGCCATCCAGCTGCAGGTCCTCTGCGCGGGTCGCCATCGCCTCGCTCCTGTCGGTCGGGGACGGTCGGGAACCGTGTCGGGTCACCGCTCGCGCGGCGGGGGGTCGGTCGGGGTCGGGGACGCCGAGACCTCGTCGGCCGCCTCGTCGCGGTCGGTGGGATCCCGGCCCTGGCTCGTGTCGATCGGATCGAGGTGACACACGCAGGCGTCGGCACCCGCAGCGATCGTCTCCGAGCGAGAGACTTCCACGCCGAGCAGGTCGCGGAACATCGCCGCCTCGTGGGCGCACACCTGCGGCGCGGTGCGGGCCACGTCACGGATGGGGCAGTGACGCTGGCGCAGCGCCAGGCGGGGGCGCCCCTCCTCGTCGGTCACCTGCTCGACGTGGGAGGGGTAGCCGTCCTGGGTGAGCAGGTCGGCGAGCCGGGCGGTGCGCTCCTCCAGCGAGCGGGCCTCGCGCAGCTCCTCGGCGTAGCGGTCCTCTTGGCGCGCCCTGCGCCAGCCCAGGAACTGTGCGAGCTCGTCCTGGCCGTGCACGTCCATCAGGTACCGCACCAGGTCCTGGGCGACCTCGGCGCTGCGGTCGGGCAGCAGGCGCCGTCCGCGCTCGGTGAGCCGGTAGCGCGACGCCGGTCGTCCGGGGCCCTCGCGGCGCACCGTCTCGGCGCTGGCGAGACCATCGTCGACGAGGCCGCGCAGGTGCCGGCGCACCGCGACCTCGCTGATGCCGAGCTCGGCGGCGAGGTCGGCCACGCCGCGCGGGCCGTCGCGCAGCGCGAGGACGAGCTGGGCGCGGGTCTGGCCCAGCAGGTCGAGGAGGTCTCCGGTCGCGTCGCTCACGACCGAAATCATAACCTCAAGGTTGGGAAATTGCAGGGGCCGTCGTGGGAGGCTCAGCGGCGCTGCTGGTCGACCAGCAGTGCCTCCGGCGGCACCGTCAGCCCTGGGCCCAGCCGCGCCTCGCGGATCTCGTTGGCCGGGCCGACGACCGTGTCGTTGCCGATGATGGCGCCGTGGACCACCGCCCCGCGCTCGATGCGCGCGCCACGGCAGACGACCGAGTCGATGATCGAGGCGTTGCGCTCCACCACCACGTCGTCGAACAGCACGCAGCCGTCCAGCTCCGCGCCCCGGTCGACTCGGCAGCGGCGCCCCAGCACGGTGCGCCCGAACAGCCGGGCGCCCTCCTCCAGCACGGTGTCGTCGCCGATGGCGGCCGGCTGGATCAGGTCGACGCCATCGCGCTTGACGCCATCGCCGACCCACAGGCCGGCAGCGACCCGCTCACCGGCCGGCTCCCAGTCCACGCGCCCCTCCAGCACGTGGCGGTTGGCCTTGCGGTAGTCCAGCGGCCGGCCGGTGTCCTTCCAGTAGCCACCGTCGAAGCGCCCGAAGACCGGCTCGCGCTCGCGCACCATGCCCGGCAGCAGCTGCTTCTCGAACGAGAAGAACGAGTCCGGCGGGATCCGGTCGATCACCCGGGGCTCGAGCATCACGATGCCCGCGTTGACCAGGTGGCTGTCGGTCTCGTCGGGCATCGGCTTCTCGAGGAAGCGCTCCACGAAGCCGTCGCTGCCGAGCTCGAGGACCCCGAACTCGCGGACGTCGCGCACCGACGTGAGCCAGAAGGTGACGCGCGAGCCCCGATCGAGGTGCGTCTCGGTGAGCGCGGCCACGTCGGGGGCGGCGATCACGTCGCCGTTGAGCCACAACAGCGGGCGATCCGGGTCGAAGGCGCCCTCGTCGGCGCACCAGCGCAGCGCACCGCCGGTGCCCAGCGGCGCCGGCTCGGTGATGACGTTCAGGGCGATGCCGAGGTCGGCGGCATCGCGCTCGACGCCCGCGAACGCCTCGGCCGCGTAGCCCAGCGCCAGCGTCACGTCCCGCACGCCGGCGCGAGCGAGGTGCGCGAGCTGGTGCAGGATCAGCGGCCGGTTGGCGACCGGCACCAGCGGCTTGGGCAGCTCATCGGTGATGGGCCGCAGCCGCGTGCCCTTGCCGCCGGCGAGGATGACCGCCTGGACGTCGATCGCCATCGCGTCCTACTGCTGACGCGCGCGACGACGGCGACGGACCTCGCCCTGGATCATGTCCGACTGGTGCATGAACTTGCGCAGCCGCTGGTTGAACTCCTTGTCGACCTTGCCGGGGGCGCGGCGCGCGGGCCGCTCCTCCTCCCAGTCAGGGTCGGCGCGCTTGATGGACAGGTCGATGCGCCCGTCGTCCTTGATGGCGAGCACCTTGACCTGCACCGACTGCCCCTCGGTCAGGTAGGCGTGGATGTTCTCGACGTAGTCGGAGTCCACCTCGCTGATGTGGACCAGCCCGGTCACGTCGGGGCCAAGCTCGACGAAGGCGCCGTACTCCTGCAGGCTCACGACGGTGCCCGTCAGGATCTGTCCTGGCTGTACCTCGGCCACGGGTCTCCTTTCGCGGCGCGGGCGCGCGGTGCTGCGCACGCAGCGCGCCGTCACGGGGGTGGATGGGATCGGAGGGAAAGGCTAGCAGCGTGCTCGCCGTGCGACGATCGGGGTCGTGCCCCGCCCGGCGCCGTGCCCCGCGACGCGCCGGCTGACGAGCGCGACGCGCCACGTGCGGGGGGAGCACGAGCGCGGGGAGCACGACGAGCGTGACGAGGAGGAGCACCGACCATGAGGGCCGTGATCGCCGCCAGCCCGGGAGGCCCCGAGGCGCTGGAGGTCGTCGAGCGTCCCGACCCCCGCCCTGCCCCCGACGAGCTGCTGCTCGCCGTCCATGCCGCCGGCGTCAACCGCGCCGACGTGCTGCAGCGCGAGGGTCGCTACCCGCCACCCGAGGGCGCCAGCGACGTGCTCGGGCTGGAGGCGGCCGGCGAGGTGCTGGAGGTCGGCTCGCAGGTCAGCGGCTGGTCGCCGGGTGACCGCGCGATCGCGCTGCTCGCCGGCGGCGGCTACGCCGAGCGCGCCGTGGTGCCGGCGACGATCGCGCTGCCCTGGCCGGCGCGCCTGGACGCCGCCGAGGCCGGCTGCGCCTATGAGGTGCTCGCCACGGCCGAGGACAACCTGATCCGTCGCGGCCGGCTCGCCCGCGGCGAGGTCGCGCTGATCCACGGCGGCACCGGCGGCGTCGGGACCGCGGCGATCCAGCTCGCCCGTCGGCACGGAGCGCGTGCGCTGGTGACGGTCGGCAGCGCCGAGAAGGCCGCGGCCGCCCGCGACCTCGGCGCGGACGCGGCGATCGTGCACACCGAGGAGGACTTCGTCGCCGCGACGCGCGAGCGCACCGGTGGGCGCGGCGTCGACGTGGTCCTGGACGTCGTGGGCGGCGCCTACCTCGAGCGCAACCTGCGCGCGCTCGCCGCGGACGGCCGACTGGTCGTCATCGGCCTCCAGGGCGGTGCGCGCGCCGAGCTGGACCTCGCCCGGCTGCTCACGCGACGCCTGTCGGTGGCGGCCTCCACCCTGCGCGCCCGGCCACGGGAGCAGAAGGAGGAGCTGGCCGCGCACCTGCGGTCCGCGGTCTGGCCCGGCCTGGCCGACGGCACCCTGCGGCCGGTCGTGGCCGCGACCTACCCGCTGGCCGAGGCCGCCCGCGCCCATGAGCACCTCGAGCGCCGCGAGCACGTCGGCAACGTGGTGCTGACCGTGGCGTCGCGGTGAGCGGGCGCCTGCGCGCGGTGCGGGCGGTGCGGGCGGCGTCGCGTGTGCACCCGGTCGCGGTTCCCGGCTGACACTGGGTGCACGAGCGACCACCTGTGGGTCGATCTGCACCCGGTCGGTCGCTGCGCAGCCCATTGGGTGCAGATCGGCACCTGCGGCGCGGGACCCACGCGCGACTGGGTGCGGATCAGGCCACAGGTGTCCCGATCCGCACCCAGTCGCGTGAGCGCCCCTGAACCGGGTGCATGAGGTCACCTCGGCGGTCCCCAGTGCACCCAGTCGACGGGGTCGGAGCGCACTGGGTGCACACGAGGCCACCAGGAGGCCGATCTGCACCCAGTCGGGCAGCCGACTCGGGCGGCCGGGCCCGCGCACCGGGCGGCCACGCTCGGGCGGCCGGGCCTGCGCACTGGGCGGCCCCGCGCGGGCGGCCGGGGCCGCGCAGTGGCGGCCCAGCCGATCCGTCAGTCGTCGGCCACGAGGTAGGCCCTGCTGCGCTGCCGCAGCCAGGCCCACCGCGCTGCCGGCACGGTCAGCCCTCGCCGCCGGACCTCGTGACGACGAGCGCTGCGCTCTGCCGCGGTGCGCACGGTCGACTGCGCGGGCAGGCGCGCGGCGGCCTCGCCGATCAGCAAGCGGACCTCGCCCTCGGCCAGCCCCGGGTCGACGGCGATGCGGTGCTCGGCGACCCCCGAGCCCTCCGGCACCATCGCGCGGGCCCAGGACCGGCTCACCACCGCGATGGGCTCCACGTTGCGGCTGGCGGCGGCCACCGCGGGCTCGTCGAGCCGCCAGGGGTCCATCAGGCCCGTGACCAGCAGCCACCCCGCGCAGCAGGCGAGGTCGACGATCGTGGCGCCGACCGCGAGCGCGGGGGCGCCCTCGAGGCACAGCAGGCCGCGGTCGGGCTGCGCGAGGCCGCGGTCCGGGTCGGTGGCCGCCGCTCGGGCCCGCAGCGCCGTCTCGATGGCCAGCAGCCCCTCCTCGTCGTGGACCTCGAGCCACTCGGCCATCTCGGCCGCCCGGGTGGCCGAGCCCGCGGGCATCCCCGAGGCCGACAGGGCCCGGAAGGCCGCATCCCGCAGATCGCGGGGCGAGATGGTGGCCGGGGGCGTCGCGGCGGTGCCCGGCGCAGCAGCGGGCGCGCCAGCAGCGGGCGCGGCGGCAGCGGGCGCGCCAGCAGCGGGCGCGCCAGCAGCGGGCGCGGCGGCAGCCCCCGTGGCGGCAGCCCCCGCGGCGGCCTCGGGGAGGGCCGGGTCGGGCTCGGCGGCGCCCCCGCCGGTCACGGTCCCACCACCTGGCCCAGCAGGCGCAGCCAGTTCTCCCCGAGGACCTTGCGGATCGCGGCCTCGTCGAGGCCCACCTCCAGCAGCCCCTCGGCGAGCGCTGGGAAGTCCGCGGCGCTGCGGAACCAGGCGGGCCACTCGGGCCAGGACAGGCGCTGCTCGGGGTCGGGGCGGCGCCAGCGGCCGTCGCGCAGCCAGCCGAGGTCCGCGTCGGGCTGGCCCCGCGTCAGGTCGGTGCCGATCGCGACGTGGTCCAGGCCGATCTCCTCGACGAGGTCGGCGATCATCTGGCAGAAGGCCTCGCGGGGCGTGTCGGTCCCACCGATGAACAGCGGGTAGAGGGTGCAGCCGATGACGCCGCCGCGGGCGGCCAGCGCCTTCAGCGTCTCGCTGCTCTTGTTGCGCGGGCTGTCGCAGAACCAGCGCGGGTTGGCGTGGGTCAGCGCGATCGGGTCGCGCGAGGCCTCGATGGCGTCGCGGGTGGTCCACTCCCCGACGTGCGAGCAGTCCACGAGCATCCCCAAGCGGTTCATCTCGGCCACGATGGCCTCGCCGAAGCGCGACAGGCCCGAGTCGCTCGGCTCGAAGCAGCTGCCCCCGACGAGGTTCTGGACGTTGTAGGTGAGCTGGGCGCAGCGAACGTCGATCCGGTGGAAGGTCTCCACCAGCTCGATGTCGTCCTCGAAGGGCGAGGTGTTCTGGAAGCCCAGCATCACCCCGGTCCGTCCCTGGGCGTGGGCCCGCTCGATGTCGTCGGTGCCCCGCACCGGCGTGATCAGGTCACCGTGGTCGGCGAACCGTCGGCGCCACGCGCCCAGCGCCCGCAGCGTCTCGCGTGCGTCCTCCCACACCGCGCAGGTGGCGTGCAGCGTGCTCACGCCGCCGGCGCGAGCCTCGAGGAGGACCTGGCGGTCCCACCGGTTGATCTCGACCCCGTCGATGACCAGGGGGGCGGGCTCCAGGGGCCAGGATCGGCGGTGAGGGACTGCCGGCTCGGTCGGGTCCGCGGGTTGCTGGGGCACGGTCGCTCCTTGGGTCGAGCGGGCCTCGAGCGGGCCATCGGGCCCGCGGGGCCCACGGGGCTCACGGGGCTCACGCGATCACGGACGGCAGGCGGGCAGGGGCGTCACGGGGCTGGCTGCAGGGGCATCGCCCAGGCCGCGTCCGCTCCTGCCGCGAGGTCCTCGCGGGTCGGCGCGCCCTGGAAGAACGTGACCCGCAGCCAGTCGGTGGACTGCGGCGACCAGTTCGTCGCTCCGTAGGCCGCGAGCTTGGCCCGCTGGACGTGCAGCGGGACGAAGTCCTCGCCGATCGGGTTGACGTGCAGCTCGGCGTAGGGCACCCCGGCCAGATGCTGGACGCGCGCGAGGGTGTCGCGGTGCTCGGGACGGGCGAGCACCACCGCCGCCACCGGCGCGTCGGCGGGCCACGCGCGCAGCTCCTCGCGCAGGCGCCACACGCGGTGGGCGATGTCGATGGGGATCTCCCAGGCCGGCGGGGGGCCGGCCGGCCTCGGCCCGTAGCGGGGCTCCTCGCTGTCGGCGCTGTAGAACCACGCGCGCGCGGTGGCGGCGGGGTCGTGCGCGAAGTCCCAGGCGTCGATCCAGGCGTAGTGGGTCGCGATGCGCTGCGCGAGCGTCCCCACGGTCTCGCTGGGACGCAGCGGCTGCGACTCGTCGCAGACCAGCAGCCGCTCCAGGGTCGCGTCCAGGGAGGGGTCGAGCTCGATCACCAGCGCGGCCACGAGCTCGGCGGCCTCGGGGGGCAGTGCCTCCTCGGCCCAGTCGAGCAGCGCGCGCCATGGCGCCCCGTCGCCGACGGGATCGGTGCCGAGGGTGCCCTCGCGCGCGTAGCCGGCGACGCGGTCCGCGGCCGCGCGGGTCGCGCCCGCGAGGGTCTCCGGCGTGGCATAGGGCGTGCGATCGGTGCCCGCCCGGGCGTCCCAGAAGGCGGTGCCCCGCAGCAGCAGGTCGTGCAGCCGCGCGACCTCGTGGTCACCGGGGTCGATGCGCCGCAGGCGGGCCGCTGCTCGCGGCAGCTCGCGCTGCAGCGTCCAGGCGCGCAGGAGCTCGGGGTGGCGCGGGAAGAACGGGATCATCCCGAGCCCCGTGGCGTTGCCGATCCCCAGGTGGCGCCGCCAGGCGGGCGAGAGCGCCGCGGCCGCCTCGGCCCGGCGCGCCGCGCAGTGGTCCACCAGGTCGATCGACAGCTCGCGCAGCAGGTAGGCGGCCAGCATCTGCGCCCGGTAGGGCGTGGCGAGCGGGTGGTCCTCGGGCAGGCCGGCCCATTCGCGTGTGCCGAGCTTGCCGTTGCCGTAGAAGGCGGTGCTGCGCAGCACGTAGCCGGCCTGCCCCATCGCCCGAGGATCGGGCTGGAGGCCGCGGGCGAGCCGGTCGACCACCGCCTCGAAGAAGCGAGCGCTGCGGTTCGCCCGCGTCACGACCAGCGTGTCGGGATCGAACGTGCCGGCCTCCTGGCGGGGCACGGCGTGCCGCAGCCGGGCCAGGCGCCCGGCGTCCAGGGGCCCCTCGACCAGCGCGGCGGTCACGTCCCAGGCCGTGGCGACCACGCGATCGGTCCGCTGCGCTGGAGGGATGGCGTCGCTGTGCACCACGAAGTGGACGGTGTGGCCGCCGAGGTCGACGCGGTAGAGGGCGTCGCCGCGCCCCTGGTCGTCGAGCTCCCAGGCGATCCGCTCGATGGTCCAGCGCCCGGCGGCCGCGGCGCGGGTCAGCGCCCGCGCGAACGAGTGGCGGGTCTGCCACAGGGCGCCGAGGCGCGCGGGGGCCATGACCTCGGCGTCCTCCCGCAGGTGCGGGGCGAGGTGGGCGACCGGCCCGGGCAGCCCGGCCCGGTCGCCCCGCCGGCGGCGCGCCGGCGTGGATCCTGCCGACAGGCGCGCGACCGGCGCGGCGGTCACCGCCGGTTCTCCTCGTCCTGTCCGTGGGACGCGCTGCGCGGTGCGGGCGCCTCGGCAGCCGCGCCGTCGTGCGCCGAGGTCGTCGGCGACGCGCCGTTGCCGGTCACCTCGGCCTCGACCGCCTCGGCGCCGGCCTCGTCGACCGTCGTGCCATCGCCCTCGGGCACGGCCCCGAGCTGGGCGACGGCCATGCGCCGTGCCACCTGCGGCGCCATCCACAGCGTGGGCAGCAGGATGAGGGACACCGGCACGGCGGTGACCACGATGAACGACTGGAGCGCGTCGATGCCGCCCTCGCCCAGCGCGATCAGCACCACCGCGACCGCGCCCATGGTCACCGCCCAGAACACGCGCAGGCTGGTGCGCGGGCTCTCGTCGCCGGTGACGGCCATGGCGATCGTGTAGGACATCGAGTCGCCGGTCGTGGCCACGAAGGTGACGGTGAGCAGGATGAACAGCGGGGCGATGAGCGCGGCCAGCGGGACGCTCTGGCTGATCGAGACCATCGCCGCGGGCAGCCCGGCGGTCTCCAGCGCGTCGCTGACGATCCCGGGGCTGCCGAGCTCCAGCCCGATCCCGGTGCCGCCGAGCATCGCGAACCACACGGTGGTGACGACCGGCGCGGTCACGGCCACGCCCAGCACCAGCTGGCGGATCGTGCGGCCCCGCGAGATGCGCGCGATGAAGATGGCCATCATCGGCCCGTAGCCGAGGAACCAGCCGAAGAAGAACACCGTCCAGAAGCCGAGCCAGCCCTCGTCGCCGCGATACAGCGTGAGGCCGAAGAAGTCCTGGACGTAGATGCCGCTGGCCTCGACCCAGCTCTCGAAGACGAACAGGGGCGTGCCCACCAGGAACACGAACAGGCCGAGCAGCCCGGCAAGGGCCACGTTGAAGCGGCTCAGGTTCTGGATGCCGCGCGACAGGCCGAGCACCGCCGAGACGATCACGATGCCAAGGAGGCCCGCCACGATGAGCAGCTGGGTCAGGAAGGTGTTGGGCACCCCCCAGATCTGCTCGAGCCCGTAGCCCGCCTGAAGCCCGAGGAAGCCGATCGGGCCGATCGTGCCGGCGGCCACGGCGATGATGGAGAACGCGTCGACCAGGGTGCCGATGGGGCCATGGATCACGCGGTCGCCGAGCAGCGGCCACAGCAGGGTGCGCGGGCGCAGCGGGAGGCCCCGGTCGTAGGCACCGTACATGAGCACGATCGTCGACAGCGTGCCGAGGATCGCCCAGGCCAGGAAGCCCCAGTGCACGAAGCTCTGGGCCAGCGCCGGTCCCGCCGCCTCGGCGGTGGCCGGCTCCACGCCCGGGAAGGTGGGCAGCCCGTCGGTGAAGTGGAACATGGGCTCGGCAGCCGCCCAGAACACCCCGCCGCCGGCGAGCAGGGTGCACATGATCATGCTGATCCACTTGACGTAGCCGAAGTCGGGGCTGCTCATCGCGCCCAGGCGCACCTTGCCCAGGCGGCTCACCGCCATGCCGATGGCGATGAGGAAGGTGAGCAGCAGCAGGATCTGCCAGAAGGCGCCGAAGTAGTCAGCGCTCCAGCCGAAGGTGGTGTCGACGAAGGCGCCCACCCCGTCGAGGTCGATCAGCGCGAAGACCACGAAGGCGACCAGCGCGCCGCCGCTGAGCAGCAGCACGGGCCAGTCGACGCCCCGCGTCCCGGTGGCCGTGGTCGATCCGGCATCGGGCGTCGCATCGTCCCGCGAGGCGGGCGCACGACCGTCGTTCGAGGACGTGTCGGGCTCGGTGATGGACATGGTCATCCTCCCTGGCGATCCCTGCGTGCACGGACGGCGCTCGCCGTCAGTCGGCGGGCACGTGGTAGACGGCCTTCAGCTCGGTGACGAAGTCGCGGGCGGTCTCGCCCTGCTCCTTGGGTGCCTGCGACGAGGAGCCCTTCATGCCGCCGAAGGGCGCGTGCAGCTCGGAGCCGGTCGTGGCGGTGTTGATGTTGACCATGCCGGCCTGGAGCTCCTCCACCACGCGGCGCGTGCGGCGCTCGCTGCGGGTGAAGGCCGCTCCGGTCAGGCCGAAGGGGGTGTCGTTGGCCAGCGCGAGGGCCTCGTCGTCGTCGTCGAAGGCCAGCAGCGTGGTCACGGGGCCGAAGACCTCCTCGCGGCACACGGTCGGCTGCTGGTCGGCCACGGCCAGCACGGTGGGGGCGAGGAAGGCGCCCGGCCCCGCGTCCTCGGGCACGTCGCCACCGGTGACGATCTCGGCGCCCTCGTGGTCGACCGCGCGGCGCACCTCGGCGAGGACCTCGTCGCGGGCCTCGTCGCTGATCAGCGGGCCCATGTTCACGCCGTCGGCGAGGCCATCGCCCACGCGCAGGCCACCGAAGCGCTTGGCGAGGCGCTCGGCGAGCTCGTCGCGCACCGACCGGTGGGCGAGCACGCGCCGGGTCGCGGTGCACTTCTGGCCGGTGCCGCTGGTCACGCCCGCGACCAGGGCCTCGACGGTCTGGTCGAGGTCGGCGTCGTCGAACACGATCGCCGGGTTGTGACCGCCGAGCTCGACCTGGATGCGCTTGCCGGCGGCGATCGCGTCCCGCTCGAGGCTGCGTCCCACGCCGGTGGATCCGGTGAACGTGATCGCGTCGACCTCGTGGTGCGCGGCGAGGCCCGCGCCGATGCGCCCACCGCCGAGGACCAGGTTGCACACGCCCTCGGGCAGCCCGGCCTCCACGAGGGCTCGCTGGAGCTCCACGGCCATCAGCGGGGTGGCGCTCGCGGGCTTCCAGACCACCGCGTTGCCGTGGACGAGCGCGGGCGCGAGCTTCCACACCGGGATCAGCAGGGGGAAGTTCCACGGCGCGATGGCAGCCACCACCCCGACGGGCACGCGGACGGTGCGCACCTCCTCGCCAGGGATCGACGAGTCGTAGCCCGTGCTGGAGGGCGCCCAGGCGCGCGTGGCGTGGTAGTGCAGCGTGTCGACCGCGCGGCCGATCTCGCCGCGCGACTCCGGCAGGGTCTTGCCCTCCTCGCGGGTCATGAGCTCGGCCAGCTGCTCCGTGCGCTGGGCGATCAGCTCGGCGGCGCGCCGGAGGATCCGGCCGCGCTCGGCCGGGGTGCGGGCCCGCCAGCCGGGCTGGGCGGCGCGGGCGGCGGCCACGGCCTCCTCGACGAGGTCGGCGTCGGCGACCGCGTAGGTGCCCACCGGCTCGTCCGGGCGCGCCGGATTGGCGCTGGTGGCCGCCGCTCCCTCGGCGCGCCACTGCCCGGCGATGTGGCTGCCGGCGACCTCGCGTGCCGTCTCGCGCATCGGCTGACTCCTTGGCCTTCGCTGGGTGGGCTGGGATGCTCGTCGCCTGCTGGGGGCCGCGGATGGGGCAGTTGAAGCGACGAGCATAGCCTTGCAAAGCGATCGGTCAGCGTCGAAGACTCGTTCCAACATCGGCGATACGTCGGAGATACTGATCGGCGCGGCCTCGCGGCGGCGCGGCCTCGCGCCACGCCACGCGGCCTCGCGCCACGCCACACGACCCCACCGCACCCGATCTCACCGATCTCACGGGAGCCGGTCATGGAGCTGCGACAGCTGCGCTACTTCGTCGCCGTGGCCGAGGAGCTGCACTTCGGCCGGGCCGCCCGGCGGCTGCACATGGCCCAGCCGCCGCTGTCCCAGGCCATCAAGCAGCTGGAGTCCGAGCTCGACGCCACCCTGCTGGCGCGCACCAGCCGGCGGGTGGAGCTGACCGACGCCGGGCGGCTGCTGCTCGACGAGGCCCGCCGCACCCTGGCCCAGGCCGATCGGGCCGCCACGACCGCACGCCTGGCCGCGCAGGGCGCCACCGGCTGGCTGCGGCTGGCGTTCGTGGCCTCGGCGGCCTGCGACATCCTGCCCACGCTGCTGCCGGCCCAGCGCGCGGCGGCACCCGACCTGGCGCTGCAGCTGCGAGAGCTGACCACCCAGGGCCAGCTCGCCGCGCTGGAGCGCGACGAGGTCGACCTCGGCATCGCCCGCGACGTCGAGCCGCGCGAGGGGATCGTGCTGACGCCGCTGCGCGAGGAGCCGCTGGTCGCAGCCGTGCCCGAGGGCCACGCCCTCGCCGCCGCCGCGTCGCTCGCCGTGGGCGACCTCGCCGAGGAGCCCTTCGTGCTGCCGCCACGGCTGGCCGTGCCCCGGCTCCACGACGCCGTGCTCACCCTGTGTCGGGAGGGTGGCTTCAGCCCTCGGGTGGCCCAGGAGGCGCTGCAGTTCCCGACCATCCTGAGCCTGGTCACCGCCGGGGTCGGCGTGGCGATCGTGCCCGCCCCCGTCGCGGCGTTCCGCCGCGAGGGCGTGGCCTACGTGCCGCTGACCGAGGAGCGCGCCCGCTCCTCGGTCGCGCTCATCCACCGCGCCGACCAGGAGGGCGCGGTGCTGCGCAGCGTCGTCGACCGCGCCGTGGCCACGCTGGCCGCGTGAGGCGCCGCGCTGGCGGCCATCAGCGGCCGCGCGCCGCGGGCCGGTCGCGAGCCGGTACCGTGTCGGACCGGGCCACCGCGGCCCTCCCCTCCCCCTCTCCCCTCTCGAGCGCCCTCATGCCAGCACGTCCTGACCTGCGCAACGTCGCGATCGTCTCCCACGTCGACCACGGCAAGACGACCCTCGTGGACGCCATGCTCTGGCAGTCCGGCGCGTTCCGCGCGAACGAGGACGTCGCCGAGCGGGTGATGGACTCCACCGACCTGGAGCGCGAGAAGGGCATCACGATCCTCGCCAAGCACACCGCGGTGCGGCGCGACGACGTGACCCTCAACGTGGTCGACACGCCCGGGCACGCCGACTTCGGCGGCGAGGTCGAGCGCGGCCTGGCGATGGTCGACGGGATCGTGCTGCTCGTCGACGCCTCCGAGGGGCCGCTGCCCCAGACGCGGTTCGTGCTGCGCAAGGCGCTCGCGGCCGACCTGCCCATGGTGCTGGTCGTCAACAAGGTCGACCGGCCCGACGCGCGCCCCGCCCAGGTCGTCGACGAGGTCTACGAGCTGCTGTTCGACCTCGGCGCCGACGCCACGCAGATCGACTTCCCGATCGTCTACTGCGTCGCGCGCGACGGGGTGGCGAGCCTCGACCCCGACCAGCGCGGGGAGGACCTCACGCCGCTGTTCGACACGCTGCTGGACCACGTGCCGGCCCCGACCCACACCGAGGGCGCGCCGCTCCAGGCGCTCGTCACCAACCTCGACGCCTCGCCGTACGTGGGGCGCATCGCGCTGTGCCGGGTGCACGAGGGGACGCTGCGCCGCGGCCAGGAGGTCGCCTGGTGCCGCCGCGACGGCAGCGTCGAGCGCGTGCGGGTCACCCAGCTGTACGCGACCGAGGCGCTGCACCGCGTCGACGCCGAGTCGGCCGGTCCGGGCGACCTCGTCGCCCTGGCGGGGCTGGCCGAGGTCACCATCGGCGAGACCCTCGCCGATCCCGACCATCCCGAGCCGCTGCCCGCGCTCACCGTCGACGAGCCGAGCCTGTCGATGACCGTGGGGATCAACACCTCCCCGCTGTCGGGCCGTGACGGCGACAAGCTGACCGCGCGCCTGGTCAGGGGTCGGCTGGACGCCGAGCTCGTCGGCAACGTCTCGGTGCGCGTGCTGCCCACCGAGCGGCCCGACACCTGGGAGGTCCAGGGGCGCGGCGAGCTCGCCCTGGCGGTGCTGATCGAGACCATGCGTCGGGAGGGCTACGAGCTCACCGTCGGCAAGCCGCAGGTGGTGACCCGCGAGATCGACGGGACGCTGCACGAGCCGGTGGAGCGGGTGTCGGTCGACGTGCCCGAGGAGCACCTCGGCGTGGTCACCCAGCTGCTGGCGGGGCGCAAGGGGCGCATGGAGCAGATGGTCAACCACGGGACCGGATGGGTGCGCCTCGAGTACCTGGTGCCCGCGCGCGGCCTCATCGGCTTTCGCACCGAGTTCCTGACCGAGACGCGCGGCACTGGCCTGCTGCACCACGTGTTCGAGGCCTACGAGCCGTGGCACGGCGAGCTGCGCACGCGCACCACGGGCAGCCTCGTCGCCGACCGACGCGGCCAGGCGACGCCGTTCGCCCTCTTCGGCCTCCAGGAGCGGGGGCGGCTGTTCATCGAGCCGGGCGCGGAGGTCTACGAGGGCATGATCGTGGGCGAGAACGCCCGCCCCGAGGACATGGACGTCAACGCCACCAAGGAGAAGCGGCTCACCAACGTGCGGGCCTCCAGCGCCGAGGAGCTCGTGCGGCTCGCGCCGGCGACGACGCTGAGCCTCGAGCAGGCCCTCGAGTTCTGCCGTGGCGACGAGTGCGTCGAGGCGACCCCGAGCGCCCTGCGCCTGCGCAAGGTGGAGCTCGACGCCGCGACCCGCGCCCGGCAGGCCAAGCGCGCCAAGCAGCGCGCCTAGCCGCGACTGCCCGCGCGCTCCGCGCGGCTAGCGCTCGGTCGACAGCGCGAACCCACGGGTGAATCGCTCCTGCAGCGCGAGGAACACCACGAGCACCGGGATCATGGTCAGCATCGCACCCGCCATGATCACGCCGTAGTGCGTGACCTGCTGGTCCACCAGCAGTCGCACCAAGCCGACCTGGACCATCGTGGACTCGGGTCCCACCGCGTTGATGAGTGGCCAGAGGTACATGTTCCAGATGTAGATGATGTCGACGACGGCCAGCGCGGCGATCGTGTTCCACGACAGCGGCACGAGCACCGAGCGAACGAACCGCAAGGGCCCGGCACCATCGACCTGGGCGGCCTCGACGATGTCGCGGGGGACGCGCAGGAAGTGCTGGCGGAACAAGAACGTGCTGGTCGCTGACGCCATGAACGGCAGGATGAGCGCCGGCAGCGTGCCGTAGAGGCCCATCCACTCGACGACGTCGAACAGCGCGATGATCAGCACCTCGGTCGGCATCATCAGGGTGAACAGCACGAGCGTGAAGGCGACCCCCCGCAGGGGGAAGCGAAAGTAGACGAAGGCCGCGCCGGCCAGCAGCGACAGCACCGTCTTCGCCAGCGTCACGGTCACCGCGACGATCACGGTGTTGCCCATGAACTCCCCGAGCCGAAAGCGGCTCCAGGCCAGCTCGACGTTGACGAGCAGATCGGTGACGAGGGCGAGGCTCGGGCTGAGGGCGGCCGACTGGTCCTGCGTGGCCGTGATGGCGGCGTAGACCACCGGGCCGATGAACACCGCTGTGAACGTGATGAGCGCGACGTGGGTGGCCACGCGCGTGAGCGGCTTGGGGCGCACGATGGCTCCTTGGTCTACTGGTACACGACGCGCTTGCGGCCCTGGCGCAGCTGCAGCACCGTCAGTGCGCCGACGGCCAGGAACAGCAGCAGGGACTGGGCGGCGGCCAGGCCACGGGCGTCGAAGACGAACGCGTTCTCGTAGATCTCGTAGATCAGCAGGCTCGTCGCGTTCAGGGGGCCGCCATCGAAGATGGCCGCGATCGCGAAGGCGTCGAAGAACGCGAAGATCGTGCTGGTGACCAGCAGGAACAGCGTGATCGGGCTGAGCAGCGGGAAGGTGACGCGCCAGAACCGCTGCCAGGGGGTCGCGCCGTCCACGAGCGCCGCCTCGAGGGTCTCCCGTGGGAGGTTCTGGTAGGCGGCCGTGTAGAAGATCAGGTTGAAGCCCACGCGATTCCAGATCAGTGCCATGACGAGGATGCCCTGGGCGAGGGTGGGGTCGCGGAACCATTCCGGCTGGATCCCCAGCGGCTCGAGCCAGCTGTTGATCAGCCCGACGTTCGGGTCGAACATGACGCGGAACACCACGCCGCTGATCGCCGTCGACAGCGCCAGGGGCCAGACCAGCAGCAACCGGTAGATGCGGGTTCCGCCGATGCGCTGGTTCATCAGCGCGGCCAGCAGGAGCGCGATGCCGATGCTGCCGCCGATCACCAGGGTCGAGATGATCGCGGTGCGCACCACCGCGTCGAGGCTCTCAGGACTGGTGAAGACCCGGGCGAAGTTCTCGAGCCCTACGAAGAGCCTCTGCTGCCCGAAGATCGCCGTGCGGTAGAGCGACAGCTCGAAGGTGCGGGCCATCGGCACGTACAGGAACACCACGAGCACGACCGCGGTCGGCAGCAGCATCCACAGCGCGGCCGAGCGGCGACGGAACGTCGCGGGATGGGTCTCGGCGAGCGCAGCATCGAAGCGCTCGATGCGAGCCCGCAGCCCATGGGTGCGCCGAGGGGGGCGGGCGTCGGCGCTCGGGCCCGGCGCCGGCGAGGGCGCCGGACCCGAGCGCTGTTCGACCTTGGTCATCGACGGCTACTCCCCGACGACGATCTCGTTGTAGTCCGACAGCACCCGGTCGGCCTCGTCCTTGGAGGCGCTCAGGGCCTCCGCCGGGTCCTGGCCCTCGAACAGCGCCGCCTCGGCGGCGTCCAGGACGATCGAGCGGATCTGCGGGAACTGCCCAACGATCGCTCCGCGGGTCGCGTCGCTGACCTGGGTCTCCTCGAGCTGCTGGAGTGCCGTGGCGAAGTTTGGCTGCTCGTCGAACCAGCCCTCGTCCTCGAGCTGCTCGCGGGTGTCCTCGCGCAGGGGGAAGTAGCCGGTGGCCCGGTGCCACTCCGCGATCTGCTCGGTCTCCGACAGCCAGTTGGCGAACGCGACGGCAGCCTCGGTCTCCTCGTCAGAGTGACCGTCGACGACATAGTTGGATGCGCCGCCGATGATCGTGCCGTTGCGCTCGACGCCGTCGGGGATGGGCATGAAGGCGGTGGTGAGCTCCCGGCCGTCCTCTGCGAGGCTGTCCTCGTAGGCCGCCACGCCGGCGGTCGAGTCCAGCGCCATCGCGATCTCGCCCTCGGCCATGAGCGTGCGCGGGTCGTCCCAGTCCTCGCGCTCGCCGGAGTTCGTCCAGTAGCCCTCGGCATCCATCTCCTGCCACCACTCCATGACCGTGACGGCAGCGTCGCTGTCGAGCAGGACCTCCTCGGCGCGCCCCGAGCGGCCGTTGTCGTTGTCGACCAGCAGCTCGCCCTGCTGGGCGACCCACTGCTCGAAGAACCAGGCGTGGATGGGCATGCCGAAGCAGCCCTCCAGCTCGGTCTCGGCCATCAGCACGTCGCAGTCGTCCATGACCTCGCTGAAGGTCTCCGGCGGGTCGTCGGGGTCGAGCCCGGCCTCCTCGTAGCGGGTCGCGTCGACGTTGAGGATCGGGTTCGAGGAGTTCCACGGCGCGCTGTAGAGCTCGCCGGTCTCGTCGGTGTAGTACTCCGCCACGGCCGGGATGTAGTCGTCGACGTCGAACAGCCCGTCCTCGTCGGCCTCGTGGAGGGGCACGAACACCCCGGAGTCACGGGCGACCCCGGTGCCGATCTCGTACAGCTGGACCAGATGCGGGGCGGCGTCGGTGCCCGCGGCGAGGATCGAGGCGTCGAGGGTCTCCTCGTAGGTGCCGCGGTTGACCGCGTTGACCACGACGCCGTCGGTCTGCTCGCTGTAGCGCTGGGCGAGCTCCTCCTCGATGAACACCTCGTCGTCGCCGCCGAGGCCGTGCCAGAAGGTCAGCACGATGTCGTCCTCGTCGCCGCCCAGCTCCTCCGGGTCGACGTCCTCGGTCTCGTCGACGATCTCCTCGGCTTGCGCCTCATCGGCGACGATCGCATCGCCCGCGCCATCGGCAGCGGGGTCGTCGGCGCCACAGGCAGTCAGGGCGAGTGCGAGCGCGCCGAGCGCGCCGATGCCCACAGATCGCACAGGGTCCTCCTCGGTGATGTGGCCTGTCTCGTCTCGGGCTGGCCGGCGGGGTGAGCGGGCCGAGCCAGCGACGAGGACCGTAGGAAGGCCCCGTTGCGATCAGGCGGCGCGAGGGTGAACGGCGCCTGAAGGGTGGTCGACGATGTGGTGACGCCTCCGCGCCAGACCACTGACGCGAGGGCACGGTCGACCGCTGCGACGCGCGGTGCGGCCCTTGCCGCGGTCACACCGCCGGCACGACGGCGACCCGCGGCGAGAGCGGGCGCGTGCCCCGGTCGACAGCATCATCACCACGCCCCGATCACCAGGGCGTGCTATGCGATGTGGGCCCGTTGCGGGGCCCTGTGCTGTGCGGCCTACTTGTAGCGGTAGGTGATCCGCCCGCGGGTGAGGTCGTAGGGAGAGAGCTCGACCGTCACCCGGTCCCCCGGCAGGATCCGGATGTAGTGCTTGCGCATCTTCCCGGAGATGTGGCCCAGCACCGTGTGCCCATTGTCGAGCTTGATGCGGAACATGGTGTTGGGCAGCGCCTCCTCGACCACGCCCTCGAGCTCGAGCGCGGCCTCCTTCTGGCTGCCCGCGCGCGCCTCGCGCTTCGCGCGCGTCTCCTCGTCCACGTAGCGCCGGGACTTGGTCTGCTTGCCGCCAGCTCGTCGCTTGGCCATGCGGTGATCGGGCTCCGGGTCGGGAACAGGGAGGTTGACGACCGTCAACCGGGGCCACGGTAGCAGGTGGCCACGGGGGCGTGGCGCACCGCCCTGGGCGCGGCGGACCGCCCTGGGCGCGGCGGAGCCGGTCTTGTAGGGTGCGACCACGCCTCAGTGATGGCGTGCCAATGCACGTGTCACGCCAGAGCGGGAAGCCGGTGCGAATCCGGCGCGGTCCTCGCCACTGTCAGCGGAGCTGCCACTCCCGAAGGTGCCACTGCCCCCAGCGGGCGGGAAGGCGGGAGGAGCGACCCCTCCGCGAGCCAGGAGACCGGCTGGGGCGCGAACGGACCGCGCGTTCCTCGAGTGAAGGAGCCGGCCTCATGGCCCCCTGCGCACCTCGCGCTGCTCTCGTCCTGCTCGCCCTCACCGGCCTGATGGCCCTTGCCGCCTGCGACGAGGCGGATCCGGCCGCCGACCCCGACCCGCCCGCCGACGAGCCCGCCGACGAGGCGGCCGACGACGCCGATGAGCCCGACGACGCGGCCCTCGAGGCCAACCTCACCGACGGCTGCGTCGAGGACGCCGAGCCCGGCGACGAGCTGTTCCCCGAGCAGGCCGAGATCGAGCACGCCAGCAACGTCTCCCTGACCTACGAGGGGACCTACAAGGTCCTGGAGGTCGACGCGCCCGGCGGCGGGGACCCGACGCCCGTGGTGCTGCTGCAGTGCGGCGCCCCTGAGCCCGACCTCGACGGCGACCTGGCGGAGGCCAGCGTGATCGAGGTGCCCGTGGAGCGCGCGGTGACCGCCACGACCACCAACCTCCCCCACTTCGACCTGTTGGACGCCGTCGACGCCCTGGCGGGCATCGGGCGCGCGGACTTCGTCACCACCGACGCGGTGCGCGAGGCGGCCGAGGAGGGGGAGCTCGCCGAGGTCGCCGGCCCCGACGACGAGCCCGAGCTGGAGACCGTCGTCGAGGCCGACCCCGACGTGCTGATCATGGACGGCTTCGGGCCGGCGGCGCTCGAGGACGTGGACCGCTACCGGGACGCGGGCATCCCGGTCGCGCTCAACGCCGACTTCGCCGAGCAGGACCTGCTCGGGCGCGCCGAGTGGATCAAGGTGACCGGGGCGCTGCTCAACGCCGAGGCCGCCGCCACCGAGGCCTTCGACGAGATCGCCGCCGAGGTGGAGGCGCTGCGCGAGCAGGTCGACGAGGTCGCCGACGACGACCGCCCCACCGTGCTGCTCAACGAGCCCTTCGAGGGCACCTGGTTCGCCCCCGCCGGCGACAGCTACCAGGCGCGGGCCATCGACGAGGCCGGCGGCGACTACGTCTTCGCCGACGCCGACGGCACCGAGACCCTCGAGCTCGACCTCGAGACGGTCCTGGACGAGGCCGCCGATGCCGACGTCTGGCTCCAGGCCGGCTCGGTCATGGGCACCCTCGACGACCTGCTGGCCGTCGACGAGCGCCTCGGCGAGCTGGACGCCTTCGAGGACGAGGAGGTCTGGGCCTTCGATCGCGGGATGAGCCCGGGTGGCGGCCTGCCGGTCTTCGAGGAGGCCTACACGCGCGCCGACCTGTACCTGGCCGACCTCGTGTCGATCCTCCAGCCCGAGGTGCTGCCCGACCACGAGCGACGCTTCTTCGGCCGCGTCGGCGCCGACCGCTAGGGGCCTGCCATGACGGCGACGCAGGCGGGCGCGCGCCCGGCCGGTGCGCGCCGCGCCCTGCCACCGCCGGCGGGCGAGCCGCCGGCGGTGCGCCCGCCGGGTCCGGGGCGTGCGCGCACCGCCGTGGTGCTCGGCGGGCTCGGCGCGCTGGCCCTCGCCGGGCTGATCGCGACCGTGGCCCTCGGCTCGGTGACGATCCCGGTGCGCGAGGTCCTCGCGATCCTGACCGGCGGGGAGGTCTCCCGCGAGGCGTGGTCCACGATCGTGCTCGACGTGCGCCTGCCCCGAGCGCTCACCGCGGCGCTGGCCGGCGCCGGGCTCGGCGTGGCCGGCCTGGGCCTCCAGACGCTGTTCCGCAACCCGCTGGCGGAGCCGTTCGTGCTCGGGATCTCTGCCGGGGCGAGCCTGGGCGTGGCCGCGGTGGTGCTCGCCGTGGGCACCACCGGGTCCGCCACCCTCGTGGCCGGGCTGACCGCCCTGGGGTCCATGAGCGTGGCGGGCGCCGCCGCGCTGGGTGCCGGCGCGGTGACCACCCTCGTGCTGGCGGTGTCGCGGCGGGTGTCCAGCCCCGCGACGCTGCTGATCATCGGGCTGATGGTCGGCTACGCGGTCAACGCCCTGGTCACCCTGCTGCTGCAGGCCGGCCTCGGCGACCTGAGCCGCGTGCGGGCCTACATCCAATGGGGCTTCGGCAGCTTCAACGGCACCACGTGGAGCCAGCTGCAGGTGCTGGTGCCCCTCGTGCTGGCCGGGCTCGCGGTGACCTGGGCGCTGACCAAGGCCCTCAACGCGCTGCTGCTGGGCGAGCGCTACGCGGCGTCGATGGGCCTGGCGGTGCGGCGCGCCCGGGCGACCATCATCGCCGTGGCCGCCGTGCTGGCGGGCGTCATCACCGCCTTCTGCGGTCCCATCGCGTTCATCGGCATCGCCACGCCGCACCTGGTGCGGGGGCTGCTGCGCACCTCCGACCATCGCGTGCTCGTGCCTGCCACCGCCGTGGGGGGCGCCGTGGTCGGCCTGGCCGCGGGCCTCGTGGCCACGCTGCCCGGCACCGAGCAGACGCTGCCGCTCAACGCCGTGACGGGCCTGCTGGGCGCGCCGGTCGTCATCGCGGTGCTGCTGCGGCTGCGCCGCTCCGGTCAGGCGGTGTCGGCATGAGCGCCTCCGACCGCCGCGACGTGGCCCCGCCACGCGAGCACCCCGACCAGCCGCCCGCCGCGCCGTGGGCCAACGCCGCGGATGCGCCGCTGGGCGCCCGGGGCCTGTCGGTGGGCTACCGCCAGCGCCGGCGGCCCGACGTGGTGGTGCTCGGACCCCACGACCTGGCCCTGCGTCGCGGCGCGCTGACGGTGCTGCTCGGGCCCAACGGGTCGGGCAAGACCACGCTGCTGCGCACGCTCGCGGGCATGCAGGACCCGCTGGCGGGCACGGTCACCGTGGAGGAGGAGCCACTGGCACGACTGGAGGCGCGCGAGCGCGCCCGTCGGATGGCGGTGGTCCTCACCGACCCGGTCGACGTGGGGCTGCTGCGCGCCGTCGACCTCGTGGCGCTCGGCCGCCACCCCCACACCCGCTGGGACGGGCGCCTGGCCGAGCGTGACCACCACGTGGTGGCCTGGGCACTGGAGGCGGTCGGCGCCCAGGACCTCGCCCAGCGGCGCGTCACCGAGCTGTCCGACGGCGAGCGCCAGCGGGTGCTCATCGCGCGCGCGCTGGCCCAGGAGCCAGCCGTGCTGCTGCTGGACGAGCCGGTGGCCTACGTCGACGTCGCCCGCCGCGTGGAGCTCCTCGGGCTGCTGCGCGACCTCGCCCACGAGTGCGACCTGTCGGTGCTCGTCTCCACCCATGACGTGGACCTCGCCCTGCGCGGGGCCGACCAAGCCTGGCTGCTCGTGCCGACCGCCGACCCGGCGCGGGGCCAGGGGCACGGTCGCGCGACGCTGCGCGACGGCGCGCCCGAGGACCTCGCCCTGCAGGGCGCGGTCTCGGCCGCGTTCGGCACCGAGGCGACCGCCTTCGACGTGGCCACCGGGACCTTCCGCAGCGCCCGGACCCCGCTGGCCAGCGTGCGACTGGCCGGCGACGGGCCGCCCGCCCGCTGGACCGCCCGGGCGCTGGAGCGCGAGGGCCTGCGGGTCGCCGAGGCCGGAGAGCCCGCGGCTGCCACGATCACCGTGCGCGAGGACCCGGTGCGCCGGTGGCGCCTCGACGCCCACGAGTGGAGCAGCGACCACGCCTCGCTCGGGTCGATGACCACCACGCTGCGACGGCTGCTGCCGCATCTCGCGTCCGCGCCGAGCCGGGCCGACGCGGGCGTGCGCCACGGCCTCGCCGCCGACGAGCCCGAGCCGTGAGCCTCACCGAGGACCGCTTGCGCACCCAGGTTACCGTTCAGTAACCTTACCGGACAGTAACCGTGTGCCCGCCTGCGGCACGTCCACGGGTGGCGACCACAGGAGCGGCCCCATGAGCCACTACCGCAGCAACCTCCGCGATGTCGAGTTCAACCTGTTCGAGGCCAACCGCCTGGACACCACGCTCGCCGACGGCACGTTCGGCGACATCGACGCCGACGTCGCCCGCGACGTGCTCACCGAGGTGGAGCGCCTGGCCTCCGGCCCCTTCTCGGATGCGCTGGTCGAGGGTGACCGCACCCCGCTCGAGCTCGACGAGCACGGCGACGTCACGATCCCCAAGGCGACCAAGGAGGCGCTGGACGCCTTCTACGGCGCCGGCTGGGGCGCCCTGAACCTCCCCGAGCACCTCGGCGGCTTCAGCGCGCCGCCGTCGCTGCAGTGGGCGGCCATGTCGATGCTCATCGGCGCCGACCCGCCCTCGCTGATGTATGCCGGCGGCATGTTCTTCGCCGCGATCACCGACGAGCTGGTCACCGACGAGCAGCGCGAGCGCTGGATCCACCCCTGGGTCGAGCGCCAGTGGGGCGGCACGATGGTGCTGACCGAGCCGGATGCCGGCTCGGACGTCGGCGCCGCGCGCACCCGCGCCTACGACAACGGCGACGGCACCTGGTCGCTGCACGGGGTGAAGCGCTTCATCACCAACGGCGACTTCGACTGGCCCGAGAACATCGTGCACCTGGTGCTGGCGCGCCCGGTCGACGCCGACGGGCAGCCGCTCACCGGTCCGGGCACCAAGGGGCTGTCGCTCTACATCGTGCCCAAGCACTGGCCGCGCGAGGACGGCTCGCCGGGCGAGCGCAACCCCGTCTGGGCGCGCAGCATCGAGGACAAGATGGGCCTGAAGGCCTCCTCGACGGCCGAGATGGAGTTCGACGGCGCCCGCGGCGTGCTCGCCGGCGAGCGGCACGAGGGCATCAAGCAGATGTTCAAGGTCATCGAGTACGCCCGCATGCTGGTGGGCACCAAGGCCATCGAGACGCTCTCCACGGGCTACCTCAACGCCCTGGACTACGCCAAGGAGCGGGTGCATGGCACCGACCTGCTCGCCGCTGGCGACCGCAATGCGCCGAAGGTGGAGATCATCCGCCACCCCGACGTGCGACGGATGCTGATGCGCCAGAAGGCCCACGCCGAGGGCATGCGCGCCCTGGTGTTCTACACCGCCTCGATCCAGGACCGCGTGGAGATGGCCGAGCCCGGCAGCGAGGAGGAGGAGCAGCTCCACAAGCGCAACGACCTCCTGCTGCCGCTGGTGAAGGGCTACGGCTCCGAGAAGTCCTACGAGCTGCTCGCCGACTCGCTGCAGGTGTTCGGCGGGTCGGGCTACACCAAGGACTACCCGCTGGAGCAGTACATCCGCGACGCCAAGATCGACACCCTCTACGAGGGCACCACCGGCATCCAGGGCAACGACCTGTTCTTCCGCAAGGTCGGCAAGGACCAGGGCGCCACCCTCGGCGCGCTGCTCGACGAGATCCGCGACACCGCCAAGGGCGACGTCGGCGGCGAGCAGCTGGCCTCCCAGCGCGCGCAGCTCGGCACGGCCCTGGAGGAGGTCCAGACGATGCTCGGCTCCATGGTCGGGTTCCTGGGCCACGAGTCCGGCAAGGGCCTGTACCTGGTGGGCCTGAACACCAACCGGTTCCTGTTCGCCCTGAGCGAGCTGGTCATCGGGTGGCTGCTGCTCACCCACGCCGACCTGGCGCTGCAGGCCCTGGATCGCGAGGGGCTGAGCGACAAGGACCGGGCCTTCTACGAGGGCAAGGTCGCCAGCGCCCGCTGGTTCGCCGACAACGTGCTGACGACCATGTCGGCGCGCCGCGAGGCGATGCAGCGCACCGACCTGGACGTCATGGAGATGGACGACGCCGCGTTCTAGCGCTGCTGCGCCACCCGGCCGGGGGCGGCCCCTGCTGCTTGGCTGCGGGGCCGCCCCCGCTGCGTGACTGCGGGGCCGCCCCCGCTGCGTGACTGCGGGGCCGCCCCCGCTGCGTGACTGCGGGGCCGCCCCCGCTGCGTGACTGCGGGGGCGGCGGCCTACACTCGCCGCTCGTGACCGAGCTGGTGACCGTCGATCCCCAGGACCCTGATCCCGCCGCGCTGGCGCGGCCCGCAGCGGCGCTGCGCGCGGGGCGCCTCGTGGCCTTCCCCACCGAGACGGTCTACGGGCTGGGCGCCCATGCGCGCGACGCCGAGGCGATCCGGGGGATCTTCGCGGCCAAGGGCCGGCCGGCGAGCAACCCGCTCATCGTGCACGTGGCCGACCGCGACGCGCTGCCACGCCTGGTGGCGGCGGTGACGCCGCTGGCCGCGGCGCTGGCGCGGCGGTGGTGGCCGGGACCGCTGACGCTGGTGCTGGACGCGGCCGCGGACGTGCCCGCGATCACCACCGGTGGGCTGTCGACCGTGGCCGTGCGGGCGCCCGACCATCCGGTGGCGCGGGCGCTGCTGCGCACCGCGGCGGTCCCCGTCGCCGCGCCGAGCGCGAACCGGTCGGGTCGGCCGAGCCCGACGCGGGCGGCGCACGTCCGCGCTGACCTGGAGGGCGCGATCGACTGGATCGTGGACGGGGGCGCGTGCACGGTCGGCGTCGAGTCGACGGTGGTCGACGCGCGCGGCGAGCAGCCGCTGGTCCTGCGGGAGGGCGCGATCACCCGGGAGGACCTCGGCAGCGGCGGCGCGGCGTCGCCCGAGGACCACCGCCGCTCCCCCGGCACGCGCTTCCGCCACTATGCGCCGGCCTGCGCGGTGGAGCTGGC
>PUKE01000230.1 GCA_003550425.1 Nitriliruptoria bacterium
GGAGCGCCGGCCCGAGGAGCACAGGCCGGGGAGCGCCGGCCCAAGGAGCAGCCATGCGCGTGGCCGAGTGGATGAGCCCCGACCCGATCACGGTGTCCCCCTGGACCTCGGTGCGGGCGGCACGCGAGCTGCTGGCGCGCGAGCAGGTGCGGCACCTGCCGGTGGTCCAGGGCGAGCGGCTGGTCGGGATCGTCAGCGACCGCGACCTGCGGCTGGACCAGGACGCGATCGACCGCCTGGCGCGCGGTGGCTCGGCGCGCCCGGTCGAGGGCGAGGTGCGCTGGGTCATGTCGCGCCCGGTCCACACCGCGGCCCCCGACGACGAGCTCGCGAGCGCCGCCGACCGCCTGCTGGCCGAGCGCATCAGCGCGCTGCCGGTGGTCGACGAGGAGGATCGCCCCGTGGGGATCCTCACCACCACCGACTGCCTGCTCGCGCTGCTGCGCGCGTCCGCGGTGCGCGGCGCGGCCCGGCCCGGCGAGCGGTAGCCCGCCGGGCGGCGTCGGCCCGCGGGTCAGTCGCGGTCGAGCAGCTCGCGCAGCACGTACGGGAGGATCCCGCCGTGGCGGTAGTAGTCCGCCTCCCGGTCGGTGTCGATGCGCACGCGCGCCTCGATCTCGGTGACGGTGCCATCGGGCGCCTCCGCGACCACCGTGACCTGCTCGGGCGGTGCTCCACGGCCTGCCAGGCCGCGGATGGTGAAGCGCTCCTCGCCGGTCAGGCCGAGCGTCGCGACGGACTCGCCGGGCAGGTGCTCCAGGGGCAGCACGCCCATGCCGATGAGGTTGGAGCGGTGGATCCGCTCGTAGCTCTCGGCCAGGACCGCGCGCACGCCCAGCAGCGCGGTGCCCTTCGCCGCCCAGTCGCGCGACGAGCCCGAGCCGTACTCCTTGCCGGCCAGCACCACCAGGGGCGTGCCCTCCTGCGCGTAGCGCATCGCGGCGTCGTAGATGGAGGTCTGCTCGTCCTCGGGCAGCTTGCGCGTCACGCCGCCCTCGGTGCCCGGGGCGAGGTGGTTGCGCAGCCGGATGTTGCCGAACGTCCCGCGGAGCATGATCTCGTGGTTGCCGCGGCGGGCGCCGAAGCTGTTGAACTCCGGTGGCTCCACGCCGTGGTCGCGCAGCCAGCGCCCGGCGGGGCTGTTGGGCTTGATGGCCCCGGCGGGGGAGATGTGGTCGGTGGTGACGCTGTCGCCGAGCAGCGCGAGGACGCGGGCGCCCTCGATGTCGGTCAGCGCCGCGGGCTCGCGGCCCACGCCGTCGAAGAACGGGGGCTTGCGCACGTAGGTCGACCCAGGGTCCCAGGCCGCCTGCACGCCCCCGGGGACCTCGAGGCTGCGCCACGTCTCGTCGCCGCTGAACACGTCGGCGTAGCGCTCGCGGAACATCTCCTGGCGCACCGAGTCGCGCACCAGCGCGTCGACCTCCTCGCTGCTCGGCCAGAGGTCGCGCAGGTACACCGGCTGGCCCTGCGGATCGTGGCCCAGGGGCTCGGTGTAGAGGTCCACGTCGATGCTGCCGGCCAGGCCATAGGCGACCACGAGCGGCGGGCTGGCCAGGTAGTTGAGCTTGCAGTCGGGGTTGATGCGCCCCTCGAAGTTGCGGTTGCCCGACAGCACCGAGGCCACGGCGAGGTCGTGCTCCTCGATCGCCTGGCTGATCTCCGGGGCCAGGGGGCCGCTGTTGCCGATGCAGGTCGTGCAGCCGTAGCCGACCAGGTTGAAGCGCAGCTTCTCCAGGTAGGGCAGCAGGCCGGCGCGCTCGTAGTAGTCCATGACCACCTGCGAGCCCGGGGCCAGGGAGGCCTTCACCCACGGCTGGGTGTCCAAGCCGCGCTCCACGGCGTTGCGGGCCAGCAGCCCCGCGGCGAGCATCACGTGGGGGTTCGAGGTGTTGGTGCAGCTGGTGATCGCCGCGATCACCACCGCGCCGTGGTCCAGGGTGAAGGTCTGCCCCTCCGAGGTCGTGACCGTGGCCGGATGCGAGGCCCGGGTGACGGTCGGGGCCTCCTCGGTGGCCAGCGGGTCGCTGGCCGGGAAGGTGTCGTCCACGGCGTCGTCGTGGCCGTTGGCGGCGTAGTGGGGCAGGACCTCGCGGAACGACTGCTTGGCGCGCGACAGGCTGACCCGGTCCTGCGGGCGCGTGGGCCCGGCCAGGCTCGGCTCCACGGTGGACAGGTCCAGCGCCAGGTGCTCGGTGTAGGCCGGCTCGACGTCGGGGTCGTGGAACAGCCCCTGCTCCTTGGCGTAGGCCTCCACCAGCCGCACCTGCTCCTCGGAGCGCCCGGTGAAGCGCAGGTAGCGCAGCGTCTCGTCGTCGATCGGGAAGATCGTCACCGTCGAGCCGTACTCCGGGCTCATGTTGCCGATGGTGGCCCGGTTCTCCAGCGGCACCTCCGCCACGCCGGGCCCGTAGCACTCGACGAACTTGCCGACCACGCCGTGCGAGCGCAGCAGCTCGGTGATCGTCAGGACGAGGTCGGTGGCCGTCGTGCCCTCGCTGAGCTCCCCGTCCAGGCGCAGGCCCACGACCTCGGGGGTGGCCATGGAGATCGGCTGCCCGAGCATCGCCGCCTCGGCCTCGATGCCGCCCACGCCCCAGCCGAGCACGCCGAGCCCGTTGATCATGGGCGTGTGGCTGTCGGTGCCCACCAGCGTGTCGGGGTAGGCCACGCCGTCGTCGTCGGTGAACACCACGCGCCCGAGGTACTCGAGGTTGACCTGGTGGCAGATGCCGGTGTTGGGCGGCACCACGCGCAGCCCGTCGAAGCCCTGCTGGGCCCAGCGCAGGAACTTGTAGCGCTCCACGTTGCGCCGGAACTCGATCTCGGCGTTGCGCTTGAACGCGTCCGGGAGGCCGGCGACCTCGGCGATGATCGAGTGGTCGATCACGAGGTCGGCGGGCAGCTGGGCGTCGACCTTGGCCGGGTCGCCGCCGAGCTCGGCCATCGCGTCGCGCATCGCGGCGAGGTCGACCGCCGCGGGGACGCCGGTGAAGTCCTGGAGCAGCACGCGCGCGGGCGTGAACAGCACCTCGCGCCCGGGGCTGCGCTGGGGGTCCCAGGCCGCGAGCGCGCGGACGTCCTCGGCGGTGACGGTGTCGCCGTCCTCGTGCCGGATCTGGTTCTCCAGCAGCACGCGGATGGAGTAGGGCAGGCGGGCCACGTCATCGGTGACGGCGTCCAGTCGGTGGACGGTCACCTCCTGATCGTCGACCGCGAGGGTGGTTCGGGCTCCGAAGCTGTCGTGGGTCATGGATCACCTCCGCGGGCAAGCGTAGTCGGCGCACGCGGATGCGCCCGTCGCCATCAGGCGACGGGCGCATCCACGTGCCGGTGCGAGGGGCGTCACGCGCAGGTGGCGCGCTCCTCGACCTCGGTGGTGGCGGAGCGGTCCTCGGGCGGCCGGGCCAGGGCCTGCGCGACCGCCTCGACGAACGCATGGGCCGTGGCCTCGGCCACGTCGGTGCTCGAGGCGCTGCCCGGCGCATCCTGCCGCAGGCCGGGCTCCCAGGCCGCGGTGAGCAGCAGCCGCGCGCCACCCCCGGCGAGGCGTCGCAGGTCGAGCTCGCCGATCAGCGGCGGGAAGGCCGGGCTGGGCGGTGGGGTCGACCAGGTGACCGGGCGCCGCACCGAGTCGGTGCGCACGATCGGCTCGCCGACCCAGACGCGACCGGCGCTCACCGCCTGCTCCGGTGGCAGGGCCCCCTGGGCGTGCAGGTCGACCCGGTACACGTCGCTGCCCTCGGGCGCGGCCGGCGGCGGCAGCCAGCGCGTCGGGGCGGCGGCGAGGCGCTCGAGGGCGCTGCCACCCCGCGCGAGGACGGTGTAGCAGAGCAGGGGCTTGCGCATGCGGGCAACCTTCCACGGCAGGGTCAGCGCAGCGTGACCGTCCACCCCCGCACCCGGCAACGGCCATCGTCCCGCTTCGCCGAGGACCCTGTGGCCCGGAGCGAGCCCGACCCGCATGGCTCGCACGGGGCCTTCCGGTCCACCCTGCGCCCCTAGCGGTCCCTTCCCCGCGCCCCTGGCGGTCCCTTCCCTGCGCCGGGGCGCAGGGGGACGGTGGCCCGCCACCAGCGGGACCCCGACCGGCGTCACCGTGCACGCACCGCGTCCAGGATCCGCTGGAGCCCCGCGTCGTGGGCGCCGCGCCAGTAGACCTTCCCGCACCGCTCACAGCGCGAGAAGGCATCGAACGCGGCCCGCGTCCCCGGCTCGAGGCGATCGGCCACCTCGGCCTTCGCCACCGACGCCAGCGGTCCGTTGCACGCCGCGCAGCGGCTGCGGGGCGCGGCGGCCTGCGCCAGCCCGAAGCGCGTGACCACCTCGGGCAGCTGCGCGTCGGGCACGTGCGCTCGCACCAGGTAGCCGTGCACCACCACGCGCCGCATCAGCAGCCCGCGGTCGCGGGTCAGCAGCCAGCGCTGCTCGTGGGCGCTGCGCTCGGCGAGCTCGCGATCGGGGACGTCCCCGGGACGATCGGCGTCCAGGCCGAGCAGCCGCAGGCGCTCGGCGAGGCGCCCCAGATGCACGTCGAGCAGGAAGCGCGGGGCGGGTGGGGGCGTCGGGCGCACCCGCGAGGCGATTCGGGGCTGGGGGTCCCACCAGCCCAGCGCGTCGATCCAGGTGCCCGGCCGCACCCGCGCGTCGAGGCGCGCGCTGGCCCCGTCGACCAGCAGCAGGTCGACCTCGGTGTGCGGCACCCCGCACGACTCGACCGCGTCCTTCAGGCTGCGGCGCCGATCGGCCCGCACCGCCACCCGTCCGCGGCGGCCGGCCCCGCGGGCCACCGCGGCGAGGTCCTCCCCGAGGCGCACCGTGGCCCACGCGCCGCCGGTCTCGGCCGTCATCAGCCGTGGGGGGCGAGCGCAGCCCGCCGCTGCGCCTCCTGGCGTGCCGGCGAGGTCCCGGTGGTCACGCGCAGCCCGGTCAGCAGGGCCTGCGCCTGCAGCGCGGCGGGCCAGGTGGCCGCCTCGGCTGCTGGCAGCCCCAGCAGGCGGCGGTGCGCGGGCTCCAGGGTCGCCAGCGCCCCGCCGAGCATCGGCAGGTAGGCGACCCTCACCGCCGCCGGGATGGGTGGCCACAGCAGGAAGCGCAGCGCCTCGCGTCCCTGGTCGTGGACCGCCAGCTCGGGCGCGTAGGCGGCCAGGCAGGCCTCCAGCCCGGTCACGTCGGTGGGCAGCGCGCCCTCGGCCAGCAGCGGCAGCCCGGTGGCCTCCCGGCGCAGCGCGCCCGGGTCGCGCGGCAGCGCGCCCAGGTCCACGCGCGGGTCCAGCAGCGCCGCGGCCAGCGCCTGCTCGGCCACGAACGCATCGGCGGTCTCGCGATCCACCGGCTCGGGGGCGTAGGCGCGGTCCGCGGCCAGGAAGCCGTCGGTCAGGGCCACCGACACCCAGCGCAGCAGATGCGGGTCGGCGGCGTCGTAGGGCATGCCGTCGGGCGCGGTGCCCCGCACGACGCGATGGGCGTGGCGCACGCGCTCGGCGACCGCGAGCGCCTCGGGGGTCGCACCGAACGCGGTGGTCGTCACGTAGGCCGAGGTGCGGCGCAGCCGCCCGAGCGGGTCCTCGCGGAACGCCGAGTGGTCCGCGACCCCCGCCATGGCGTGCGGGTGCAGCAGCTGCACGAGCAGCGCCCGCACCCCGCCGACGATGGCGGCCGGCTCGCCCAGCACCCGCCAGGACGCCGAGCCCGGGCCGAACAGGCCGGGATCGCCGGGATGGGACGGCGCATCGTGCCCGGGCGGGCCGAACAGGCGACCGAGCCCGCCCCGCACGATCGTGCGCACCCCCGGCAGTCCGTCCGGGACGGCGCGGGCCAGCAGGCGCGAGGCGGTGGTGAGCATCGGTGGCTCCCAGCATGCCCGGCGCCGGCCGGCCCATGCCGTCCGCGCCGATCAGGCGTCGTCGTGGACGAACCAGATCACCGCGAGCGGTGGCAGCACGATCTCCGCCGACGTCGCCTGCCCGTGCCAGGGCTGGCCGTCGGCGATGACCGTCCCGAAGTTGCCCCAGCCGGTGCCGCCGTAGTGCTCGGCGTCGGTGTTGAGGATCTCCCGCCAGCGGCCGGTCGCCGGGAGCCCCACGTGGTAGCGCTCGTGGGGCACCGGCGAGAGGTTCGCGGCCACGGCCACGGGCGCATCGTCGGGCCCGCCGTAGCGCAGGAACGTCAGCACGTTGCTGTGGGCGTCGTGGGCGTCGATCCAGGCGAAGCCCTCGGGGTCGGCGTCCGCGCGCCACATCGCCGGGTGGGCGGCGGACACGGCGTTGAGGTCGCGGATCAGGCGGGCGAAGCCGTCGTGCTCGGGGTAGGCCAGCAGCCACCAGTCGAGCTCGCGCTGCTCGCTCCACTCCTCCCACGGCCCCATCTCGGAGCCCATGAACAGCAGCTGCTTGCCCGGGTGGGAGAACATCCAGCCGTACAGCGCGCGGAGGTTGGCGCGGCGCTGCCAGTCGTCGCCGGGCATCTTCGACAGCAGGCTGCCCTTGCCGTGCACCACCTCGTCATGCGACAGCGGCAGCACGTAGTTCTCGCTCCACGCGTACATGAAGCCGAACGTCAGCTCGTTGTGGTGGTGCACGCGGTGGACGGGATCGCGCGAGAAGTAGGACAGCGTGTCGTTCATCCAGCCCATGTTCCACTTCATGCGGAACCCGAGGCCGCCGAGGTGGACGGGCCGGGTCACCCCGGGCCACGCCGTGGACTCCTCGGCGACCATCAGCACGTGGGGGTTGCGGCGGTGGACGACGGTGTTGAGCTCCTTGAGGAACTCGATGGCGTCCAGGTTCTCCCGCCCGCCGTAGACGTTGGGGACCCAGTCGCCGCCCTCGCGCGAGTAGTCGAGGTACAGCAGCGAGGCGACCGCGTCCACGCGCAGCCCGTCGACGTGCAGCTCCTCGAGCCAGTACAGCGCGTTGGCGACGAGGAAGTTGCGCACCTCGTTGCGGCCGTAGTTGACCACCAGGGTCCCCCAGTCGGGGTGCTCGCCCTGGCGCGGGTCGGCGTGCTCGAACAGCGCGGTGCCATCGAAGCGCGCCAGCGCCCACTCGTCCTTGGGGAAGTGGGCGGGGACCCAGTCGACGATGACCCCGAGGCCGCGCTCGTGGAGGTGGTTGACGAAGTAGCGGAAGCCGTCGGGGTCGCCGTGCCGGCTGGTGGGGGCGTAGTAGCCCGAGACCTGGTAGCCCCACGACCCCGTGAAGGGGTGCTCGGCCACCGGCAGCAGCTCCACGTGGGTGAAGCCGAGGCCCTCGACGTGGTCGGCGAGCTCGTGGGCGAGCGTGCGGTAGTCCAGCGTCTCGCCGTAGGGGCGACGCCATGACCCCAGGTGGACCTCGTAGACCGACACGCGGTCGGTCACGGGCTCGCGCTCGGCCTGTGCGGCGTACCAGTCCTGGTCGGTCCAGGCGAAGGTGGACTCGAAGACGCGGCTGGCGTTGCCCGGCGGCAGCTCCGCCCACTGGGCGAAGGGATCGGCCCGCGTGACGAGGTTGCCCTCGGCGGTGATCAGCTCGTACTTGTAGTACGAGCCCGACGCGACCTCGGGGACGAACAGCTCCCACACCCCGGACTCGGCGAGCACCCGCATCGGGTGCAGCCGCCCGTCCCAGGAGTTGAAGTCGCCCACCACGCGCACGCCCTTGGCGTTGGGCGCCCACACGGCGAAGGTCGTGCCCCACACGCCGTGGCGCGTGCGCACATGGGCCCCCATGCGCTGCCAGATCTCCTCGTGGCGCCCCTCGCCGAGCAGGTGGAGGTCGACCTCGCCCAGGCTCGGCCAGAACGCGTAGGGGTCGTAGAGGTGGAAGGTGTCCTCGCCGTAGGTGACCGCGAGCTGGTAGGCCCCTGGGTCGGGCCGCTCGGGCAGGCGTGCCTCGAACAGCCCGGCGGGATGGGTCCGGGTCGCGTTGATCTCGCGGTCGCCGTGCACCACCGTCACGCGGTCGGCGTCCGGGCGCCAGACGCGGACCACCGCGCCACGGGCGTCCTCGTGGGCGCCCAGGACCTGATGCGGGTCGTGATGCTCGCCTGCGACCAGGGCATCGATCTGGGCCTGGTCGAGTGTCGTCGTCGCCTTGCGGGTCATCGGCTCACCTCCGCTGCCGCGCCGCGCAGCACCCGAAGGATGCCCCCGGCGGGGATGGAGACCCAGTCGGGTCGGTTGTTCAGCTCGTAGCCGAGCTCGTACACAGCCTTGTCGAGGACGAAGGCGGCGCGCAGCGCGCTGCGCGCCGCGGGGTCGGAGGGCAGCAGCGCGGCGGGCGCCACCGCCTCGTAGCCCGTGAGGAAGGCCGCGGCCATGCGGTCGCGCCAGGCGGCCAGGGTCGGGCCGGGCTCCCCGGCATGGAACGCCGCGGCGTAGTCGAAGGACCGCAGCATGCCGGCCACGTCGCGCATCGCGCTCTGGGGGCGCCGCCGCTGCTCCAGCGATCGCGCCGGCTCGCCCTCGAAGTCCAGCACCAGCCAGCCGCCGTCGGGGCGACGCAGCAGCTGGCCCAGGTGCAGGTCGCCGTGGATGCGCAGCGTGCGCCCGGCGTCCTCGAGCCGGGCCAGGCCGCGCAGGTGCGCGCGCACCTCCTCGCCGCGCGCCACGACCTCCGCCACGGCCGGGTCCTCGACGCCGCGCGCCTGGGCGAGCACGCGATCGAGCTGCGCCTCCATGCCGTGCGCCCACAGCGCCAGCGTCTCGACCCCGACCGGCTGGGCGCCCAATCGGTCGGCCAGCGTGGCGTGGAGCTCGCCGACGACGCCGCCGAGGTCGGCCACGTCATCGGCGACCCCATGGGGTGGCTCCGCGCCGCGAGCGATCGCGGCGGCATCGGCGAGCGCCTGCTCCCAGGCATCGGTCGCGTCGGGCACGTAGACGGTCAGCAGGGCCAGCGAGGGGGCGTCGTCCTCGCTGCCCCACGACAGGGACCCCGCCTGGGTGGGCACGCTGTCCTGGCCGGCCTCGGTGAGCACGGCCGTGAGCTCCACGTCCGGGTTCGGCCCGTCGCCGATGCGTCGGAACACCTTGAGGAACCAGCGCTCCCCGAGCACCGCGGCGCTGTTGGACTGCTCCACGTCGATCCAGCGGGGGACGTCGGCGGGGGAGAGCTCCTGCTCGATCAGGGGGCGGCCGGCCAGGGCGCTGCCCACGGTGGTCGGCTGCGCCCGCGAGCTCAGGGTCGCCGCGGCGAGCGTGCGGGCCCCGCCGGCGTCGGCGCAGGCGTCGCCGAGCGGGACCTGCCCGCAGGTGCCCACGAGGTGGTCCTCGTCGGCGGCGGTGGCCACCAGCGGGACCTGGTAGTGGTCGCGCTGGTCGTCGTGCTCCACCGCGAGCAGGACCACCAGGACGTCGGCTCCGCCGTGACCGGAGCCCGGCAGGACCGCCGCGTCCACGATCTCGGTGGCGATGTCGTCGCTCGCCTTCGCACCGAACCAGCGCTGGCGCGGCACCCACTCGTGCAGGAGCGCGCCGAGGTCGGCCCAGGCGGTGGGCTCGGCGAGCTGATCCAGGGCGGTCACGCGTCCTCCTCCAGCGAGAACCAGTAGAAGCCGTGCGGGGCCAGCGTGAGCAGGTAGTCGAGCTCCCCGATCCGCGGGAACGGGGTGCCGCCGAGCAGCTCCAGGGGCACCCGCCCGTCGTAGCGCGACAGGTCGAGCTCGACCGGCTGGGCGGTGGCGGCCAGGTTGGCCACCACCAGCAGCGCCTGCCCGGTGTCAGGGTCGGTGCGCAGGAAGGCCAGCACCTTCTCGTTGGACGGGCGCAGCGCCTCGAACTCGCCGGTGCCGAACAGCGGATGCTGCTTGCGCACCCGCAGCATGTTGCGCGCCCAGTGCAGCAGCGAGCTCGGGTGGCGCTGCTGGGCCTCCACGTTGACCGACTGGTAGCCGTAGACCGGATCGACGTTCAGCGGCAGGTAGAGCTGCGCGAAGTCCGCACGGCTGAAGCCGGCGTTGCGGTCGACCGACCACTGCATCGGCGTGCGCACCCCGTCCCGATCGCCGAGGTAGATGTTGTCGCCCATCCCGATCTCGTCCCCGTAGTACATCACGGGGCTCCCCGGCAGCGACAGCAGCAGCGCGTGGAACAGCTCCATCGTGTCGCGGTTGTTGTCCAGCAGCGGGGCGAGCCGCCGACGGATGCCCACGTTGGCCCGCATCCGGGGGTCCCGGGCGTACTCGGCGTACATGTAGTCGCGCTCCTCGCTGGTGACCATCTCCAGCGTGAGCTCGTCATGGTTGCGCAGGAAGATGCCCCACTGCGCGTTGTCGGGGATCGGCGGCGTGGCCTCGAGCGCCTCGACGATGGGGTGGGCCTGCTCGCGCCGGACCGCCATGAACATGCGCGGCATCACCGGGAAGTGGAAGGCCATGTGGCACTCGTCGCCCTCCCCGAAGTAGTCGACGACGTCCTCGGGCCACTGGTTGGCCTCGGCGAGCAGCACGCGGTCGGCGAACTCGCGGTCGACCACGTTGCGCAGGCGCTTGAGGTAGGCGTGGGTCTCGGGGAGGTTCTCGCAGTTGGTCCCCTCGCGCTGGTAGAGGTAGGGGACGGCGTCCAGGCGCAGGCCGTCGAAGCCCAGGCGCAGCCAGAACCGCACCACGTCGAACATGGCCTGCTGGACCTCGGGGTTGTCGTAGTTGAGGTCGGGCTGGTGCGAGAAGAAGCGGTGCCAGTAGTACGCGCCGGCGACGGGGTCCCACGTCCAGTTCGACGTCTCGGTGTCCACGAAGATGATCCGCGCGTCGGGATAGCGCTCGTCGGTGTCGCTCCACACGTACCAGTCGCGCTTGGCCGAGCCGGGCTGGCGGGCCTCCTGGAACCAGGGGTGCTGGTCGGAGGTGTGGTTCATCACCATGTCGGCGATGACGCGGATGCCGCGGCTGTGCGCGCGCTCCAGCAGCTCGGCGACGTCCTCGACGGTGCCGTACTCCGGCAGGACCTTGTAGTAGTCGCGGATGTCGTAGCCGCCATCGCGCAGGGGCGAGTCGTAGAACGGCAGCAGCCACAGGCAGTCGACCCCGAGCCACTCGAGGTAGTCCAGCTGCTCGGTGAGCCCGCGGATGTCGCCCGTGCCGTCGTCGTTGGAGTCGCGGAAGCCTCGGACCAGCACCTCGTAGAAGATGGCCCGCTTGAACCACAGCGGGTCGTCGCTCAACGCCACGGGCGCCCCCTCGCGGTGCTGGGGCGCGGGGCGGGGCTCGGGGCAGCGCAGGGCCGTGCGCGCATGCGGCTCACCGCGGCGTCAGCGCCAGCACGTGGCCGGGCCGCTGCGGGTCGAGGCGGACGTAGTTGTGCGGGCCGTGCCACACGAAGCGCTCGCCCGACAGCAGGTCGTGGGCCTCGAGCGCCCCGGCGCCCTCCAGCCCCAGCTGCCACAGGTCCAGGTCGGTGGTGCCCTCCTGGGCCACGTGAGGGTCGATGGAGATCACGCACAGGATCGGGTCGGTGCGCCCGGGCGCGACCTTGGAGAAGCACAGCAGGGCCTCGTTGTCGATCCCGTGGAACCAGACCCCGTGGAGGCGCCGCAGGCTCCGGTGTGCGTTGCGGATCTCGTTGACCTGGGCGATGAAGGGCGCCAGGGAGTCCTCCCGGTCCCAGTCGCGCGGGCGGTAGAAGTACTTCTCGCTGCCGAGGTACTCCTCACTGCCCTCGTGGAGCGGGGTGTTCTCGCACAGCTCGTAGCCGGCGTAGATCCCGTAGCTGGGTGCCAGCAGGGCCGCGAGCAGCAGCCTGATCGTGAACGCCGGCCGACCGCCGTGCTGCAGGTAGGCGGTCAGGATGTCGGGCGTGTTGGGCCAGAACGTGGGCCGGTAGTAGTGCGCGAGCTCGGTCGTCGCGAGCTCGGTGACGTACTCGGTGAGCTCCTGCTTGGAGTTGCGCCACGCGAAGTAGGTGTAGCTCTGCGAGAAGCCCAGCTTGGCCAGGGTGGCCATCATCTTGGGTCGCGTGAAGGCCTCGGCCAGGAAGATGACGTCGGGGTGGTCGGCCCGGACCCGCTCGATGAGCCACTCCCAGAAGGGCAGCGCCTTGGTGTGGGGGTTGTCGACCCGGAAGATGCGCACGCCCCGGTCGATCCACACGCGCAGCACCCGCTCGAGCTCGGCGTAGAGGCCCTCGAGGTCGGGCGTGTCGAAGTCGATCGGGTAGATGTCCTGGTACTTCTTCGGCGGGTTCTCCGCATAGGCGATCGTGCCGTCGCTGCGATGCCGGAACCACTCGGGGTGCTCGGTCACCCACGGGTGGTCGGGGGAGCACTGGATCGCATAGTCGAGCGCGACCTCCATGCCGAGGCGGTGGGCCTCCGCCACGAAGGCCTCGAAGTCCTCGACCGTCCCGAGGTCGGGATGGATCGCGTCGTGCCCGCCCTCCTCGCTGCCGATCGCCCAGGGCACGCCCGGGTCGTGGGGCCCCGGCTCGAGGTCGTGCGGCCCGTGGCGTCCCTTGCGGTTGGTGTGGCCGATCGGGTGGATGGGCGGCAGGTAGACCACGTCGAAGCCCATGGCGGCGATCGCTGGCAGTCGCTCCGCGGCGGTGGCGAGCGTGCCGGACCGTGGTGGGCTCCCGTCGTCGGGCACCACCGCGCCCTCCGAGCGGGGGAACATCTCGTACCAGGCGCCGAAGACGGCCCGCTCCCGGTCGACCCACACCGTCAGGATCTCCGAGGCGGTGGCGTCGAGCCGCTCGGGGTGCTCGGCGAGCACGGCCTCCAGGCGCGCGTCGTGGACGGCGCTCAGGCGATGCCCCAGCGGCGCCTCGCTGGCGAGGTGATCGGCCATGTCGGTGACGACCTGCCGCGCCGGGGTCGGGACGGGTCGCCGACGCAGCAGGGCGGCCCCGTCGGCCAGCTCGCGCTCCAGCTCGGGGTCAGGGGCGCCCCCGGCGATCTTGCGGTCGAGCCGGTCCACCCAGGTGCTCCAGTGGTCGGTCCAGCCCAGCACCCGGTACTCCCACCGGCCCATCTGGTCCACGGGGAAGGCGCCGTAGAAGCGGTCGTTGACGTCGAGCTCCATCGGGGCCTCGCGCCAGCCGCGCTCGTCGGGCCCGCGGTGCTGGATGCAGGCCGCGAGGTGCTCGTGCCCCTCGCGCAGCAGGTCGGCGCCCACGATGACGTGGTCGCCCACCACGGACTTGGCCTCGAAGCGCCCGCACTCGATGCGCGGATCGATGGCTTGGATGCTGACGCGGTCGCGCAGCGGGATCGGCTCGGCCACCCGGGTGCTCCTGTTCACGGTGATCGCCGCGCACCCTAACCCCGCAGCGCCCGGTGGGTGAAGCGCGCGGCGCGGCACGGCTCACGCGAGCCGCCACACCCCGCTGCCGGGGCCGTGGCCAGGCAGGACGACCACCCCGTCGCGGGCGACCAGGTCGCCCGGGACCGCGACCCCCTCCTCCGAGGTGGCGGCCAGCCCCTCCAGGGCCATCGCGCCCAGCGCCCGCGCGTCCAGCCGCACCGCGGGATGCGGCGCCCGCGCCAGGTGCACCAGCAGGCGCTGCGAGGGCAGCTCCCGCAGGAAGGTCAGGTGATCGGCGCCCACGTCGGCCCACCGCAGGCCGCCGGCGCGCAGCGCCGGGTGCGCGCGGCGCAGCGCGATGAGCGCCTGGTAGGCCGCGAGCGTCGGCTCGTCCCACGCCCGGCGATCCCAGGGGATCGGCGCGCGCGCGGCGTGGCTGTCCCAGCCCTCCAGGCCCAGCTCGTCGCCGGCGAACACCGAGGGCATCCCCGGCAGCGTCATCTGCGCGGTGACGCCGACCAGGTGGCGGCCGCGAGAGCCGGCCGCGGTGCGGAAGCGCCCGGTGTCGTGCGAGTCGAGCAGCGTGAGGTTGTGGCGCTGGGCGCGCCATGGCATCGCGCCGCGGAAGCCGCGCAGCGTCGCCACGACCGCGGGCCCGTCACGGTGCGGGACGCCGAGGGGCTCCTCCAGGTAGCCGACCTGCCGGTCCGGGGCCTGCAGCCACGACCACAGCGGTCGGGTGAGGCTCGCGTAGTCCATGGTCCCGTGCCAGCCGCCGCCGTCGAGGTCGGCCGTGGCGTCGTGGCAGTGCTCGGCCAGCAGCAGGGCCTGGGGCCGCACGGTGGCGAGGGTCTCGCGGAGCGTCTCGGCCACCAGCCGGTTGCGGTCGACCGCGCCGTCGCGGCCGGCCATGTTGGCGGCGTCCACCCGCCACCCGTCGAGGTCGTAGGGCGGCGCCAGCCAGCGCCCGGCCACGGAGTCGGGGCCCTCGAGCAGGCGCGCGCGCAGCGTGGCGTCGCGGTGGTCGAGCTTGGGCAGCAGCGGCACCCCGCGCCATGCCCGGTAGCGGTGCGGCCACTCGTCGAAGGCGTAGAAGCCGGCCTCCGGCGCGTGCGGGTCGCGCTGGGCGGCGGCGAACCAGCGATGGGTGTCGCCGGTGTGGTTGGCGGTCAGGTCGCCGAGGACGGCGATGCCGTGGGCGTGGAGCGCGTCGGTGAGCGCGGCTAGCGCCTCCTCCCCGCCGAGCACCGGGTCGACGCGGTCGAAGTCGGCGGCGTTGTAGCGATGGTTGCTCGGGGCGGGGAAGAACGGGTTGAGGTAGACCGCGTCGACGCCGAGGGCGAGCAGGTGGTCCAGCCGGTCGCGGATGCCCCACAGGTCCCCGCCGTACAGCTGGCGCATCGCCTCGGATCCGTCCCGAGCCACCGGGTCGTCCCAGCTGGCCGGCTCGGCCCAGTCGGGCCAGGGCACCTGCGCGGCGCCCCGGGCGAAGCGGTCGGGGAGGATCTGGTACCACACGGCGTCCTGCGCCCAGCCGGGCGGGGGGTCGTGCGCCGACAGCTGGAAGTCGGTGTGGTCCAGCGGATCGGCCTCGCACAGCCCGGCACCGGTCAGCCAGCGGGGGCCGTGGGGGGTGGCGAGCAGGAAGCGGTAGCGCTGACGGGGCTCGTGCACGGTCAGCTCGGCGCGCCACCAGGCCTGGCCGTCGGGGCCGTCCTCGCGGGTGGCGGCGCTCCAGAACGGCTCGGCGTCGGCGAGGGCGCGCAGGTGGACCTCCGAGACGCCCGAGCCCTCCGGGGCGCGCACCCACACGGTGACGCGCTGCCCGAGGTCGGGGTCGGGGTCGCTGACGTGCAGGGGCGAGCCGTCGTGGTGGGGCTGGTGCAGCATGGCGCTCCACGGACAGGGCGGCGCGCCGCCGGGCGAGCCCGGCGGCGCGCCGCACAGGGGATGATCGGGGGCGACCTAGCCCTTGACCGAGCCGGCCGTCAGCCCCGAGACGATGTAGCGCTGCAGCGACAGGAACAGCAGGACCACCGGGATCGCGGTGATCAGCGCCCCGGCGGCGAAGGGCCCCCAGCGAGCGCCGTAGTCCTGGTCGATGAACAGGTACAGGCCCACCGGCAGCGTGTAGACGTCCTCCTGGGTGAGCAGGACGCTCTGCACCAGGAAGTCGTTCAGGGCGATGATGAACGAGAACAGGGCCACGATCGCCAGGATCGGCTTGACCAGCGGCAGGATGATCGTGAAGAAGATCTGCGCGTGCGAGGCGCCGTCCACGGCGGCCGACTCGTCGAGCTCCTTGGGCACCGAGTCGAAGAACCCCTTCATGAGCCAGGTGTTGAGGCCCAGCGCGCCGCCGAGGTAGATGAGGATCAGCCCGCCGAGCGAGTTCAGCCCGATCTCGGGGAAGTAGCGCCCGAGCTCGATCATGATGAGGAACAGCGCGACGATCGCCAGGAACTGGGGCAGCATCTGCAGCAGCAGCAGCCCGAGCAGGGACAGCTGGCGCCCGGTGAAGCGCATGCGGCTGTAGACGTAGGCCGACATCGCCGTGAGGAACACGGTGCCGACCGAGGCGCTGATCCCCACGATCATCGAGTTGCGGAACCACAGCCAGAACGGGCGGGCGAACAGCTCCTCGAAGTTCACGGTGCTGACCGGCTCTGGGATGAGCTGCTGGGCCGCCAGGCTGCCGGTGGGGTTGAAGGCCGCCGAGACGGCCCACACCACCGGGAACAGGGCGAAGATCAGCCCGACCAGCCCCACCAGGTAGCGCCAGCCGACCTGGCCCATCCACCGCGAGAACGGCATGCGCCGGTCCTTCGGCGGGGGCGTGGGCCGAGCGTCGAGCGGGTCGGCGGGGGTCGTGGGCTCGGTGGACTCGCGGACCGAGGTCATCGGGCCCTCCTGTCACCGTGCGGCGCGCTCACCGGTAGACCTCCTCGAGCGGTCGGATGTAGCGGAACGCGAAGACGCTGATGATCGCGACCATCGCGAAGGTCACCAGCGCGACGACCGAGGCCAGGCCGTAGTCGCCTCCGCCGGCCCCGAAGGCGATGCGGTAGGTGTAGCTGATCAGGATGTCGGTGTGTCCCACGGGTGTGGCAGCACCCGATATGGGTGGGTTGCCTCCCGTGACGAGGAAGATCGCGTTGAAGTTGTTGAAGTTGAACGCGAAGGTCGCCAGCAGCACGGGAGCCGTGGTGACCAGCAGCAGCGGCAGCGTGATGCTGCGCAGCCGGCCGAAGGGGCCGGCGCCGTCGACCTTGGCCGCCTCGTAGAGGTCGGCGGGGATGGACTGCAGGGCGCCGAAGGTGATGAGGAACATGTAGGGGAACCCGAACCAGAGGTTCACGAGGATCACCGAGAACTGCGCCCAGGTCGGGTCGACGAGCCAGGGGATCTGCCCCGGCAGGATGTCGTTGAGCACCCCGAAGCTGCGGTTCATCATCCCGCGCCAGATCAGCGCGGTGAGGAA
>PUKE01000222.1 GCA_003550425.1 Nitriliruptoria bacterium
GAGCAGGACGGTGCGATCGGCTGCGAGCGCGCCACGTCGCTTGGCGCCGGCGAGGACGTCACGGTGACGGTGACGGTGACGGCGCAGGCGGTGACGTCGGCGGCCAACAACACCGCGGTGGCCGAGACGGTCCGCGGCGACCTGTCGGCCAGCGACAGCGCGAGCGTGCTGATCCTCGACGGCAACCCGTGTCCGCCGTCGGACTTCCCCGATCGGCTCGAGCGCCTGGCCGGCGACGACCGCTTCGCGACCGCCGTCGAGGTCGCCCGCGCCTGCTTCGACGAGGACGCGAGCGCCGCGGTGCTGACCCGCGCCGACATCTTCCCCGACGCGCTGTCGGGCACCGCGCTGGCGGTGGCCGAGGACGCCCCGATGCTGTTCTCCGACTCCGAGGCGCTGACGCCGTCCACCGCACAGGAGCTGCAGTCGCTGCTGGACGAGGGCGACGAGGTGTACCTGCTCGGCGGCACCGCGGCGTTGAGCGACGACGTGGAGGCGCGCGTGGAGGAGCTCGGCTTCGAGCCGGTGCGCCTGGGCGGCGCCAACCGCTTCGAGACCGCCACCGTCATCGCCGAGGAGGGCCTCGACGATCCTGGCACGGTGCTGCTGTCCACCGGCCAGGACTTCCCCGATCCGCTGGCCGGCGCAGCCGGCGAGGCCGCCGACGGCGCGGTGCTGCTCACCGACGGCGAGCAGGTCCCCGACGCCACGCAGGACTACCTCGACGGGCGCGTCGACGATCCCACGCTGTATGCGATCGGCGGTCCGGCGGCGCAGGCGATGCCCTCGGCGCAGCCGGTGGTCGGCAGCGACCGCTTCGCGACGTCGGTGGAGGTCGCCGAGGAGTTCTTCGCCTCGCCGAGCAGCGTGGGGATCGCCACCGGTGGTGGCTTCGCCGATGCGCTGTCGGGCGGGGTGCACATGGGTCGCCAGGGCGGGCCGATGCTGCTGACGCGCACCGCGTCGCTGCCCGACGACGTCGAGGACTACCTCACCGAGCGCGCCGACGAGCTGGACCAGGTCTGGGTCTTCGGCGGCACGGGCGTGGTCAGCGACGAGGTCGCCGAGGCGGCCGAGGCGATCGTGTACGAGGTCGGCCCGTGAGCGCGCGCTGAGTCGCCTCTGCCGTCGGGGTCGCTGTTGCCCCTCGACCGTGCTGGACAGGCCACGTCGCATCCGGTTCTAACGTCTCGGCGTTGCGTGCCGAGGGTCTGGGAGAGGGTCGCGGGCAGCAGCCGCGCGGCCCACCAGCACGACGAGGGCAGCGGGGGCGGCGATGACGGCAGGGGACCGGGGGCGCAGCGGCGAGCAGCACGACGCGAGGCCGGGCGGGGCGGCAGTGGCAGCAGCGCACGCCGAGGCCGCGCAGCCCGCCCAGCCCGCCCCGCCCGTGGAAGCCGCCCCGCCCGCCCAGCCCGCGCCTGCCGCGTCCGAGGTCGAGTCGCGCCCCGCCCCTGACCTGTCGACCCTGCTGGACGAGCAGCGGATCCGCTACATCGAGGATCACGGGCTGCGCAGCGACCCGCCGTCGGAGACCTTGGAGCGCATCACCGACCTGGTGCGTCAGGCGCTCGGGGTGCGCGCGTCGACGGTGACGATCGTCTCGGAGGTGCAGACCACCGTCGTCGACGACGGGCTCGGCCTGCCGGTCGACAAGGTCACCGTGCCCCTCGAGGAGTCCTTCTGTGCGCGGGCGATGGCCACCGGCGAGCCCTTCGTGGTCAGCGACGCCACCATCCATCCGTGGGTGCGCCACACCGAGGCGGCCCGCAGCGGGCGCGTGGTCGGCTATCTGGGCGCGCCGATGTTCTCCGAGGAGGGCCATCCCCTCGGCGCGGTGTGCGCGTTCAGTGACGAGCCACGTGAATGGTCGCACCAGGAGGTCCGGCTGGTGTCGCAGCTGGCGGCGCTGGCCACCAGCAAGCTCGACCTGCAGGTGCGCAACGCGTGGCTGCAGGAGGCGCTGGAGGAGGTCGAGGAGCTCGCCAATCAGGACCCGCTGACGGGGCTGGCCAACCGGCGGGTGCTGGTCGGTGAGCTCGAGGCGGCACTGTCGCGCGGGTGCGTCACGCTGCTGGCGATCGACCTCGACGGCTTCAAGCAGGTCAACGACCGCTACGGCCATGCCGTGGCCGATGCGGTGCTCGTGGCCGTCGCGCGGCGGCTGGAGGCGGCCAGCCCGGAGGGCGCGGTGGTCGCGCGACTGGGCGGCGACGAGTTCGCGGTGCTGATGCCCTCGCAGACCGACGGTGCCACGCGCGGCCCAGGCGCCCAGGCGCCCGAGCCTCCCGAGCCTCCGGCGCCGGCGCAGCGCGAGGCGCTGGCCGTGTCGCTGGTCGAGCGCCTCACCCAGCCCGTGGACGTCGACGGCCAGGACGTGGCGGTGGGCGCCAGCGTCGGCGTGGCCGACAGCGGCTGCGCGTTCAGCGACGTCGTGCCCTCGGGTGGCGCCGAGGAGCTGCTGCGCGCCGCCGACACCGCGATGTACACCGCCAAGCAGGCTGGCGGCGGCGTGCGCGCCTACGACCCGACCCTGCGCTCCGAGGCGCTGCGTCTGGACGCGCTCGAGGAGGGGCTGCGCACCGCGCTGCACTTCGGGCAGGGGCTCACGCTGGTGCACCAGCCGATCCGCTCGCTGCACGACGGGTCGCTGCTCGGCGTCGAGTCCAGGCTGCGCTTCCACCATCAGCGTCTGGGCCAGGTGCCCACCACCGAGCTGCTGGCGCTGGCCGAGCAGCGCTCGCTGCTGGTGGCCCTCGAGGCCACGGTGCTGGACCTCGTCGCCGAGCAGCGCGAGCGCTGGCATGGCGAGGGGCTGGCCGTGCCGCGGCTGTGGCTCAACGTCAGCGCGGCCGGGCTGGCCGAGCCCGCGATGGTCGACCGGCTGGTCGCCCTGGCCGCCGAGTCGGGCGCGGCGCTGGGCGTCGACGTCAGCGAGCGCGGGCTGGACGAGGCCGGCCCCACCGCGCTGGAGAGCATGCGCCGGTTGACGCAGGCGGGCGTGGCCTTGGCGGTGGACGGGTTCGGCGCCGGTCGTGCGTCGCTGGCGAGCCTGCGGGGCTTGCCGGTCGAGGCGGTCAAGCTCGCGCCGATCTTCGTGGCCGAGCTGCCCACCGACGAGGAGAGCCAGCGGCTGGTGCGTGGCCTGGTCGCCCTGGCTCGCGCGATGGAGGTCACGGTGGTGGCCGAGGGCATCGAGCGCGCAGAGCAGCTCGAGGCGGTCCAGGCGCTGGGCTGCGATGGGGCGTCGGGCCATGCGCTGGGCGGGCCGGTGCCCGAGGGGGCGCGGCTGCGGCGGATGCTGGCGTCAGAGCTGGCCGAGCATGGCGCGATCGCGTCGGTGGTGTAGCCGCCCACGCCCGGTCCGCGGCAGGCCCGCGCGGGCAGCGCTGCGCGAGGCCCCGCATCGAGCCCATAGACTCCGCCCTGTTTGTGCTGGTCGAAACAGGGTGGAACCGGAAGAATGAACGAGTGGCTTCGCTGGACGGGTCGATTGGCGGCATTGGTCACGCTCGGCGCGGCTGGCGTGATCGCCGGGCTGGCGGCCGCGCCCGCGCAGGCGCAGACCGAGGCGGACCGCCTGGCCTATGAGATCTTCGAGAAGGTGAACGACGAGCGGGCCGAGCGTGGCCTGGACCCCGTGGAGTGGGATCACCGCATGGCCGAGGTCGCCCGCGACTGGTCGGCGCACATGCAGGCGAGCGGGGAGTTCCGCCATCGCGACCTGGGCGCCTTGGACGACGAGCCGTGGCGTTCGGCATACCGCGGCTTCGCTGAGAACATCGCCATGGGGCAGACCACCGCCGGTCAGGTGCATGCGGGGTGGATGCGCAGCGACGGCCATCGCGCCAACATCCTCAACCCCGACGTCGACCGGCTGGGGGTCGGCGTGGTCTGCGTCGGCGGCACGATGCATGCCACGCAGAACTTCGCGATCAGCCAGACCGACGGGCAGCCTCC
>PUKE01000052.1 GCA_003550425.1 Nitriliruptoria bacterium
ATCCTCGGCACCGACTACCCGACGCGCGATGGCACGTGCGTGCGCGACTTCGTGCACGTCGCCGACCTCGCGCAGGCCCACATCGCCGCGCTGGAGGCCCTGGACGAGCGGACCTCGCTGGTGTGCAACCTCGGGTCCGGGACCGGCTTCACCGTCCGCGAGGTGATCGCCGCGGTCGAGCGGGTCACCGGCCGGACGGTGCCGGTCGAGGAGGCCCTGCGGCGTCCCGGCGACCCGCCCGAGCTGGTCGCCTCCAACGCCCGCGCCCGCGAGGTGCTGGGCTGGGAGCCCGCGCGCACCGACCTCGACGCGATCGTGGCCTCGGCCTGGGAGTGGCACCAGCGCCGCCACGCTTGACGCGCCGCCCGCTCCGCGCGCCGCGCCGTCAGCGCAGGGCGCTGGGCGGGCTCGCCATGCCGTGGGCGCGGGGGCCGAGGCCGGTCGAGGACGAGGTCGGCTCGGCCGGCCCGGTCGCCGGGTGGACGGTGACGCCACGGTCGCGGCGCTCCTGGTCCTCCACCGCCTGCTCGGCCGCCTCGCGCTCCTCCTGTGCGGGGTCGGGGCAGGTGCCCACCGTCTGGCAGGCGGCCCGCACGACCTCGTGGACGTCCAGCGGGCCGAAGGTGGGGTTGACGGCGGGCCAGCGGGCCTCGCGCTCGCGGCCGCGCAGCAGCTCCACCGCGCCGGCGCCGGTCAGGCTCGGGTCGGCCCACAGCATCTGGGCGATGGTGGAGGCGACCACAGGGGTGGCCAGCGAGGTGCCCGAGGCCACCCGCACCGACCCGTCGGGCCACAGCGTCACCACGCGCGAGCCGGGGGCGGCCACGTCGATGGCGCCCTCGCGGGCGGCGAAGAGCGACAGCTCGCCGCTCGCGTCCACCGAGGTGACCGACAGGGTCTCGGGGTAGGCGGCGGGGTAGCCGGCCGGCCGGCTGGGGTCGTTGCCGGCGGCGGCGACGAGCGCCACCCCGTGGCTGCGCGCGTAGCGCAGCGCCTGCTGCTCCAGCATGCGCGGCCCGCGGTGCTGGCTGGTGTAGCTCATCGTGATGACGTCGGCGCCCGCATGGGTCGCCCACACCACGGCCGCCGCCGACAGCGACGGCAGGTGGCGTCCGCTGTCCAGCGCGGTGCGCACCGGGATGATCTCCACGGCCGGGGCGGCGCCGTAGGAGGACGAGGAGATGACGCCGGCCACCGTCGTGCCATGGCCGGTCACGTCCTGGCGGCCATCGCCGCAGGGGTTGAGCAGGTCGAGGCCGGGACGGACCACGCCGACGTCGGGATGGTCGGCGGCGACGCCGGAGTCGATCACGGCCACGCGCACCGGACGCGGCACCGAGCCCTCGCGGTCGGGGCGCGGGAGCTGGCTGAGCGGTGGCGCGGGCATCCGCTCGCGGGGCACCACGACCGGCAGCCCCTCGATGGTGCCCTGATCCCAGTCGCGGGGCTCGTCGTAGGTGGTGAGGTCGGCGTGGTGCCAGGCGCCTTGGGGCGGGGCCTCGTCGATCGCGCAGGCCGCCCACTCCTTGGCCAGCGAGCCGGCGGCGGTGCCCACGGTGTCCTCGCCGCCCGGCAGGGGGCTGGTCAGCAGCCCGGCGATCACGCCCAGCGCCGCGGCGCGCCGCACCGGCGGCGCCAGCACGCCACGCCGCAGCCGCGCACGCAGCGCGGTCAGCGCGTGACTGAGAGAGCGCGTCGCTCGTGTCATCGTCCTACCGGACACCCTCGACCTGTACGGACGGTCACGTGTGTACTGTACCCGTCGGCCCCCGTCGGTCACGCTGGAGCGCTGCTGGGCCCCAACCGCTGCTGCCGACCCTCTTGGTCCCAACCCCTGGGTCCCGCCCCGCGACCCGTGCTGCCCGCAGCGGCCCGCTGTGGGCGCAGACGCCGCCCGGCCGCGTCGTGTCACGCTCCTGCCCGAACCCTCCCGCTCCGTCCCCCGCGAGGCTCCGATGACCACCGACCCCACCGCCCGCCAACGCACCCCCGCCGCTGACGTCCCCGCCGCCTCGCCGTTGTCCGAGGACGCCCTCGACGCGCGGCTGCGCGCCTATGCCGAGCTGGAGGTGACCGAGGCGCGCGACGGCGCGGGGCTGCGCAGCCTCGACGGCGTGGTGCCCGACCGCTCACCGACCGGGGTGCGCGCGGCCCTGGACCGCCTGGGCGGCGCGGCCCGCGCCGACGCCTACGACGAGGCGGCCCTGTCGGCTGTCGAGGACGCCGCGCGCCTGGCCTACGGCGAGCTCGCGGTGCATCGCATCAACCCGGCGGTGCACCTCGACGCGCTCGACGTCAGCGCCTACGACCGTCCCGGGGCCGACCCGCAGGCGCGTGCCCGGGCGCGTGCGGCGCACCTGGCGGCCTGGCCCGACGCGGTCGATGCGGCCCGCGCGTCGCTGGACCCCGAGGCGGTGCCCGCCGTCGTCGCGCAGGCCTTGCTGCCCTCGGCCGAGGGCCTCGTCGCTGACCTCGACCCGACCGAGCCCGGGGCCGAGGCGGCCCTCGCCGCCCACCGCGAGCTGTTGGCGCATCTGCGGCGCTGCGCCCAGGAGGGTGCGGGCGAGGTCGCGCTCGGCGGCGACGCGCTGGCCCGCCTCTATGGGGTGCCCGAGGCGACGACGGTCGACCGCGGCGTCCTCGCGGACGCAGGCGAGGCCGAGATCGCGCGGCTCGGCGGGCTGCTGGAGGACGCGCTCGCGGCGTTGCGTCGCGACCACGACCCGGGCCTGCCCGAGGGCACCGCGCAGGCCGTGGCGGCGCTGCAGCGCGACCGTCCCGGCGCCGAGCAGGTGCTGGCCGAGGCGCGGGCGCTGACGCGCGAGGTGCAGGACTGGGTCGCAGGCAGTGGGCTGGTCGCGCCTGACGACGGCGTCTGCGAGGTCGGGCCGGCGCCGCCGTCGCGGGCGCACGCCACCGCGATGCTCGAGCCCGTCGGCCCGTTCGCGCCCGATGGTCCCTCGCGCTTCCTGGTGACCCCGCCGGGTGCGGACTGGGAGGCCGAGGACGTCGATGCCTGGCTGGAGATCTTCAATCGCACCAGCCTGCCCGCCATCACCGTCCACGAGGTCGCCCCCGGCCACTTCACCCACTTCCGCATGCTGCGGCGCGTGACGAGCCCGGTGCGCGCGCTGGCGCTGTCCTCGGCGTTCATCGAGGGCTGGGCCCACGAGATGGAGGAGCTGGTCGCCGAGGAGGGGTTCCGCGAGGGCGACCCTCGCTACGTCGCCGGGGTGGCGCTGGAGGCGCTGATCCGTGCGGTCCGCCTGGTCGTCTCGATCGGGTTGCACAGCGGCGCGATGGACCTCGACGAGGCGCAGCGGCGCTTCACCGAGCACGCGTTCCTGCGCCGCTCGGCGGCGCGCAGCGAGGCGCTGCGCGCCACGTTCGACCCGACCTACGGGCGCTACACGTGGGGCAAGCTCGCGCTGCGCGAGCTCCGCGATCGCGCTCGCGGGCAGCACGCCGAGCTCTCCCATCGTCGGCTGCACGATCGCCTCATGGCGCTAGGCGCGCCGCCGCTGGGGCTGCTCGACCACGCGCTGGACGCGTCGTAGGCCTCTCATGCTGCGCTCGTGCGCAGACCCCCTGCGCCCGTGGGACTGTCCCGTGCACCCCTGGGGGCAGTACGATCCAGCCTGAGTGGACGCCGACGATCACGATGAGGGAGGGATCGGCCACCATGACCGACGAGCCCAGCATGGGCCAGCCCTACGGCACCAGCGGTGGCGCGGGGCCGACCGAGAGCGCCGGCCTCGGCGCGCGCATCGGCGCGCGGCTGTTGGACGTGCTGCTGATCGGGATCCCCGCCTCGTTCGTCCTGGCGCTGGTCGGCCTGGCCGACCCGACCGGGGCGTCGCCGATCATCATCTCGCTGCTGTGGTACGGCTACTTCGTGCTGCTGGAGTCCAACCGCGGCGCGACGGTCGGCAAGAGCATCCTCGGGATCCG
>PUKE01000303.1 GCA_003550425.1 Nitriliruptoria bacterium
CCGCCTCGGTCGCCTCGGTCGCCTCGGTCGCCTCGTCTGCCATGGCGCTCCACCGGCACATAACATCGTTTGTACGTTGTTCCGTAGTCTACGCCGTGGTGTCGGCGCGTCAACTCGCGCGCCGCGCTACCGGGGTGGCCGACGATCGACGCGGGCGATCGCGAGCGGGTCGAGCGGCAGCGCGAGCTGTTCCGCCATTCCGCGGCGATGCTCGAACCGCCGATCGAGCGCCCCGACGTCGACGGCGAGCGGCTCGCCGCCCGACGCTCCTGCTGTGCCCCCAGGAGGAGTACGACGGCGACGAGGTCGTCCGCGAGTGGGAGCGCGACGCGATGGCTCGGATCGACCATCACCGCACGTAGCAGATCGTCCTGCCCTGGGACCTCGGCGCGGGCGGCCACATCGGCGCTCCCAACGTCACGGCGGTGGCGCGCTGCGCCTTCGACTGGCTCGACGAGACGCTGGAGGGATGACCTGCCGACGCGCCGGTGTGCTCGGCCTCGTCGAGCAGCACGGCGACGTGCCTCGTGGTGCCGGCCACCGTGGTCGTCCTCGATCCGCGTGTTGGTCCTTGCGACATCGAGGAGGACGCGGCGGCCTCTCTCCGCTCGGTCACCGCCACACGCGGCGCCCTCGTCGGCCGATCACCGCACTCCTCCACCACACCCCGGGACGCTCCTTGGCGCGAATCGCAGTCACACCGCCATCAGGGGACTGTGACGCGCTCCTCGCCCGGCGCTGGGAGGGGGAGACGCGTGGCCAGGCCTAGGATCACCAGCCCGTAGAGGAAGTAGGTGATCTGCAGCCAGTGCGGCGGCCAGCCGAGGACCGCGACCTGCACGACGATCCAGCCGACGAGCGCGGCGCCCACGAGGTAGTGCCCCCACACCGCCCAGGGCGCACGGCGGAGCGCGGCAAGGGCGACGACCACAGGGAGAAGGCAGTTCACAACGCCCAGGGCCAAGCCAGCGAAGACCACGGAGCCGAAGGGCAGGCTGGCGGTGGCAGGGCCGAGGTCGACCCCGCCTGTGACCAGCCCGACGGCGCCGCCCAAGGCTCCAATGGCAAGCAGCACCTCGAGCCACAGGAGGAAACGCTCCGCGCGTGGACGTCGGCCCCCGGCGGGTTCCGTGGTCGTCATGGTGGCGCCTCCTCCGCGCGATCGCGCAACGGTGACTCCTGCGTCCCACCCCGGCGCGCGCCCGCGAGGCGGCAGGGAGGGCAGCGGCACGCCAGCGCTGGTCAACAGCCACGAGATGACGGAGTTCGAGTTCCACATCTCGCCGGCCCGGTGCTCGTCTCGACCCCAGGTCGCGGTTGGGACGCGGTTGAGCTGCTCGAGGAGCGCGCGGACCAGGAGGGGCTCCTCGGTCAGCCGTTGCGGGCTGGCTACGGCGTGCTCGGCGTCGGGGAGCTTGCCGTGGGGCCAGCACCGCAGCTCGTAGCGGAAGGGGCGGAAACGGCCGAGCCCAGCCAGGCCCACGGGGCCACCGCTGACCACACCCCGAGCCGCACCATCGCCGTCGGCCACGGGGGCGAGCTCGATCACGTAGCGCTCCGCGGGCGTCGTGACGATCAGGGCGCTGTGATACAGCTCGAGCGGCCTCCGGCGCGCAAGAGCCGCGCTGCACCGCTCGTACACCCTCCCGTTCCAGCGCACCACCGAGGCGCCCGCGCCGAGGGGCAGCCAGTACAGGTCGACCGCCACCGCGGTGGACGCTGGGGCGGTCCGACCCGTCACGGGCCACTCGCTCGCAGCCGTCGGCCATGGACGATGGCCAGCCCCACGAATGGCAAGGTACACAGGGCGCTCAAAGCGGTCGCGACGCTCGCCGCCGCAGCGACGCCGACGCTGTGGAACACCAGGGCAGCGAGCGAGAGCACGCCCATCGCCACCATCCACAAGGCAGCCCAACGCAGCAGTCCACCGCGCCCCCACAAGGTGGCGGCGAGCACGATCGCCGCCAAACCGAGGACCGCATAGCCGGTGAGGTCGAGGGCGTAGGGGATGGAGCGTGCATCGTGGAAGTACCACAGAGCGGCCGCGTCTGCCTCGACCGCCAGGAGGCCCGGCAGCAGCGTGAACTGCGTCGTGTACGCCAGCGTGGTGAACGGAGCGTAAGCCGCGAGGAGGACGGAGCCGATCCACCTGCCTGCGGACTCGGCTGACACGCCCGCGGCGGTGACGAGCAACAGGAGCACTGCAATCAGCGTCGGGGCGAGCAACGAGGCCCCGGCGAAGCCCCAGCGGTAGAGGGCGAATCCGGCTCTACGCCACGAAGTGGGGACGGCGCCTTCGTAGTCTCGCGGCGGGTTGATCGTGCCAGGCGGGCGCGCCGCAGTGGAGTAGGAGGCGCAGCCGGTAGTTCTCGATGTTGCGGAACCCGTGGCCGACGCGCTTGGTCTTCTTGACGAGAGCGTTGATGGCCTCGGATCTGGCGTTGGAGAGTCCGTCGCTTGTGTAGTAGGCGAGCACTTCGGTCTCCCACCGTCGGATGGTGCGGGCGAGCCGGGTGCACTCAGGTGTGTCGGCGGCATCGGCGGCCTCGTAGAACTCGGCGAGCGCCGCGCGCGCGGCGGTCTCGTCTCCGGCGGTGTAGACGGCGCGGAGGGCTTCTTTGACGACGTGGGCGTAGAACACCTCGTCTTGGGGGTCGCCGGCAGCGAGCCCTGCGTTGAGCCGGGCGCGGCCCCGGTCGGAGAGGCGCTCGTGGCCAGTGAGCAGCAGCCGGCGGATCCCATACAACGGGTCGCCCTTGCGGCCCCGATGGCCCAGCGTCTCCTGTTGCACGCGGCGGCGGACCTCGTCGACGACCTGGTTGCCGAGTCTGACCACATGAACCGCGTCCACGACGACCTCGGGAGCATCGAGGCCTGCCACGAGGGCGTTGAAGTAGCCGCGGTAGGGGTCGAGAGCCACGCGCTCGACCGCCGACAGCCAGCCTGCGTCGCGGGTCGAGAGCCAGCCGGTGACCGCGCTGCCCGCACGCCCGTCGATCACATCGAGCAGCCGACCACGATCCAGATCGACCAGCCCAGTGACGAACCGGGTGCGCCGCCTGGGGCCAGCACGGGTGAACGTCGTCTCGTCTACCCCCAGGGCGCGCACATCGGCGGTGCGCGCCGGATCGTCGACCAGCGGGCGACCGTGATCCCAGACCGCGCGCATCACGGTGTGCCAACCCACCCCGAGGTCGCGGGCCACCGCGGCCACCGCGTGGCCCTCGCGGCCCACCCGGCGACACGCCAGCGCCCGCGCCCGTTCTGAGAGCACCTGTCGCGGTCCGACCGCCGCGTCCTGCTCGGTCCACGTCGCTGCCGGACACGCCGGTCGCGTCCCGCAAGTTGGTGTAGGAGGCCACGCGCGTCTCCTCGGTGGTGACCGCTTAGGCGGTCACGGAGAGTGCTGTGGGTGCCTCCTGTTGGTTGGGGTCGAGGGTGTCGATGAGGCAGCGGCGGATGGCGTCGTGGGAGATGTAGCGGCGTCCGACTTGCCATTCGTCGTGCTGTTCGGCGAGCACCGCGCCGACCAGGCGCACGACGGCGTTGCGGTCGGGGAAGATGCCCACGACATCAGTGCGGCGGCGGATCTCTTTGTTCAAGCGTTCTTGGGGGTTGTTGGACACACGCGTGGCCACACGGCGCGCGGCAGCGCGGTGTAGGCCAGCAGGTCGGTGGCGGCCTCCTCGAGCAGCCGGGCGGCGTCGACAAAGCCCTTCTCGGCCAGCGTCGTCACGACGTGGGCGTGTTGGGCCCAGGCGTCTTCGGGGCGGTCTTGGGCGCAGATCGTGCGCACCAGGCTGGCGACCAGCTGTTGGGCGTGGCGGGGCACTGCGGCCAGCAGGTTGCGCATGGCATGGGTCCTGCAGCGTTGCCAGGCGGCGCCGTCCAGGACGGCGGCGATCGCCTCGGTGATCCCGCCGTGGGCGTCTGAGGTGACCAGCC
>PUKE01000006.1 GCA_003550425.1 Nitriliruptoria bacterium
CCCCTCCCCCATGCGGCGTGCCATCGGCTCCTCCCCTCGTCCCCCTCCTCGCATCCCTCGTCGGCACGATAGCCCTCAGCCTTCGTGCCCAGACGGTCCAGCGTCCCGCCGGGAGGAGGACCGCAGCCCTTGCAGGCGCGTGCGGCGCCCGCTCCCCCGTCCGCCCGCTGGCGGCCACGCCGAGTACCCTGGCGCCACCGGGTGGACCACCAGCGCGTGGAGGCCGTGATGGACATGGACGGGCGCTACGGGCTCGGACAGATCTTCCAGCGCACCCAAGAGGTCTACCTCGACCACCACGAGCCCGGGCAGGACCCCGGGCGGATGGGGCTGGTGCTCATCCCGCTGCTCGCCTTCGTCGGCGTCGGCGCCGTGCTCGGCATGGTGGCCCTGCCGCTCTGGGTCGCCGGGCAGCAGGGCGGCGTGCTCGTGGCCTACGCGGTGGCATGGGCGCTGGCGGTCGCCGCGTCGCTCGTGTACGCCGTGCGGCGGCGACGGCGCCTGCGCGCCGAGCGCGCCCGTGAGCTGGCCCGCAGCCGCGAGCGGGCGGCCGAGCGGGCGACCCGCCGCCGCGGCGAGCCACGCGGTGCCCGTCTGGCGCGCGCGAGCCGGATCCACGACGCCGACGCCCAGGCCGAGCCGCCCGCGCGTGGCGGCCGCTGACGCGCGGGAGCCCCTGACGGGCGGGAGCCGCTGCGCGTGCCGCGGACGCGATCAGCGCGAGCGCATCCCCTCACGGCCCTCACCGGCGACGGGCTCGCCGCCGACCAGCACGCTGCGCACCTGGTTGGTGCCGTAGCGGTTGGTGACCTGCTGGTGGGAGGCGACGTCCCACACGACGACGTCGGCGGCCTTGCCCACCTCGAGGCTGCCGCGGTCACGGGCCAGGCCGAGCGCATGCGCGCCGTTGATCGTGGCCATCTGCCAGGCGGCCGCGGCCGACACGCGGAACAGCCGCACCGCGAGCTCCAGCACCGTCTGCATCGACGGGGTCGGCGAGGTGCCGGGGTTGAAGTCGGTGGACAGCGCCACCGTCGCGCCCGCGTCGACGAGTCGCTGGGCCTGGGCGGGCAGGTGGGGCTTGGCCACGTGCCCGGCGCGATCCGGGGTCAGCTCGCCGAGGTGGTGGGCCACGCCCGGCAGCAGCACCGCCACAGATCCGGTCGCCGCGAGCGCCTCGATCGCCGCGGCATCGGCATGGTCGACGTGGTCGATCGAGGTGGCCCCGCGCCGTGCGGCCAGCGCGGTCGCGCCCACGTCGGCGGTCTGGTCGGCGTGGACCTTGCGGGGCAGGCCGGCGCGCTGCGCGGCCGCGAGCACCCGCTCGCACTCCTCGACGGTGAACCCGAGGGGGTCGCAGAAGACGTCGACGAAGGCCGCGCGCCCCACGGCCTCGGGCACCGCGGCCACGACCTGGTCGAGGAAGCCGCGGCGGTCGTGGGCCTGCGAGGGCGGCAGCGCGTGGGCGGGCAGGAAGGTCGGCACGACGGTCACCGGGTGCGACAGCGCACCGGTGAGGCGCAGCAGCCGCCACTCCTCGTCGAGGCCATCGCCGTAGCCGGTCTTGGCCTCGGTGGTGGTCGTGCCGTGCGCCAGCATGACGTCGAGGTCGCGGTGGGCGCGGGCGAGCAGCGCAGCGTCGTCGGTCGCGGCGGTGTGGGCCATCGTCGCCGCGATGCCGGCGGGCGCGCCGGAGGGCGGCGGCAGCCCGCGGATCCTGCGGTCGTACTCGGCGTGCCGGGTGCCCCCGTGGACCAGGTGCACGTGGCTGTCGACGAACCCGGGGGTGACCAGGCGTCCCTCCATGTCCTCCACGACGGTCGCGTCGCAGCGGGCCAGCAGCGTGGCGCTGTCGCCCACGTCGACGATGCGCCCGCCAGCGAGGGCGAGCGCGCCGTCAGGGATCACCTCGGGGTCCTCCAGGGCGGCCCCGACGGCGCCGCGCGGCCCCGCGCGGGCGGTGAGCAGCTCGCCGGCGTGGACGAGCAGCCGGTCGACGGTGGTGGGCATCGCCCCTCCCCTCCCCTGGTCAGCGCGTCGCGTCGCGCAGCTCGGCCTGGGCGGCAGCGAGCTCGCCGGCGACGTCCAGCGTGCGGTGCCGGCCCTCGGTGACCAGCGGACGGCCACCGACGATCACGTCGGTCACGTCGCTCGCGGTCGCGGCGAACACCGCGTGGGCCACCGCCGTCTCGGCGGTCGCTCCCGCGGTGCGAGGGCTGGCGAGGTCGATCGCGATCAGGTCGGCGAGCGCGCCCTCCTCGAGGGCGACGTCCCACCCCAGGCGCGTGTGGCCCTGGGTGGTCGCGGCGGCCAGCAGCGCCTCCGGCGCGTGATGACCGCGCGCCAGGGTGGCCAGGCGCTCGTCGAGCTCGATGGCGCGGGCCTCCTCGAGCAGGTCGATGACGGCGTGGCTGTCGCTGCCCACGCACAGCGGCGACCCCGCCGCGGCCAGGTCGCTGGCCGGTCCGATCCCGTCGGCGAGCTCGCGCTCGGTGGTCGGGCACAGGCACGCGGCCGTGGTGGTGCCGCCGAGCAGGGCGAGGTCGCCCTGGGTCAGGTGCGTGGCGTGGACGGCGGTGGTGCGTGGGCCGAGCGCGCCGGCCTCGGCGAGGACCTGGGTGGGGGTGCGTCCGAGCGCCGCGTGACAGGCGGCGTTCTCGGCGGGCTGCTCGGAGACGTGCACGTGCAGTGGCAGCCCGCGCGCCTGCGCCCAGGCCGCCACCGTCTCCTGGGCCTGCGGCGGGACGGCGCGCACGCTGTGGATCGCCGCCCCGCGGCGCAGGCCCGGGCGCTCGCCCAGCGCCTCGGCCCGGGCGGCCCAGGCGTCCACGTCGGCGTCGCCGAAGCGGCGCTGGGGCCCCTCGAGCCTGGGCTCGTCGAAGCCGCCGCGCAGATAGCAGCCGTCCAGCAGCGTCAGGCGCACCCCAGCCTCGGCGGCGGCGGCGACCAGCGCCTCCCCCATCGCGTTCGGGTCGGCGTAGGCCCTCCCGCGGGGGTCGTGGTGCACGTAGTGGAACTCGGCCACGGCGGTGATGCCCGCCTGTGCCATCTCGGCGTACACCGCGCGTGCCAGCCGCCGGTAGCGCTCGGGGTCCAGCGCGTCGGCCAGCGCGTACATGGCCTCGCGCCACGCCCAGAAGTCGCCGGCGCCCTGGTGGGTGCGCGCCCGCAGCGCCCGGTGGAAGGCGTGGGAGTGGGCGTTGGCCAGGCCGGGCACCACGAGCCCCGTCAGGCGGCGGGCGTGGGCGGCTGGGGCGGCATCGGGCCGCACGCTGGCGATCCGCTCCCCCTGGCAGTCGATGCGCACGTCGCGGCGCACCGCGCCGCCCACCCAGGCGAGCTCGGCGTGGAGCGCGCTCATGTCGCGAGCTCCCGCAGCGCCGCCGTCAGGGCCCGCTGGCCGACGAGGCAGTCGGCCAGCGCGGCGTGCTCCTCGGGGCTGTGGCTGATGCCCGTGGGGTTGCGCACGTGCAGCATCGCCGAGGGCACGCTCGGGGCGAGCACGGCGGCGTCGTGCCCGGCGGCGGTGGGCAGCGCCGGCGGCGCGGTCCCGGTGACCGTCGCGGTGGCGCGCGCGAGCAGCGCCCGCAGGTCGGCGTCGAACGCCACGCCCTGCGACCACGACTCGTCGGCGCACTCCACCGTGACGTCGGCGTGGGCGGCGGCCGCCCGCGCCCGCTCGGTGATGGCCTCGACGGTCGCCTGCACGGTCGCGCCGTCGGCCCCGCGGGCGTCCAGCCAGGCGGTGACCAGGCCGGGGACGGCGTTGGGGCCGTTGGGATGGACGCGCACGCGCCCGACGGTGGCCAGCGCGTCGCGGGCGATCGCCTCCTCGCGCGCGGCCACGATCAGCTCGGCGAGCACGTGCATCGGGTCGCGGCGGTCGGCCATGCGCGTGGTGCCGGCGTGGTTGGGCTCGCCGTGCGCGGCGAGCCGCCAGCGCCC
>PUKE01000107.1 GCA_003550425.1 Nitriliruptoria bacterium
CGGGTGACGGCCTCGAGCAGCGCGTCGCGGCAACGGCGCAGCCGCTCGAGGTCGGTGGGCGTGACCGCCCAGGCGGGCGAGCCGCGGAGCTCGCCAGCGTCGGCGGTGATCGTGATGCCTCGGGCCTCGAGGTCGGCCAGCAGCGGCATCTAGATCACCACGCTGTCGCCATCGTCGTCGTCCCGAAGGCTGCCAGGCGCCTCGAAGGATGCCGAAGGCTGCCAGGCGCGGCCCTTGGCATCCTTGGCATCCTTCGAGCACCCTTCGGGCAGCGACCAGGACCAAGCGCCGGCCAATCCGGCCTTGGTGGACTGCACGCCGAGCCGCTTCTTCGCCCTCATCAACGTGCGCTCGGCCACGCCAGCCTCCTCGGCGAGCCGGCGCACCTCCTTGGCGGGCATCGGCCCGTCGGCGAGCATGTCGACCAGGAACGACTCGGCCTCGTCGCGGCCCGACCGCTCACCATCGGTGTCATGACCGGCGAGCTGTTCGCCATCGAGATCGTCACGCTCACCGAGCCAGAAGAACCCTCCGGCGTCCACCTGGTAGCCGAGGGTCGGCTGGCGGCCGGTCAAGTTGTGCTTGATGTGGGCAACCGCCGCCTTGGCGTCGTCGTCCGGGTCGATGGCGGCCAGCAGCGCCGACCGCACCAGCTGCCCGTAGGCTCCCGACCCAGACAGTCGGTGCAGCGCCTTGCCGGCCGACGCCTTGGTGAGGTGCATGACCAACATGACCGCGAGGTCGTGCCGGTCGGCCAGCACCCGAAGGCCCTCGAGGGCGCCACGGACCTCGTTGTTGCGATGCTCATCCACCGCGCCAACCCAGGCCGACACCGGGTCGATGACCAGCAGCCGCACCTCGGGATGCTCGGCCAGGTACGCGCCGAGGGCGGCCACACTGTCGGCAGTGAACGGCCCGTGCGCGCCTTCGGCGGCCACACCCTCGATGAGGTGGACGCGCTCGAGGTCCGCGCCGAGCAAGTCGAGCCGCGGGCGGATCGTGTCGCCGGCACCGTCCTCGAACGACGCCAGCGCCACGTCGGCCGGGCCGAACGGCTCGGCGTCGCCGGGCAGCGGCCAGCCTCGGGACACGTTGGCCGCGATCGCCGTGGTCAAGTAGGACTTGCCGATACCACCGTCGCCGGCGATGGCGGTCAGCTTGCCGAGCAGCAGCCGGCCACCGAAGATCGGGCGGATCGTCTCGGGTGGCACGTCGATGGCGCGGCGCACCAGCAGACGGCCCACCTCGGGCTCGGCCTGGTCGTCGGCCTCGGGTCGGATGCCGGCGGTCGGCTCACCGAAGATGCGCGTCTCACGCGGATCGGGAGCGCTCATGCGGCCACCCCCCAATCGGCGCGCAGCCGTTCGGCAACCGCAGCCACCCGAGGCGGCATGTAGGTCAGCTCGGCGGCCCGATCAAGGGCAGCCAGCAGCCGGCGGGCACCATGCACCCGGTAGAACGCGCGGAGCTCGTCCACCCGGTCGTCCACGCTCATACGGCCGGGCAGCAGCACCTGGGCCACCAGGTAGTCCTCGGCGGTGAACAGCTCGTCGGGGTCGGCCTCGAGCCACGGCTTCTCGGGCTCGGGCGGGACGATCGGCAGCACCGTGCCGAGGCACGCGCAGCAGCCTGGGCACGCGGGGTGGCGCACTGACGCGGTAGACTGTGGGGCACGGACCTGGTTGGTTGCGCCCTCGCCGTTCGCGGTGGGGGCGTGATCATGTCTCACCGCGCACCACCCCCTCGGAGCAGGGCGGCAGCGCGGGCAAGGATCGAAGGGTCCTCCACCGTCTCGGTGAGACCCTGGCGACGACGAGACTCGCGGGCACGCTCGGCCGGCGTCATCGGGCATCACCCGACTCGTCGACCTCGGCCTCGATCTGGTCGGCCTCGGCGCGGAGACGCTGCGCCTTGGCGCGCTTCAGCGCCATGCGGCTGTAGTGCGCCGACCGGGCGTGTTCGGCGCGACGCTGGCGCTCCTCGGGATCGAGCACGCCGTCGGGGTCGACCTCGCGCTCAAACCGGCGCAGCAGCGCCTCGCGGGCCGGACGGGTGCGCTCGGAGCGGTCGGGGGTGCGAGCCCACGACTCGTGGACGGCAAGGCTTGCTTGGAGCCGACGTTCCTCCGGGGTGAGCTGGGCCATCGAGGGGCCTCCCGTGCTCGGTCCGGGAGACCACAAGGCGCCGCCGAGGGGCCTCCCGGAACGGTGTCCGGTGGGCTCACCCGACTTGCGTCGGGCCCTCGGGCGCCTGGCCCTTGGACGACCCTCGAGGGGTCGCGGTCGGACTCACTGCCACCTACGCATCGCGCTCGGGCACCTGTCCCGGGCGGCAGCCATGTGCCGACGCGCGCAGTATAACGTGGTTTGGATTACGTGCATGTCAGCCTCAGCCACGCCACACGATCGACACGCGCTCCGGGTCGAAGAAGTTACGGCCCTGCACCGCCGGACCGACCTCCACCGACTCCACCAGCGCAGCCACCAGCGACCGACGCCACGCCACCGACCGGGACTGCCACTCGGCGCGCAGCGCGTCCTCGGACTCGGGCAAGTCGGCCAGCACGCCGCTCCGATCGGTGCGCGCCAACCGCGAGCGCGTCTCCTCGATCCGGGCGGCCAGCTTCTCGCGGGCAGCCAGGTATCCCGCCTTGGACAGGGCACCCTCGGTGTAGAAGTCGACCTCGAGCGCGTGGAGCGCTTCTTCGTCGGCGCGCAGCCGGTCATAAAGCGCGCCCTGGTCGCCATCGTCGTCGGCCTCGAGGGCGGCGCGCAGCCCAGGGCCGGCGAGCGCGGCGATCACCTGGTCGCGCACCTCGGCCTCGAACGGGTCGGCCTTCATGCGGATCTTGCCGCAGCCGGCAAAGTTGACACCCTTCGCGCACACGTAGGACCGATGCCCTGCGCGAGGCCGAGCCACCAAGTCGGCGCCGCACACGCCGCAGACCGCGATCCCGCCGGTTAGCAGGTACTCGCGAGGCCGGCCACCCTTGCGCCGGCCAGGGTCGAGCACGCGGGCGCGCAGCCGCTCCCAATGGTCCCGGTCGATGATCGCAGCCCACACCGCCGGGCCGACCACCTCGCCACGATGCTCGCGCAGTCCGGCCACCCGAGGCGCGGTCAGCAGGCGCCGCAGCGTCGTCGTGCGCCACGGGCGGCCCGTGACGGTCGTCACGCCGCGCGCGTTCCAATCGGTGAGCACCGCGTGCAGCGTCTCGCCGGCGAGCACGCGGCCAGCGGCCTCGCGCACAAGCGCAGCCTCGTCCTCGCGCACCGTCACGCGGTCGGCCTCGAACCCGAACGGTCGGGTCCCGCCACCACCGACCGCGCCGGCCTCGGCCAACTCGAGGGCCTTGCGGCGCAGCCGCTCGCTCTTGTGCTCGGACTCATGGCGTGCCGTAGCGCCAAGGATGCGCGCGGTCATGCGGCCCGAGGGCGTCGACAGGTCGTAGGTGCCAGCGGTGACGGTCTCCACCGTCGCGCCGGACTCCTCGATGGCGTCGATGAAGTCCTCGAGCTCGCGCGTGCTGCGGTGCAGCCGGTCGGGATGCCATGCCACGATCGCGGTGACGTGGCCGGCGCGGACATCCTCGAGGAGCCGGTCGTACTCGGGTCGTGGCTTGCCCGAGTAGGCCGACAGGTCGTTGTCGACGTAGGTGTCGACCACCGTCCATCCGCGCCGCTCGCACAACCGCTCGCAGTCCTCGCGCTGGCGTGCCACGCCGAGGCCGGCGCCGGCGCGGTCGTCACTGATCCTGGCGTATACCGCTGCCCTAGTCATGGTCCGCAGCGTACACCAACTTGACACTCCCGGTGGCCAGGCTGATCTGGCCCGGACGCGCCACCCCGCTGCCGCCCCCAAGGAGCGCTGCCGCCGAGGTCGTGTGATGCGGGGCGCGTAGCGGCGGCGTGCGGTCCAGGCGCGCGGCC
>PUKE01000063.1 GCA_003550425.1 Nitriliruptoria bacterium
GACAACACCGAGATGCTGGTGGAGCTGATCGCCCCGATCGCGATGGAGGAGGGGCTGCAGTTCGCCATCCGCGAGGGCGGTCGGACCGTCGGCGCGGGTCGCGTCACCAAGATCATCGAGTAGACTGTGCGGTCGTCGCTGCGGCCCTCGGCCGCGGCGGCGACCCACCAGGGCCGTCGACCGGCCTCACGACCCACCCCACCAGGCTCGACGACCCCGCGCCGCCTGCGGCGGCGCACCGCCCCACCCGCGCGCCAGCCGCCCCGAGCGGCTCGCGCGCGGCGCCCGGCAAGGGCCCCATCGGCTCCGCGTCGGGGACGCCCCGCCCCATTGGTGGGGCGCTGTTGAGAAGTGAAGAGACGGACGCGGTCACCCGCGGCGCGGGTGGCCGGATGCGAGAGAGTGAGCGATGGCTGAGCAGCAGAAGATCCGCATCCGGCTCAAGGCCTATGATCACGAGATCATCGACCAGTCGGCACGCAAGATCGTGGACACGGTCGAGCGCACCGGCGCCCGGATCACAGGGCCCGTGCCGCTGCCCACCGAGAAGAACACCTACACGGTGATCCGCTCGCCGCACAAGTACAAGGACAGCCGGGAGCACTTCGAGCTCCGCACCCACAAGCGCCTCATCGACATCCACGAGCCCAGCCAGAAGACCGTGGACTCGCTGATGCGGCTCGACCTCCCGGCGGGCGTCGACATCGAGATCAAGCTCTAGCAGGGCCGCGGCGACCCCTGGTCGCCCTGACCCCGCGACGCGACAGAGGAAGCAGACCATGGCGAGGAAGGCGATTCTCGGCCGCACCTTGGGCATGACCCAGGTGTTCGACGAGGACAACCGCGTGATCCCGGTGACGGTCATCACTGCGGGCCCATGCCCGGTGGTGCAGGTGCGCACGCGCGAGCGCGACGGCTACGAGGCCGTGCAGCTCGGCTACGGCAAGGCCAAGCGCGCCACCAAGCCGCTTGCCGGCCACTTCGCGCGGGCGGGCGTAGAGCCCGCGCGGCACCTCGTGGAGGTGGACCTCGAGGGCGATCATGAGCCCGGTGAGCACGTGTCCGTCGACCAGTTCCAGCCTGGCGAGCGCATCGACGTCACCGCCCGCAGCAAGGGCCGTGGGTTCGCCGGCACGATCCGCCGCCACGGCTTCGCCACCCAGGGCGAGTCGCACGGCGTCCACAAGGTGCACCGCAAGCCTGGTGCCGTCGGCGCCTGCGCCACCCCCTCGCGGGTCATGCCAGGCAAGAAGATGGCGGGGCGCCACGGCAACGAGCGCGTGACGATGCAGAACCTCGAGGTGGTCCGGGTCGACCCCGAGCGCAACCTGATCCTCGTCAAGGGCGCCGTGCCCGGCGGCAACGGCGCGTTCCTCACGCTGCGCGACGCCGCGAAGGCACCCGCGCGCGCCGGAGGTGACTCCTGATGACCGCTCCCACCCTCGACGTCCACACCCGCGACGGCGGCACGGCCGGCACCGTCGACCTGGACCCGGCGATCTTCGACGCCGAGATCAAGGTCGGCGTGATGCACCAGGTCGTGACCGCGCAGCTCGCCAACGCCCGGCGCGACACCGCCAAGGTCAAGACCCGTGGCGAGCGCCGCGGCGGCGGGGCCAAGCCCTGGCGCCAGAAGGGCACCGGGCGGGCTCGCCAGGGGTCGATCCGCGCACCGCAGTGGATCGGTGGCGGCCGCGTCCATGGCCCCAACGGCCAGCAGAGCCACGCCCAGCGGGTGAACAAGAAGATGAAGCGCGCCGCGCTGCGCGGTGCGCTGACCGATCGCGCGCGCGGCGATGCCGTGCGCGTGGTCGCCGACCTCGCCTTCGACCCGCCCCGCACCAAGGACGCGGTCGCGCTGTTGGCTCACCTCGACCTCACCGAGCAGAAGGTGCTCGTGGTCCTCGCCGACCGCCACGAGGGGGCCGAGCGTTCCTTCCGCAACCTGCCCGGCGTGCGGGTGAGCCCGGTGGACCAGCTCAACACCTACGACGTGCTCGTCAGCGACGTCGTGGTCTTCGAGCGCGACGCCCTGCCCCTGATCGGCACCGGCGCCCGCGCCTCGACCGCCGCGGCGAGCACCGACGAGGGCACCGACCCGACCTCGGTCGAGACCGCCTAGGAGGCCCGGGATGGACAACCCCCGCAAGGTCATCATCGCGCCCGTGGTGAGCGAGAAGAGCTACGGGCTGCTCGACGAGGGTCGCTACACCTTCGAGGTGCACCCGAGCGCCAACAAGACCGAGATCAAGCAGGCGGTCGAGACGATCTTCGAGGTGAAGGTCGACAAGGTGAACACCCTCAACCGCAAGGGCAAGCGCAAGCGGTTCGGCTTCCAGCAGGGCAAGCGCAAGGACAGCAAGCGCGCGATCGTCACCCTCCGCGAGGGCGACACGATCGACATCTTCGAGCTCGGCTTCTAGCCGAACGGCGCGACCAGACACGGAGCACTGACGATGGCAGTCCGCAGGTACAAGCCGACGACGCCCGCGCGGCGCGGCATGAGCGGCAAGACCTTCGAGGAGGTCACGACCGACCAGCCGCTCAAGTCGCTGACCAAGCCGAACCCCAAGCACGCGGGGCGCAACGCCCAGGGGCGCATCACCACGCGGCGCCGGGGCGGCGGGCACAAGCGCAAGCTGCGCGAGATCGACTTCCGGCGCATCAAGGACGGCGTCCCCGCCAAGGTCGCCGAGATCGAGTACGACCCCAACCGGTCGGCGAACATCGCGCGCCTGCACTACGTGGACGGCGACAAGCGCTACATCCTGGCGCCCGAGCGGGTGCGGGTCGGCGACGTGCTGGTCTCTGGCGAGGGGGCCGACATCCGCCCCGGCAACGCCCTGCCGCTGCGCAACATCCCGGTCGGCACCACGGTCCACGCCATCGAGCTTCGCCCCGGCGGCGGGGCCAAGCTCGGCCGCTCGGCCGGTGCGCGGGTCCAGCTGCTGGCCAAGGAGGGCGGTCACGCCGCGCTGCGGCTGCCCTCCGGGGAGATCCGCCAGGTGCGCGCCGAGTGCCGCGCGACGGTCGGCCAGGTCGGCAACGTCGAGCACGAGCTCGTCGAGGTCGGCAAGGCGGGCCGCAGCCGCTGGCAGGGCCGTCGCCCGAAGGTGCGCGGCGTGTCGATGAACCCGGTCGACCACCCGCTGGGCGGTGGCGAGGGCCACAAGGCCGGCGGTCGGCACCCGACCAACCCCCAGGGCAAGAAGGAAGGCCGCACGCGCAAGCGCGGCAAGCAGAGCGACCGCGACATCATCCGCCGCCGCGGCAAGCGTCGGCGCTAGGCAGACCCGACAGGACACGAGGACGCGCCATGCCACGCAGCCTGCGCAAGGGACCGTTCGTCGACCACCATCTGGCGGCCAAGGTCGAGCGGCTGAACGCCAGCGGCGAGAAGCGGGTCATCCGCACCTGGTCTCGCCGCTCCGAGATCGGGCCCGAGATGGTGGGCCACACGATCGCGGTGCACGACGGCCGCAAGCACGTGCCGGTCTACGTCTCGGAGGCGATGGTCGGCCACAAGCTCGGCGAGTTCGCGCCGACGCGCGCCATCAAGTGGCGCGGCGCCGGCGAGAAGCAGCAGACCAAGGCCCGGCGCCGCCGCTGACCGCCGGCTGCCGGCGAAGGAGCACCCCACCATGGAAGTGAAGGCCACCGCCAAGTTCGTGCGCACCGCGCCGAACAAGCTGCGCCAGGTCGCCAACCAGATCCGCGACCTGCCCGTCGGGCAGGCCCAGGAGCTGCTGCTGGTGTCGCCGAAGGCATCCGCGGAGCCCATCCGCAAGACGCTGGAGTCGGCGATCGCCAACGCCGAGAACAACCACGACCTCGACGCCGACGAGCTGCTCGTCAGCGGCGTGTTCGTCAACGAGGGCCCGGTGCTGCGCCGGTTCCGTCCCCGCGCGATGGGGCGGGCGACGCGCATCCGCAAGCGCACCAGCCACCTCACCGTGGTGGTCGCCGGCCCCGACGACGAGGACGACGACGCGGGCCAGGCCGCCAGCGTCCCCGCGGCCGCGGCCGTGGGCGGCGCGAGCGCGGGCGCCGCGGCCGGGGCCGAGGAGCCCACGGGCAGTGCGGCGAGCGCTGAGACCGACGAGACCGATGACACCGAGGCCACCGGCGACGCGCCGGCCCAGGCCGAGCGCGAGGAGTGACCTGATGGGGCAGAAGATCCACCCCTACGGCTTCCGGCTGGGCGTGATCAAGCCGCACAAGTCCCGCTGGATCGCCGACGCCGACTACGCCGACCACGTCGTCGAGGATGAGCGCATCCGCGAGTACATCCGCGAGCGCGTGCGCCATGCCGGCATCTCCGAGATCCACATCGAGCGCACCCGTGAGCGGGTCACCGTCGACGTCTGGACCGCCCGCCCGGGCATCGTCATCGGGCGCCGCGGCGCCGAGGCGGACGACATCCGCAAGCGGCTCGAGCGGATGACCGGCGGCAAGCAGGTCAAGCTCAACATCAAGGAGCTCAAGAGCCCCGAGCTCGACGCGCAGGTGACCGCCCACAACGTGGCCGAGCAGCTGCGGGGGCGCGTGAGCTTCCGTCGTGCCATGCGCCGGGCCACCCAGAACGCGATGAAGGCCGGCGCCGAGGGCGTGCGGGTCCAGTGCTCTGGGCGCCTGGGCGGTGCGGACATGAGCCGCACCGAGTGGTACCGCGAGGGCCGCGTGCCGCTGCACACCCTGCGCGCCAAGATCGACTTCGGCCTCGACGAGGCGCGGACCACCTACGGCCGCATCGGCGTCAAGGTGTGGATCTACACCGGCGAGCAGCTGCCCTCGACCGAGCGGCGCGAGGCCCAGGTGCGCCGCCGTCGCCAGCAGGAGGAGGCCGAGCGCGCCAAGCGCCTGCGCGAGCAGGCCGAGCAGCAGGTGCAGGCCGACCAGGTTCCTGCCGGTGCCGAGGCCACCGGCGCGCCGCCGGCGACCGAGCCGACCGCGGACCCCTCGCTGGCGCCCCCTGCCGGCGAGCCCCCGGCGCCACCAGCCCCCGAGCAGCCCGCCGCGCCACCCGCCGGCGAGCCGCCCGCATCCGCCCCGGAGGCCGCTGCGGCCCCCGAGTCGGAGACCGCTCCGGCCCCCCAGCCGGAGACCGCTCCGGCCCCTGAGCCGGAGGCCACGCCCGAGGCAGGCCCCGAGGCCCCATCGACCGGCGCCGAGGAGCCCGCCACGCCGGGCAGCGCGCTGGAGGGCTGGGACGTCCCCGACCCCCAGCAGAGCAGCGCGCCGGACGCGTCCGAGGACCCCGACGCCGACGAGCGCGGCAGCGACCGGGGCTGATCGCCCCGCCAGGAGGACCCACCGATGCTGTCTCCGCGCAGGATCCGCTACCGCAAGCAGCACCGCGGCCGCATGAAGGGCATGGCCAAGGGCGGCACCGAGGTGAACTTCGGTGACTTCGGCCTGCAGGCCGTGGACGCGGGCTGGTTGACCAACCGCCAGATCGAGGCCGCGCGAATCGCGATGACGCGCCACATCAAGCGCGGCGGGAAGGTGTGGATCACCATCTTCCCTGACAAGTCCTACACCAAGAAGCCGGCCGAGACGCGGATGGGCGGCGGCAAGGGCTCCCCCGAGGGCTACGTCGCCGTCGTGAAGCCGGGCCGGGTCATGTTCGAGCTGTCGGGCGTGCAGGAGGACCTCGCCCGCGAGGCCATGCGCCGCGCGGCGAACAAGCTGCCGGTTCGCTGCCGGTTCGTGACGCGAGAGGGGCTGGGCGATGCGAGCGAGTGAGCTGCGGGACCTCGACGACGAGGCCCTCGAGGAGCAGGTGACCGAGCTCCAGCAGGAGCTGTTCAACCTGCGGTTCCAGGACGCCACGGGCCAGCTGGACAACCCGCGGCGCCTGACCGAGGTGCGCCGCGACATCGCGCGCGCCAAGACCGTGCAGCGTGAGCGCGAGCTCGGCACGGACAGCGCTGGAGGAGACGAATGAGCACTCAAGAGCAGCCGACCGAGGTCCGTGGCGAGCGCAAGACGCGCCAGGGCTACGTCGTCAGCGACAAGATGGACAAGACCGTGGTCGTGCGGGTGAACCGTCGCACCACCCACCCGCGCTACGGCAAGACCATCACCCTGTCCAAGCGCTACAAGGTGCACGACGAGGCCAACGACGCCGGCGTCGGCGACCGGGTGCGCATCCAGGAGACCCGTCCGCTCAGCAAGACCAAGCGCTGGCGCGTCGTCGAGGTGCTCGAGCGGGCCAAGTAGGGAGCCGGCCGGTCGCAGCCACTGCGCCCGGCGGCTCGCGACGACCGACCTCGCGACGTCGGCCGCACCGCGGCCACGGAGGAGAGAAGCAGCGATGATCCAACAGGAGTCACGGCTGAAGGTGGCCGACAACACCGGTGCGCGGCAGGTGCAGACCATCCGCGTGCTCGGCGGGTCCTCGCGGCGCTACGCGTCGCTGGGCGATGTCGTGGTCGGCTCGGTCAAGCAGGCCATCCCCAACTCCAACATCCGCAAGGGCGATGTGGTCCAGGCCGTCATCGTGCGCACCCGCAAGGAGAAGCGCCGGGACGACGGGACCTACATCCGCTTCGACGACAACGCCTGCGTCATCATCGACAAGCAGCGCAACCCGCGGGGCACCCGCATCTTCGGGCCCGTGGCCCGCGAGCTCCGCGAGCACCGCTTCATGAAGATCGTCTCGCTGGCGCCGGAGGTGCTGTGATGGAGCGCATCAAGCGCGAGGACACCGTGCAGGTCATGCGCGGCAAGGACGCCAGCGGCGGTGACGAGGGCCGCGGCAAGCGTGGCCGCGTCGTGCGGGTCCACCCCGACGAGGGCACCGCGCTCGTCGAGGGCGTCAACGTGGTGACCCGACACGAGCCGGTGCGCCGCACCCGTCGCGGCGACAAGTCCGGTGGCATCCAGAACGTGGAGCTGCCGGTCCACCTGTCCAACGTGATGCCGGTCTGCCCCGGCTGCGACGCGCCGACGCGCGTCGGCGTGCGCATCGACGACGACGGCGACAAGGTCCGCGTCTGCAAGAGGTGCGGCGAGGACTTCTAGCCCCTCGACCCCCATCGACCTCGTCCCCACCGACCACGACACGAGCGAGCGACCATGAGCACCGCGACCGCACCGACGACCCCGCGCCTGAAGCAGCGCTACCGCGACGAGCTGCGCGCCTCGCTGCAGCAGGAGCTCGGCCTGGCCAACGTGATGGAGGTCCCGCGCCTCGAGAAGATCGTCGCCAACGTGGGCGTCGGCGAGGCGATCCAGGACCCGCGGGCGCTGGAGGGCGCGATGCGCGACCTCGCCGCGATCACCGGGCAGAGGCCGGTGCAGCGCGAGGCCCGCAAGTCCATCGCCGGCTTCCGCGTGCGCCAGGGCATGCCGATCGGCGCGAAGGTGACGCTGCGCGGCGACCGGATGTATGAGTTCCTGGACCGCCTGCTGGCGGTGGCGCTGCCGCGCATCCGCGACTTCCGGGGCCTCAACCCCCGGAGCTTCGACGGGCGCGGCAACTACACGCTCGGCATCGCCGAGCAGCTGATCTTCCCCGAGATCAGCTACGACGACATCGACCAGGTCCGCGGCATGGACCTGACGTTCGTCACCACGGCCACCAACGACGAGCACGGGCGCGCCCTGCTGCGCGCGCTCGGGTTCCCCTTCGCCGAGGGCAACGGCTAGCGAGACCCCGCACGACGACCGACCGCGGAGGGAAGTGCCGGGCCGGCGCCCCGCGCCCGCATCCACCGGCAACCCCAAGGAGCACACCATGACCATGACCGACCCCGTCGCGGACATGCTGACCCGCCTGCGCAACGCGACGACCACGCGTGCCGACGACCTCGCCATGCCCTCCTCGAAGCAGAAGGCCAGCCTGGCGGAGGTCCTCAAGCAGGAGGGCTACATCCGCGACTACGTGGTCGAGCCCACCCGCCCCCGCCCGACCCTGCGCATCGCGCTGAAGCCGGGTGGCCGCGGCGAGGACGGCGCGCTCACCGGCGTGCGCCGCGTCTCGCGGCCCGGGCTGCGCGTCTACGTGAAGAAGGACGAGGTCCCGCGCGTCCTCGGCGGCCTCGGCTTGGCGGTCATCTCGACGAGCCAGGGCCTCATGAGCGATCGCGAGGCACGACGTCGCGGCATCGGCGGCGAGGTCGTGGCCTACGTCTGGTGACCCCGGCGGGCGCGACGAGGAACAGGAGCAGGCGATGAGCCGTATCGGCAAGGAGCCCGTGGCGCTGCCCTCGGGGGTGGAGGTCCGCCGCGAGGGCGACACCCTCACGGTGACCGGCCCCAACGGGACGCTCGAGCAGCACGTCCATCCCGACATCACCATCACCGTCGAGGACGACCGCGTGGTCGTCGAGCGGCCGACCGACGCGCCCGACCACCGGGCGCTGCACGGGCTGACGCGGGCGCTGCTGGCCAACATGGTCACCGGCGTCACCGATGGCTTCACCCGCGAGCTGAACATCGTCGGGGTGGGCTATCGCGCGACCGCCCAGAGCAGCGAGCACCTCAACCTGCAGGTCGGCTACAGCCACTCGGTCGACGTGCAGGCGCCCGAGGGCGTCTCCTTCGAGGTGCCCTCGGCGACCCGGGTGATCGTCAAGGGCGCCGACAAGCAGCGCGTCGGCCAGGCCGCGGCGAAGATCCGCGCGATCCGTCCCCCCGAGCCCTACAAGGGCAAGGGCATCCGCTACGTCGATGAGCACGTGCGCCGCAAGGCCGGCAAGGCCGCCGGCGCGTGATCGGCCCGCACGCACCAGGAGACCCAGCATGACCCGGACCACACGCCGCGACGCCCGCGCCCGCCGTCACCACCGGCTGCGGCGGCGGATCGCCGGCACCCCCGAGCGGCCCCGCCTCGCGGTGTTCCGCTCCAACGCCCACATCTCCGCCCAGGTGATCGACGACACGCGCGGGCACACCCTCGCCGCAGCGTCCACACTGGAGACGGACCTCGACCCCTCCGGGGAGGACGGCAAGACCGGACAGGCGACGCTCGTCGGTCGCCGCGTGGCCGAGCGCGCCCAGCAGGCGGGCATCGACCGCGTGGTCCTCGACCGCGGCGGCAACGCCTACCACGGTCGCGTGCGCGCGCTCGCCGATGGAGCGCGCGAGGGCGGCCTCGAGCTCTGACATCCGCCTCCGGGCGGCATCCGACCGACACCCCACGCACCCCATCACGAGGACGGAAGCGTCATGGCAGCAACCCAGGGCGGGCGCAACCGCCGGCAGCGCGGCCGCGAGCAGGAGCGCAGCCCCTACGAGGAGAAGGTCGTCGCGATCAACCGCGTGTCCAAGGTGGTCCGCGGCGGTCGCCGATTCTCCTTCACTGCGCTGGTGGTCGTCGGCGACGGCGACGGCACGGTCGGCGTCGGCCACGGCAAGGCCAAGGAGGTCCCCTCGGCGATCCAGAAGGGCGTCGAGGAGGCCAAGAAGAACTTCTTCACGGTGCCGCGCATCCAGCGGACCATCACCCACGAGGTCGTGGGTCGTCACGGTGCCGGCGAGGTCCTGCTGAAGCCGGCCGCGCCCGGGACGGGGGTCATCGCCGGCGGGCCGGTGCGCGCGGTCATGGACTGCGCGGGCGTGGCCGACGTGCTGGCGAAGTCCCACGGCTCCGACAACGCCCTGAACGTGGTGCACGCCGTGGTCGAGGGGCTGAAGTCGCTCCACGCGCCCGAGCGCGTGGCCGAGGCCCGCGACCTCGAGCTCGAGGAGCTGCTGCCCAACAAGATGCTGCAGAACGTGAAGGAGTCCTGACGGTGAGCGCCGAGCTGTCGATCACGCTCTCGGGGTCCATGTCGGGCGCCAAGCGGGGCCAGCGAGCCACGCTGCGCTCGCTCGGGCTCCGGCGGCGTCACCAGACCGTCACCCAGCCCGACCGCGACGAGATCCGCGGGATGATCGCAAAGGTCGCGCACCTCGTGGAGGTGCGCTACGCCGGCGAGGACGAGGCCGTGGAGATCGAGCCCGGCCAGGAGCCCAAGGGGGCGGGCAACCCCGCCGCCGGCGGCTCGGTGGCCGACGAGGCCGCGGCCGACCTGCGCGAGGCCGAGGAGGAGGCCCTGCGCGCGGCCGAGGACGAGGCGCTGAGCGTCGCGCCGGACGCCGAGGACACCGACGCACCCGAGACCGACGAGGACGCGCGATGAAGGTCCACCACCTCAAGCCACCCGAGGGCGCCAAGCAGCGCCGCACCCGCAAGGGCCGCGGCGAGCGCGCCGGCAAGGGCAAGACCGCCGGTCGGGGCACCAAGGGCACCGGCGCTCGCGGCACCGTCGCCGCGGGCTTCGAGGGCGGGCAGATCCCGCTCCAGCGCCGCCTGCCGAAGCTGCCCGGCTTCCGCAACCCCAACCGCGTGGAGTACGTGACCGTCAACGTCGGCCGGCTCGCCGACGAGTTCGCCTCCGGCGACGAGGTCGACCCGGCGGCGCTGCGCGCGCGCAGCATGGTCCGCAAGGGCAAGGCGCCCGTGAAGGTCCTGGGCAGCGGCGAGCTGTCGACGGCCCTCACCGTGCGCGCCCACGCCTTCTCTGAGAGCGCCCGCGAGAAGATCACCGCCGCCGGCGGGACCGTGGAGACGCTCGACCGCTGATCCCCCGAGCGCGGGCGGGGCCTCCCGCCCGCACCGGCGGGTCCGCCGCCCGGCCTGCGGGGGACGCGCCCCGGCGCACCGGACCGACCCAGGAGACCCCAGATGCTCCGCGGCTTCCTCAACGCCTTCCGCATCCCCGACCTGCGCACGAAGATCCTCTTCGTGCTGGCGATCGTGGCGGTCTACCGGCTCGGTGCCCACGTGCCGCTGCCCGGCGTGGACTACCAGGTGCTCACGGCCTTCCTCGAGGGCTTCGACGCGGGCGGGGTGACCCAGCTCGTCAACCTGTTCTCGGGTGGCGCGCTGACCCAGCTGTCGGTGTTCGCGCTGGGGATCATGCCCTACATCACCGCCAGCATCATCATGCAGCTGCTGAAGGTCGTGATCCCCAAGCTCGACGAGTGGAACAAGGAGGGCGAGACCGGCCGGCGCAAGATCACCCAGTGGACGCGCTACCTGACCATCATGCTGGCCGCCCTGCAGTCCACCGGGCTCGTGGTGATCATCCGTGGCGGCGGGGAGCAGCTGTTCCAGCAGCCCATCCCCAACCTGATGCCCGACGACTCGCTGCCCGTCATGGGCCTGATGGTGCTGACGCTGACCGCTGGCGTCGCCTTCATCATGTGGCTCGGGGAGCTCATCACCGAGAAGGGCATCGGCAACGGGATGTCGCTGATCATCTTCTCCGCCATCGTGGCCGAGCTGCCCAACCAGCTGGGAGCGGTGCTGCTCGGCGAGGGCGGCGAGGTCGCCTTCAGCATCGTGATGGCCGTCGGGCTCATCCTGGTGGTGGGCGTGGTCTTCGTGGAGCTGGGACAGCGGCGCATCCCGGTGCAGTACGCCAAGCGAACCGTCGGCAAGCGCACCTACGGCGGCAGCTCGACCTACATCCCGCTGAAGGTCAACCAGTCCGGCGTGATCCCGATCATCTTCGCCAGCTCCCTGCTGTTCCTGCCGCAGCTGCTCGGCGGCGCCCTGGGCCCCGGCGCACAGCAGTGGGTCGAGGCCAACTTCCAGCAGGACGACCCGCTGTTCATGATCGGGTTCTTCGCGCTGGTCGTGTTCTTCGCCTTCTTCTACACCGCCATCACGTTCAACCCGAGCGACGTGGCCGAGAACATGAAGCGCCACGGCGGCTTCATCCCGGGCATCCGCCCCGGTCGCCCCACCGCCGAGTACCTCGACTACGTCCTGACCCGCATCACCACCGCCGGGTCGCTGTACCTGGGCTTCCTGGCGGTGCTGTCGTTCATCGTCCCGGCGCTGTTCGGGATCCCCTTCCCCTTCGCGGGCGCGGTGATCCTGATCGCCGTCGGCGTGATGCTCAACACGCTGCAGCAGATCGAGAGCCAGCTGCTGCAGCGCAACTACGAGGGCTTCCTGCGCCAGTGAGCCGCACGCTGCGACCCCTGACCGTCAAGGAGCCGTGATGCGACTCGTCCTCCTCGGGCCGCCCGGGGCCGGCAAGGGCACCCAGGCCGAGCGCCTCGCCGAGGATCTCGGCGTGCCCCACATCTCCACGGGCGACCTCTTCAGGGCCCACGTCGAGGCCGGGAGCGAGCTGGGCCGCGAGGCCCAGCAGTTCATGGACCAAGGCCAGCTCGTGCCCGACCGCGTGGTCAACCGCATGGTCGCCGAGCGCCTCGGGGCGCAGGACACGGCACCGGGCTTCCTGCTGGATGGCTATCCCCGCACCCTGGCCCAGGGCGAGGTGCTCGAGGCCGAGCTCGCGGGGCGCGGCGCACCACTGCAGGCCGTCCTGCGGCTCGTGGTCCCCGAGGAGGAGCTCGTGCGGCGCATCCTCGCGCGTGCCGAGCAGGAGGGGCGCGCCGACGACACCGAGGACGTCCTGCGCAAGCGCCTGGCGGTCTACCACGAGGAGACCGAGCCGCTGGAGGCGTTCTACCGCCAGCGCGGGCTGCTCCTGGACGTCGACGGCATCGGCTCGGTGGACGAGATCACCGCGCGCGCCCGCGAGCGGCTGCGCGAGGTGGCCGAGGCATGAGCGTGCGCGCGAGGGTTGCGTGCGGCCCAGCCGTGGAGCGTGCTAGGCTTTCGGGTCGGCCCCGCATCGGTGGGGCCTTCCGTGCTGCCGCGACCCCTGATGCCCGGCGCGCCGCGCGGAACGCGCGCCCCCGACCGACTCGATCCGACGCCGCGCCGACGGATCCGACGACAAGGACCAGACGATGAAGGTGCAGCCCTCCGTCAAGCGCATCTGCGAGCGCTGCCGCATCATCCGCCGCGACGGCACGATCATGGTGATCTGCAGCAACCCCCGCCACAAGCAGCGGCAGGGCTGACCCACCCGACCCCGACGGCCCAGCGCGGCGCCGCGCCGCCCCGCCGATCGACCAGGAGCGCAGCACATGGCACGCATCGCAGGAGTGGACCTCCCCCGCGAGAAGAAGGTGGGCATCGGGCTGACCGCGATCTACGGGATCGGGCACAGCCGGGCCCGCGAGACGCTGGCCGCCACCGGCATCGACCCGAACCTGCGGGTCGCCCAGCTGGACGACGCGCAGCTCAAGGCCCTGCGCGACCACGTCGAGCAGTACTCGATCGAGGGCGACCTGCGTCGCGACGTGGCCCAGAGCATCAAGCGCAAGGTGGAGATCGGCTCCTACGCGGGCATCCGGCACCGCCGCGGCCTGCCCGTGCGCGGCCAGCGGACCCACACCAACGCCCGCACCCGCAAGGGCCGCAAGCCCACGGTGGGTGGCGCCGGCAAGCAGAAGAAGCGCAAGCACTAGCGCCCCGTCACGGCGCACCATCCCTCGACCGCCAGAGCACAGCCCGACCATACGCGAGGACGCAGACCATGGCGCAACGCAGGCAGGCCGCCCGCCGCGGCCGGAAGAAGGATCGCCGGCAAGTAGCCTACGGCCAGGCCCACATCAAGAGCTCGTTCAACAACACGATCGTGACCATCACCGATCAGCAGGGCAACGTGCTCACCTGGGCCACGTCGGGGAACGCGGGCTTCAAGGGCAGCCGCAAGTCCACGCCCTTCGCCGCGCAGCTCGCCGCGGAGCAGGCGGCCCAGCGGGCCGGCGAGTTCGGCATGCGCAAGATCGACGTCTTCGTGAAGGGCCCGGGCTCGGGTCGCGAGACGGCGATCCGCTCCCTGCAGGCCAACGGCCTCGAGGTCCAGGGGATCAAGGACGTCACCCCCATCCCGCACAACGGCTGCCGGCCGCCCAAGCGGCGCCGGGTCTAGCGGTCGCGGCGCGAGAGCGCGCCCCGCTCGCATCCCACGAAGAGGAACACCATGGCTCGCTACACCGGACCGGACTGCAAGCTCTGCCGCCGCGAGCGGCAGAAGCTCTACCTCAAGGGCACCCGCTGCGAGGGCCCCAAGTGCGCCATCGAGAAGCGCCCGTACCCGCCGGGAGAGCACGGCCGCGGGCGCATCCGCGAGAGCGAGTACCTCCTGCAGCTCCGTGAGAAGCAGAAGGCTCGCCGCATCTACGGGGTCCTGGAGCGGCAGTTCCGCAACTACTACCAGGAGGCCACCCGCCAGTCGGGCCTGACCGGCGAGAACCTCCTGAAGCTGCTGGAGCGCCGCCTGGACAACGTCGTGCTGCGGGGTGGGCTGGCCCGCTCGCGGGACGAGGCGCGTCAGCTGGTGCGCCACCGCCACGTGATGGTCAACGGCCGCACCGTCAACATCCCGTCTTACCGGGTGCGCGCGGGCGACGTCGTGGCCATCCGCGAGAAGAGCCGCGGTGCCCAGCCGGTGGTCGGCGCGCTCGAGATCATCGGCACGCGCACCATCCCGGCCTGGCTGTCCACCGACCAGAGCAAGCTGCAGATCACGGTCCTGGACCTCCCCGACCGCAGCCACATCGACGTCCCGGTCCAAGAGCAGCTCATCGTCGAGCTCTACTCGAAGTGAGCTGACAGCGGCGCGCCGCCGCCCCGGCCCCATGGGCCCGGGCGGCGCCGCGCCGCCGCGGTGCGCCGCCGCGCGGCAGCCGGCCCCGTGCCCGCGCGCGCCGCCTGTGCCACCGACCCACCGCGAGCTCGCCTAGGAGGCGGAAACAGTGCTCACCGTTCAGCGCCCCACCATCACCGAGGAGCCGCTGAGCCCCGGCGAGCGGTCGGTGTTCGCCATCGAGCCGCTCGAGCCGGGCTTCGGCTACACGCTCGGCAACAGCCTGCGCCGCACCCTGCTGTCGTCCATCCCGGGCGCGGCCGTGACGAGCGTGCGCATCGAAGGAGTGCTCCACGAGTTCTCCACGATCCCCGGGGTCAAGGAGGACGTCACCGACATCATCCTGAACCTCAAGGAGCTCGTGCTGCGCTGCGACAGCGACGAGCCCGTCGAGATCTTCCTCGGCGGCGAGGGGCCGGGCGAGATCACCGCGGACTTCATCACGGCGCCCTCCGAGGTCGAGATCCTCAACCGCGACCTGCACATCGCGACGCTGAACCGCAAGGGGCGCGTCGAGATGTACCTGACGGTCCAGCGCGGGCGCGGCTACGTCTCCGCGGAGCGCAACAACCCGCAGGACGGCGCGATCGGGGTCATCCCGGTCGACTCGATCTACTCGCCCGTGCGCCGGGTCACCTACCGGGTCGAGCCCACGCGCGTGGAGCAGATGACCAACTACGACAAGCTGCTCCTCGACGTGGAGACCGACCAGTCGGTCTCGCCCACCGAGGCGCTCGCCAGCGCCGGCGACACGCTGCGCGACCTCTTCAGCCTGTTCAGCGAGGTCTCCGACGCAGGCCCTGGCGGGCTCGCGGTGGGCCCCGACCTCGGCGCCGCCGCGCCGACCTCCCCCAACCTCATGCTGCCGATCGAGGACCTCAACCTCTCGGTGCGCAGCTACAACTGCCTGAAGCGCGAGGGCGTGGAGTCCGTGGGCGACCTCGTCGCCAAGACCGAGCAGGAGCTGCTCGACATGCGCAACTTCGGGCAGAAGTCCATCGAGGAGGTCAAGGAGCGCCTGTCCGAGATGGGCCTCGCCCTGTCGGACTACGGCGCCTGACCCGCCCGACCGCACCACGAGCGACCGAACCCAGGAGTCGCAATGCCAAAGCCCAAGAAGGGGCCGCGCTTCGGCGGCTCCCCGGCCCACCACGACAAGATCCTGCGCAACCTCGCCACCGAGCTGTTCCGGCACGGCCGGATCCAGACCACGGAGGCGCGGGCGAAGAACGTGCAGCCCCTCGCCGAGCGGCTGATCACGTTCGCCAAGCGCGGTGACCTCCACGCGCGGCGGCAGGTGCAACAGGTCGTGACCGATCGCGACGTGGTGCACAAGCTCTTCGCCGACATCGGCCCCGCCTTCGTGGATCGCGATGGCGGCTACACGCGGGTCCTGCGCACCGGCGTCCGCAAGGGCGACGGCGCCACCACTGCCCTCATCGAGCTGGTCGAGGGCGTCGGTGGCGGGGACGAGGACCTCGCCGAGGAGCCGCGGCGCCGCTGGAGCCTGCGGCGCCGCAGCGGCGCGACGCCGTCCCAGAGCGCCCAGGAGGCGGCCGAGCAGAGCGAGTCCGCCGGAGCGGCCACCGCGGTCGCCGAGCCTGACGAGGACCCCGCCACGGCGGAGGCCGACGAGGCCACCGCCGAGGAGCGCGGCGCCGAGGTCGAGGCCACCGACGACGACGCCGCGGGCGATGACGCCGCGGGCGACTCGTCCGACGACGAGGGCGAGTCGCGGGCCTGACGGCCACGCTGCCCGGGCGCCTCGCCCGAGCGAGCAGGAGCACCGTGGACGCGGACCGCACCCGGCTGCGGCTCGACCTCGCCTATGACGGGCGTCCCTTCCACGGGTTCGCACGACAGTTCGACCAGCGCACCGTCCAGGGCGACCTCGAGGCCGCCCTGACGCGCGTGGCGCGCGGCGCGCCGGTCCACACGGTCGGCGCGGGGCGCACCGATGCGGGCGTCCATGCCGAGCATCAGGTCGTGCACGCCGACGTGCCCGCTGACCTGCCCCTGCTCGCTGACCCCGA
>PUKE01000315.1 GCA_003550425.1 Nitriliruptoria bacterium
CTGGCCGACGACCCGGCCGAGCTGCAGGCCCGCGGCGTCGCGGCCTCGATCGACGACATCGAGGTCCACCCCGGCATGGCCGAGTGGATGGACGACCAGGGCGTCTGGGACGACGCCTGGGACGACCGCATCGCGGAGTGACCCGCCAAGGGTGACCTTGCCCCGAAGGAGCGAGGCGACCCGATGATGGCCACCACCGACCGCACCGGCGCGCAGGAGGCGCGATGAGCGAGGCTCAAGACTCCGCGACCGGTGCGGTCGCATCCACGGGACCGCGGGAGCAGCCGCGGTGGCTGGCCCTGACCGCCACGATCGGCTTCTACGCGGTCGCGGTGTTCTTCACCGCGGTGCTCCTGTACTACTACGCCACCGGCGCCGGTGGTCCCACCACGCTCGCGGTGGGCATGGTGCCGGTGGCCTACATCATGCTCACCCTCGACGACATCCGGTCGGGGAGGCTCTACCCAACGCTGCCCGCCATGGTGAGCGCCGCGATCGGCGCCGCGCTCATCGCCGTGGCGGTCGTGGCCGGCGGGTACCTGTTCTCGGAGTTCGACGACATCCGGATGCTCCGGCTGGGGCGGTGGAACGAGACCGACATCATGGCCGGCGCCGCCCTCATCGTGCTCCTGCTGGAGTACAGCCGGCGCAAGTACCTGCCCCTGTTCATCCTGAACCTGCTGCTGGCTGCCTACGTCCTGTGGGGCTACCTGATCCCCGGGATGTTCGGCCACTCGGGCATGAGCCTCGAGCGGGTCATCACCTCGATGAGCCTGGAGACCAGCACCGGCATCTTCGAGCAGCTGCCGCAGCTGGCCCTGCGCATCATCGGCTCGTTCATCCTGGTGCTCGCCACGCTGCGCGGCTTCGGCGCGATCGACTCGATCCTCAAGGGGGCCCAGCGGATCGCCGTGCGCTCCCCGAGCCTGCTGCCGCAGGCGGCGGTGGTCGGCTCCTTTGGCGTCGCGGCCGTCAGCGGCAGCGGCGCGGCCAACGCGGCCACCACCGGCTCGGTGACCATCCCGGCGCTGATCCGCTCGGGGATCCCCAAGGTCCGCGCCGCCGCCATCGAGACGGCCACCTCGCTCGGCGGGCAGCTGATGCCCCCGCTCATGGGCATCGCGGCCTTCCTGATGGCCGACTACCTCGGGGTGGGCTACTTCGAGGTCGTGGCCCGCGGCTTCGCGCCCGCGATCATCTACTTCGTGGGCGTCGCGCTGTCGGTGTACCTGCTGTCGGCGCGCTTCTCCGCACGTGGCGAGGTGCCCAAGGTCGAGCCGCTGGACCTGTTCGACAAGGTCAACCTGCTGGCCTACGCCGGCGCGATCGCTGGGCTGATCTGGCTCATGGGCGTCGAGCGGGCGCCCGCCATGACCTCGGCGCAGCAGGTGTTCATCGGCCTCATGGTCGTGCTGACGGCGCTGTTCGCCTACAAGGTCATCCGCGAGCCCGAGCGCCGCACCGCGCGGCAGATCGTCGAGCCCTACCGCGGCTTCGTCGAGACCTTCGGGCGCATGACCGGCGAGCTGACGGTGCTGCTGGCCATCCTCGGGATGGTCACCGCGTCGTTCACCATCACCGGGGTGCCCACCGCGGTCGGCCAGCTCATGATCCAGGTCGCCAGCGTCAACCTGGTGCTGGTCATCCTCGTGGCGTTCCTGTTCGGCTACGTGGTCGGCATGGGCCTGCCGCCCGCCCCGACCTACATCATCGTGGCCGTGGTGATCGCGCCGTTCATGATCTCGGCCGGCTTCGACCCGTGGCAGGTGCACTTCTACGCGTTCCTGATCGCGGCCTTCGGCGAGCTGTCGCCACCGACGTCGGTGACCGCCGCGGTGACGTCGAAGATCGCCGACGCCTCGTTCAACCGCACGATGATCCGCGCCATCCAGATGACGCTGCCGCTGCTGCTGCTGATGGTGGCGCTGTTCACCTGGCCCGAGTTCATCGTCGAGCCGGGCCTGCCCCAGCTGGTGCCATCCGCGTTCGTGCTGATCGCCACGCTCGGGATCATCACGAGCATGCAGAGCCTGTTCTCCAAGACCCCGATGGTCCAGCGCGGCCTCCGCGTGCTGTTGATCGCCGCCTCGGCGGGGCTGCTGCTCCAGCCGATGCAGCCGATCTCCACGCTGCTGGCCGTGGTGATCATCGGCCTGATCGTCTACGGCTTCCAGCACACCCGCGCGCGGTCGGCCGAGGAGCTCGCAGCGGCTCGGGCCGCGGAGCCGAGCCCGAGCTGACCGGGGCGCCACGCGGCGCCTGCGACCGCGACGAAGGGGGCCGACCCGGACGGGTCGGCCCCCTTCGCCTGTCGGGTCGTCGGCCGTCGCCGACGGCCGGGCCCGTCAGCCCGAATCGCGCCCGAGCGCGCCCTGCACCACCTGCTCGGCGGCGTCCAGCAGCGCCTGCAGATGGGAGGGGTCGCGGTAGCTCTCGGCGTAGAGCTTGTAGATGTCCTCGGTGCCCGAGGGGCGCGCGGCGAACCAGCCGCCCTCCGCGGTGACCTTCAGCCCGCCGATCGCCGCGCCGTTGCCGGGCGCGCGGGTCAGCACCCCGGTGATCGGGTCGCCGGCCAGCTCGGTGGCGGTGACGCTGTCGGGCGACAGCGCCTTGAGCGCGTCCTTGTCCTCACGGGCGGCGGGCACGTCCACCCGGGCGTACACCGGGGCGCCGAAGCGCTCGGTCAGTGCGGCGTAGCGCTGGCCGGGGTCCACGCCGGTGCGCGCGGTCGCCTCGGCGGCGAGCAGGCACAGGATCACGCCGTCCTTGTCGGTGCTCCAGGCGCTGCCGTCGCGCCGCAGGAACGACGCCCCCGCGCTCTCCTCGCCGCCAAAGCCCAGCGAGCCGTCCAGCAGGCCGTCCACGAACCACTTGAAGCCCACCGGCACCTCGACGAGCGTGCGCCCGAGGTCCTCGGCGACCCAGTCGATCATCGACGAGGACACCAGCGTCTTGCCGATGCCCGCACCCTCCCAGTCGCGCGCGCCGCCGAACAGGTAGGCGATGCTGGCCGCCAGGTAGTGGTTGGGGTTGAGCAGCCCGTCGCCGGGCGTCACCACGCCGTGCCGGTCGCCGTCGGGATCGTTGCCGAAGGCCAGGTCGAACTCCTCGCGCAGCTCGACCAGGCCCGCCATCGCGTGGCGCGAGGAGCAGTCCATGCGGATCTTGCCGTCGTGGTCGCGGCGCATGAACGCGAACGTCGGGTCGACCGTCGGGTTGACCACGCGCAGGTCGAGCCCGTGGCGCTCGACGATGGCCTGCCACAGGTCAACCGTCGCGCCGCCCAGCGGGTCGACGCCGAGGGTGAGCCCCGCGGCGCGGATCGCCTCGAGGTCGACGACCTCGGGCAGCGCATCGACGTAGGCCGCGACGTAGTCGTGGGCCACCGTGCCGGCCCGGGCCTGCTCCAGGCCGATGCGCCGGACCTCCGCCAGGCCGGACGCCAGCAGGCGATTGGCCTCGCGCTCGATCCAGCCCGTGGCGTCCACCCCGGCCGGGCCCCCGTGCGGGGGGTTGTACTTGAAGCCACCGTCCTCCGGCGGGTTGTGGGAGGGGGTGAGCACCACGCCGTCGGACTGGCCGCGACCGGCGGCGCCCCTATTGAACGACAGGATCGCATGGGAGATCGCCGGGGTGGCCGTGGGGCGGTCGTGGGGGTCGACGCGCACCTCCAGCCCGTTGGCCACCATCACCTCGATGGCGGTGTGCAGCGCCGGACCGCTCAGCCCGTGGGTGTCGCGCCCGAGGAACAGCGGCCCCTCGATGCCATGGGCGCGCCGGTAGTGGCACACCGCCTGGGACATCGCCGCGATGTGGGCGTCGTTGAAGCTGCCGAGCAGCGACGAGCCGCGGTGCCCCGAGGTGCCGAACGCGATCCGCTGGGCAGGATC
>PUKE01000313.1 GCA_003550425.1 Nitriliruptoria bacterium
GCTGCCGGCGCTGGTGCGCACCGTGTTCCTGCACGCCGGCGCGCGCCGAGGCCAGCAGCTCGTCCTGTACCCCCGCGGCTACCTGCGCCAGCGCGACTGGCTCGCCGCACCCGACCGCCACTGATCCTCGCTGGGCGCCGACAGCGCCCGTCCCACGGACCCACCCCACCGCGCCGGCCACTGTCTAGCGTGGCCCGCGTGCCGCGAGGGTCGCGGCCGCTGATCCCCGGGAGGCGCGGTGGGCGAGCTGCTGGCCGACAACCCGCTGCTGGCCCTGTTCCTGGTGCTGGCCGCCGGCACCGCCCTCGGGTCGGTGCGGGTCGCGGGGGTCTCGCTCGGCCCGGCCGGCGCGCTGTTCGCTGGCCTGGCGGTCTCGGCCGCGCTGCCCGACACCGCCGATGCGGTGCCGATGCTGCTCGGCACGCTCGGGCTCACCCTGTTCGCCTACACCATCGGGCTGGCCGGCGGCCCGTCGTTCTTCTCGGGACTGGCGCGCAACGCGACGATCATGCTCCTGGCTGCGGCGGTGTTCGCGATGCTCGCCGTCCTCGCCGGCATCGCCGGAGTGCTGCTCGGCCTGGAGGGCGCCGACATCGCCGGCACCTACGCCGGCGCCGTCGCCAACACCCCGGGGCTGGCCGCCGCCGTGGACCTCACCGGCAGCAACGACCCCGTGGTCGGCTACTCGCTGGCCTACCCCTTCGCCGTCGTCGGCTTCGTCGTGGCCATCACCGTGGGGCTCGCCTGGTCGCGCCGCGCCCCGACCGCCGAGGACCGCGACCCGCCCCAGCCCGCCACCCACCGCACCGTCGAGGTGACCCGCGCCGACCTGCCCCCGCTCGGCGAGCTCGCCGAGTGGGAGGGCGAGCGCTTCGTGTTCGCCCGCGTGCGCCGTGACGGGGTGCAGCGCACCCCCAGCCGCGACCTGCGCCTGCAGCCCGGCGACCTCGTGGTCGTGGTCGGCCCGCGCGAGCCACTCGAGCGGCTGGTCGACGAGCTCGGCCGCGCCACCGACGAGGACCTGCCGCTGGACCGCACCCAGGTCGACTTCCGACGCATCGTGCTGACCAACGCCCGCTACGCCGGGGCGACGGTCGCCGAGCTCGACCTCGGCCGGTTCGACGCGGTGGCGACCTACGTGCGCCGCGGCGACGTCGACCTCGTCGCCCGCCCCGACCTCGTCGTCGAGCTCGGAGACCGCATCCGCGTCGTCGCGCCCCGCGAGCACATCGAGCGGGCCGCCGCCGAGCTCGGCGGCTCCGAGCGCGAGGCCGTGCTGGCCCCACCCGTGGGCTTCAGCCTGGGCCTGCTCGTCGGCCTCGCGCTGGGCCTGGTGCCCATCCCGCTGCCCGGGCTCACCCTCGAGCTGGGGACCGCGGCGGCGCCGCTGCTGGTCGGCCTGGTGCTCGGCCGGCTCGGGCGCACCGGCCCGGTGGTGTGGCAGCTGCCCTACGCCACCAACCAGGCGCTGCGCCAGCTCGGCGTGCTGCTGTTCCTGGCCACCGTCGGCCTGTCGTCGGGACCCGACCTCGCCGGCGCGCTGACCACGCCGCGCGGCGCGCTGCTGCTGGCCCTCGGCGCGGCGATCACCACCACCGCCGCGGTCGCGCTGCTGCTGCTCGGACGACGCCTGGGCCTGGGCGGCGCCCGGCTGGCCGGCACGCTGGCCGGCGGGCAGAACCAGCCGGCCCTGCTGACCTTCGCCAGCGACCGCACCGACGGCGACGACCGGGTCAGCGCGGCCTACGCCCTGCTGTTCCCGCCGACGTTCGTGGTCAAGATCCTCGCCGCCCAGGTCCTGGCCGGCCTCTAGCGACCGTGCCGCGCGAGCGGCTCATGGCTCGTCGTACACCGGCCACGCGGCGGTGGTCAGGTGCTCGTAGACGATCGAGGTCTCGATCCGGCTGACCTCCTCCCGCGAGGTGAACGCACCCAGGGCCAGCGACCGCAGATGGGCCACGTCGCGCACCGCGACATGGACCAGGAAGTCCACCGAGCCGGTGAGATGGGTGACCGCCACCACCTCGGGCAGCTCCACGAGATGCGCGCGGAACGCCTCCACCGAGGCGCGCGCGTGACGGCGCAGCTGCACCTGGATGAGCGCCTGGAGCCCCACGCCGAGCCGGCTCGGGTCCACCTCGGCGCGGAACCCCGCGATCACCCCCTCGGCGCGCAGCCGCTGGATGCGCGCGTGGGTGGCCGAGGGCGACAGCGCCACCTGGGTGGCGAGCTCCTTGACGGTCTGGCGGGCATCGTCCTGCAGGGCACGCACCAGGGCGCGATCCGTCCGGTCGAGCTCCACCCTGACCCCTTCGAATCCGGAAGACGTTCGCTGGACGGCAGGATGCGCGGTATCCGACACTGTACGCAAGGCCCTTCAGCCGCGTCGCGTCCGTCCGTGCCGCGGATGCGCCCTTCGACCGAGGTGGCAGCGATGACAGGTCCGCGCAGCATCCGCACCGCGGTCGTCCACGCCGGACGCGGCGACCTGCGCGCCCTCGGGGTGCATGCGCCGCCGATCGACCGGTCGACGACCTACCCGCTGGACGACCTCGACCAGGCCACCGCTGACCTGGAGACGCTCGCCCATGGCGGGGAGCCGGGCGCCTCGCCGGTCTACGGACGGCTGCACAACCCGACCGTGGCGCGGTTCGAGCGCGCCGTCGCCGACCTGGAGGGCGCCCCCGAGTCCGTCGCGTTCGGCTCGGGGATGGCCGCGCTGACGGCGGTGCTGCTCGCCTCGGGCGCCACCACGGGGCACGTGGCCGCCATCCGCCCGGTGTACGGCGGCACCGACCACCTGCTGGCCAGCGAGCTGCTGGGCTCGCGCGTCACCTGGACCACGCCCGACAAGGTCGAGGTCGACGTCGAGCCCGAGACCGCGCTGGTGCTCGTGGAGACGCCCTCGAACCCGCTGCTGGACCTCGTGGACCTCGAGGCGCTGGTCGCCGCCGCCGGCGACGCGCCGGTGCTGGTCGACAACACCTTCGCCACTCCGATCCTGCAGCAGCCGCTGCGCCACGGGGCCGCCTGGTCGGTGCACTCGGCCACGAAGTTCCTCGGCGGCCACGGCGACGTCGTGGCCGGCGTGGTCGCCTGCGACGCCGAGCGCGCCGCGGCGCTGCGCCGCGTGCGCGTGGCCACTGGCGCGCTGCTCACCCCCGACGCCGCGGCGCTGCTGCACCGCTCCCTGCCGACCCTCGCGCTGCGCGTCGAGGCCGCGCAGGCCGGCGCGACCGAGCTCGCCACGCGCCTCGCGCGCCACCCCGCGGTGACCTGGGTGCGCCACCCCAGCCGTCCCGATGGCGACCCCGACGGGCTGCTCGGCCGCCAGCAGGCCGGGCCTGGCGCGGTGCTGGCCTTCGAGGTCGCCGGTGGGCACCGGGCGGCCGCTGCCGTCATGGGCGCCACCCAGCTGATCACCCCGGCGGTGAGCCTGGGGGCGACCGACACGCTCATCCAGCATCCCGCCGGCCTGACCCACCGCGTGGTCGAGGAGCAGGCGCTCGCCGAGACCGGCGTCACGCCGGGCACGCTGCGGCTGTCGGTGGGCATCGAGGACCCCGAGGACCTCTGGGCCGACCTCGACGCCGCGCTGCGCGCAGCGCACCACGGCGGCTGACGCGGGGCCTGACCCTCCTTGCGCGCCCGTCGCGCTAGGAGCGCGCGTCGAGGGCGTGGGCGCGCAGGTGCGCGAGGTCGACGAGCTCCAGCGCGCGCTCGTGGCAGGCCGCCAGGACCACCGGGGGCGCCACGCCAGCGCGTCGTGCCTCCTCCCAGCGGGAGGCGCACAGGCACCAGCGGTCGCCCGGTGACAGCCCGGCGAACCCCATCGCGGGGCGCGGGGTCGCGAGGTCGTTGCCGCGCGAGGCGGTGAAGGCCAGGA
>PUKE01000270.1 GCA_003550425.1 Nitriliruptoria bacterium
ACCAGCCCACCCATCCGCGTCCGCTGACCGTCGGCCTGCTGGGCTGCGGGATCGTCGGGTCCGGGGTCGTGCAGCTGCTGCGCGACAACGCCGACGAGCTCGCCGCGCGGCTCGGCGCCCCGCTGACCGTCGGCCCGGTGGCGGTGCGCACCGCCGCGCGGGATCGTCCGGTCGCGGTCGACCGGCTCACGACCGACGCGCAGGCGGTCGTCGACGACCCCGACGTCGACATCGTCTGCGAGGTCATGGGCGGCATCGAGCCGGCGCGCTCGCTGATCGCGCGCGCCCTGGAGCAGGGCAAGCCGGTGGTCACGGCCAACAAGGAGCTGATCTCCACGCTTGGCGGCGAGCTCACCGAGCTGGCGGTGGCCAACCGCACCCGCCTGGACTACGAGGCGGCGGTGGCCGGGGGCATCCCGATCATCCGCCCGCTGCGCGTGTCGCTGGCCGGCGACCGGGTGCGCCGCGTCCTCGGGATCCTCAACGGCACCACGAACTACATCCTCACGAAGATGACCGAGGAGGGCGTCGACTTCGGCGCCGCGCTCGGCGAGGCGCAGCGCCTGGGCTACGCCGAGCGCGACCCGACGGCCGACGTCGAGGGCTTCGACGCCGCTCAGAAGGCCGCGATCATCGCCTCGCTCGCGTTCGACCAGCGGGTCGTGGCCGGCGACGTCTACCGCGAGGGCATCACCGGCATCACCGACACCGACATCGAGCTCGCCCGTCGGATGGGCTACGTCATCAAGCTGCTGGCGATCGTCGAGCAGCGCGACGACGGGGCCATCGGCGCGCGCGTGCACCCCTCGATGGTGCCGGTGCACCATCCGCTGGCCAGCGTCCGGGAGTCGTTCAACGCCGCGTTCGTCGAGGCCGACGGCGTCGGCGAGCTCATGTTCTACGGCCCCGGCGCGGGGAGCCTGCCGACGGCGAGCGCGGTGGTCGGCGACCTCGTCGCCGTGTCGCGCACGCTGCTGTCGGAGGCCACGCCGCCCCCGGGCAGCGGCCCGCCGCAGGCCCACATGGCGCCGTTCGACGACGCGGTGGTGCAGTTCTCGATCCGCCTGAACGTGGCCGACCAGCCCGGCGTGCTCGCCGCGGTGGCCAGCGTGTTCGGCGAGCACCACGTGTCGATCAAGAGCGTGCTGCAGGAGGGCTCGCAGGACCACGCGCAGCTGCTGCTGATCACCCACGCGGCGCGGGAGCGCAACGTGCAGGCCACGCTCGGCGCGCTGCGCGAGCTCGCGGTCGTCCGCGACGTGGACAGCGTCATCCGCGTCGAGGGCGGCCCCGACGCGGTCGCCTAGCGCTCGACCCGGAGCGCCGCGTCAGATCAGGTCGTCGGGCGGCGTCTGCTGGCCGGTGGCGCTGCGCGGGCCCTCCGAGCGCCGCTCGGGGCGGCCCTGCCGGGCGTCGCGCCAGGACGCGCCGATGCCGCCGCCGATCAGCCCGCCGAGGACCGCGCTGACGCCGGGCCCGGCGAAGCCGATCAGCTCGGGCAGGAACGACAGGCCCGCGAGCACGCCGAGGGCGGTGCCCAGGTACACCGGGGAGCGGGGGTCGGCCGCATCACGCTGACGGGTCAGGTGGCCGTGGTCGGTCATGGTGCCCCTCCTCGCCTGCAGCGGCGGCTGCCGAACGTGGCTCGCGCGTTGGCCTGGGCGGCTCGCGCGAGGGCCGCAGCGCCAGTCCTGCCGCTGCGTTGCTCCACTGGTCACTATGCCCGACTCGACCGTCCCCGCACCCTGGCTGAAGGTCCCTGTGCACGTGCTCCGCACGTCCCCGGCGCTCTACACTGCCCGCGTGAGCGACACCGTCTCCCCACCGCCCCCAGCCCCGGCCGCGCCGCCGGCCTCGGCGCAGTGGCGCGGCGTGCTGACCGAGTACGCCGAGCGGCTGCCCGACGAGGCCACCTCGGTGCCGGTCACCCTGCGCGAGGGCGGGACGCCGCTGATCTACTCGTGCGAGCTGTCGGAGCGCACCGGCTGCCAGGTGTGGCTGAAGTTCGAGGGCGCCAACCCGACCGGCTCGTTCAAGGACCGGGGTATGGCCGCGGCGATCTCGGGCGCGGTCACGACCGGTGCCGAGGGCGTCATCTGCGCCTCGACGGGCAACACCTCGGCCGCCGCGGCGGCGTATGCGGGCAAGGCCCGCCTGACCTGCGGCGTGATCGTGCCGCGCGGCAAGATCGCCCTGGGCAAGCTCGCCCAGGCGCTGGTCCATGGCGCCACGGTCCTGCAGGTCGACGGCAGCTTCGACGACGCGCTGCAGGTGTGCCGCGACCTCGACGAGCGCTATCCGGTGGAGCTCGTCAACTCGGTGAACCCGCTGCGCATCCAGGGCCAGAAGACCGCGGCCTTCGAGGTCTGCGACTTCCTTGGCCGCGCGCCCGACGTCCACGTGATGCCGGTGGGCAACGCCGGCAACATCACCGCCTACTGGCTCGGCTACCGCGAGTACGCCGAGGAGGGGATCATCGACGCGCTGCCGGTGATGCGCGGCTTCCAGGCCGCCGGCGCCGCGCCGATCGTGGCTGGGCACCGGGTGGCCGACCCCACGACGATCGCCACCGCCATCCGCATCGGCAACCCCGCGTCGTGGGAGAGCGCGGTGGCCGCCGCCGACGAGTCGGGCGGCTCCATCCGCTCGGTCACCGACCGCGACATCCTCAACGCCTACCGGGCCGTGGCGCGCGAGGGCGTGTTCTGCGAGATGGCCTCGGCGGCGTCGGTGGCGGGGCTGCTGGCCCTGTCGGACGCCGGCGAGCTCGCCCCCGACCAGACCGTGGTGTGCGTGCTCACCGGCCACGGGCTCAAGGACCCCGACTGGGCGATCGCCGGCGCCGCGCCACCGCCGGTCGTGGAGGCCGACGTCGACGCCGCGGCGGCGCGCCTCGGCCTGTCGGGGGCCGTGTGAGCGAGCGGCGCGAGCCAGGGAGGCGACCATGACCCCCGAGGAGACGGTGGGGGTCGAGGTCCCCGCGTCGTGCGCGAACCTCGGCCCGGGCTTCGACAGCCTGGCCGTGGCCGTGGACCGGTCGCTGGTGGCCGTCACCGTCGACCGCGGTGAGCGGCGCGTCGAGGTCGCCGGCGAGGGCGCCGACGAGCTGCCCTCCGACGAGCGCAACCGCGTCTGGCAGGCCTTCGTCGCCTACTGCGAGCACGCGCAGGTGCCGGTGCCCGACGTCTCGCTCGCCATCCGGTCGACGATCCCGCTCGAGCGCGGGCTCGGCTCCTCGGCGGCGGCGACGGTGGCCGGCGTGACGCTGGCGCGCGCCGCAACCGGCGGGGGCGGCAGCGACGGCGAGCTGGTCGACCTCGCCGCCGGCTTCGACGGCCACGCCGACAACGTGGCGGCGGCGCTGCTCGGCGGGCTGGTCGTCGTGGTCGACGGCACCGCGCGCCGGCTCGACCCCACCGACGCGTGGCAGCCCGTGCTGTGCATCCCGCGCACGCGCCAGGCGACCAGCGCCGCCCGGGACCTGCTGCCCGCGCAGGTGCCGCTGGCCGACGCGGCGAGCACCGCCGGCCGTGCCGCGCTGCTCGTCGCCGGGCTGACGGGCACCGCCGCGCTGGAGCCCGCCGCCTGCACCGATGTGCTGCACGAGCCGCCGCGCCTGGCGGCGATGCCCGACAGCGGGCGCCTGGTCGGCGCGCTGCGCGCCCAGGATCACCCCGCGTGCCTGTCGGGCGCGGGACCCACGGTGCTCGCGATCGTCCGCGCCGGCGACGACGACGCGGTCGCGGCGGTGCGCGCGCTGGCCGGGGAGGGCTGGGAGGTCGTGGCCAGCCGCTGGAACCGCGGCGGTGCCGAGGCCTGCCCGCCCACCGCGGCGCTCGGCGCGGCCTGGGCCGCGCGCGAGGGCACCGCGCCGGC
>PUKE01000067.1 GCA_003550425.1 Nitriliruptoria bacterium
CCCACCAGGCCCAGGCGCTGGAGGCCGCCCAGCACGGCGACGTGGTCGTGGCCACGGGCACCGCCAGCGGCAAGTCGCTGTGCTACCAGCTGCCGATCGCCGCGCAGGCGGTGCGCGACGACGCCGCCACGGCGCTGTACCTCGCGCCCACCAAGGCGCTGGCCCGCGACCAGCTGCGGGCCCTTCGCGACCTGCGCGTGCCGTCGGTGCGCGCGGCGGCGCTGGACGGCGACACCCCGCCCCGCGAGCGCGAGGCGATCCGCTCGACCGCCAACGTGGTGCTGACCAACCCCGACCTCCTCCACGCGAGCCTGCTGCCGGGCCATCGGCGCTGGGGCGACTTCCTGCACCGGCTGGCCTACATCGTGGTCGACGAGCTGCACACCGCGCGGGGGGTGTTCGGCGCGCACATCGCCGGGGTGCTGCGCCGCCTGCTGCGCCTGTGCGCGCGCTACCGGTCCGCGCCGGTGGTGCTGGCAGCCAGCGCGACCATCGCCAACCCCGCCGAGCACCTCGAGGCCCTGACCGGGCGCCCGGCGACCGCGATCACCGAGGACGGCTCGCCGCGCCCGCCGACCACCGTCGCGGTCTGGGAGCCGCCACTGACCGACGAGGCCAGCGGGGCGCGCGCCTCCCCGCTGGGCGAGACCGCCGCGCTGCTGTCGGGGCTGGTCGAGGCCGGCCCGCAGACGCTGGCCTTCTGCCGCTCGCGCAAGGGCGCGGAGGTGGTGGCGCTGCAGGCCCGGTCGCACCTCGACGGTCCGCAGGGCGAGGCGATCCAGGCCTACCGCGCCGGCCTGCTCGCCGAGGAGCGCCGCGAGGTGGAGCAGGGGCTCATCAAGGGGTCGCTGCGCGGCGTCGCGGCGACCGAGGCGCTCGAGCTCGGCGTCGACGTCGGCGCGCTCGACGCGGTGGTCATCAGCGGGTGGCCGGGCACCGCCGCGTCGTTCTGGCAGCGCGCCGGCCGCGCGGGACGCCGCGACGCCGAGGCGCTCGTGGTGTTCGTCACCGACGACGACCCGCTGGACCGCTACCTGGCCGCGCATCCCGAGGCGCTGTGGGAGCGCCCGCTGGAGGCCGCCACCGCCGACGTCACCAACCGCCACGTGCTCGACCCGCATGTGGCCTGCGCGGCCTGGGAGCTGCCACTGGCCACCGACGAGCCGTCCTTCTGGCCCGCCGACCTGCCCGCGGCGCTGCTGCGCCTGGCCGAGGACGGGCAGGTGCGTCGCCGCAGCGGGCGGTGGCATGCGACGTCGGCGCGCTCGCCGGCGCGGCAGGTCGGCCTGCGCGGCACCGGCGGCGACCCGGTGGCGATCGTGGCGGCCGACTCCGGCGAGCTGATCGGAGAGGTCGACCCCGCACGCGCGCTGCGCACCGTCCACCCCGGCGCCATCTACCTGCACCAGGGCCGCACCTGGAGGGTCCGCGACCTGGTGCTCGACGACGGGGTCGCCCTCGTCGAGCCGTTCACCGGCGACGAGACGACCCGGGCGCGCACCGACACCGACATCGCGGTGCTGGAGGTCCTCGAGCAGGTGAGGTGGGGGCGCTGCACGCTCGCGCTGGGCCGCGTGGAGGTCACCACGACCGTGCTGGGCTACGAGCGCCGCCGCGTCTCCCGTGAGGAGTCGCTGGGGATGGTCGACCTGGACCTGCCGCCCCAGCGCCTGGCGACGGTCGCGCAGTGGCTGACGCTGCCCGAGCCGGTGCTCGCCGACGCCGGCCTTGGCCCCGAGCGGGTGGCGGGCGCCGCCCACGCCGCCGAGCACGCCGCCATCGCGCTGCTGCCGCTGTTCGCGATGTGCGACCGCTGGGACATCGGCGGGGTGTCCACGCCCTGGCATCCCGACACCGACGAGGCGACGATCTTCATCTACGACGGCTATCCCGGCGGGGTAGGGATCGCCGAGCGCGGCTACCGCACCGAGGGCCGCCACCTCCAGGCGACGCTGGAGGCGGTGGAGGGCTGCCCGTGCGCCGACGGCTGCCCCTCGTGCGTCCAGTCGCCCAAGTGCGGCAACGGCAACGAGCCGCTGGACAAGGCCGGCGCGGTGCGCCTGCTGGCCACCGCGCTCGCCGAGCGGGCCACCGAGGCGGGCTGACGCCCGGGACCAGGCATGGACCACGGCGCTGCGGGGACAGTCAGCACCGGGCGCGGCACCAGCGCGCCCGACCCTCGACCCATCAGGAGGCCCAGCGTGAAGCCCGGCGACGTCGCACCCGAGTTCACCCTGCCCGGGCAGGACGGCACGCCCCGCAGCCTGTCCGAGCTGCTCGCCGACGGGCCGGTGGTGCTGTTCTTCTACCCGATGGCCTCCTCGCCCGGGTGCACCAAGGAGGCGTGCCACTTCCGCGACCTCGGTCAGGAGTTCGCCGAGGCCGGGGCGCAGCGCGTCGGGATCAGCGCCGACCCGGTCGACCGGCAGGCCGACTTCGCCGAGGCCAACGGGTTCGACTACCCGCTGCTGTCGGATGCCGAGGGCACCGTCGCGCGCGCGTTCGGCGTCCAGCGCCCCGGTCCGCTGCCCAACAAGCGCGCGACGTTCGTGATCGACACCGACCGCACCGTCCGCGAGGTCGTGGCCAGCGAGATCTCGATGGACAAGCACGCCGACGCCGCGCTCGCGGCGCTGCGGGGCTGACGCCGCGCTCGCGGGTCGCACGCGAACGCCTCGCTCGGACGCTGAGCTCGACCGTCGCGCTCAACCCTGACGCGCGCCAGGATCCGAGGCGTCGCGCGGAGCGAGGCTCGCGGTGGCCCTCGCGCTCACGCCGGGCACGGCCGGGACCATCGCCGTCACCGGCTCGGCCCGCACGCGCACCCGCACCTCCACTGGGGGCAGGCCCGCCGGATCGCGGGTGACCGCGCAGGACTCCAGCGTCGCCCCGCCCTCGGCGGCGAGCGCCTCGGCCGCCGCGCAGTGATCCCCGTCGCCGCCCACCAGCGGGTCGGCGCCCACGGCAGCCAGCGCTGCGGCATCGGCCGCCGTTCCCGCGCGGGCATGCGCGACGCCGACGTCGGCGGCCCCGACGCCTACGGCGCCGGCCAGCACCACGCCCGCCACCACGGCGGTCAGGGTTGTCAGCCCGACGGCCCCGCGCTCGCGGTCGCGCCCGCGAGGGCGCTCGAGGCGGCGCGGGGCTTGCCGCGCCCGGCGGACGGTCATGGCTCGGCGGGCATCGACGCCGCCGCTGGGGCATGCTGCTCGAGGCCCAGCACCGCCGCGCCACGCAAGGGGACGGCGAGCTCGACGCGCACCGGCGCGCCTGGCTCGACCTCGCCGCTCGGCTCGACGCGCAGCTCGGCATCGCCCCGACCCGCCGCTTGCACCACGGCGTGGGGATCCTCCCCTGCCGCCGCGGCCCTCGCCGCATCGCGCGCCAGGGACTGCGCGGCCACCAGCTCGGCCACGCTGATGGCGGCGATCGCCACGACGGCCAGCAACAGCGCCACCAGCGGCAGGAGCAGCGCGAGCTCGAGCGCCTGGCTGCCCCGCTCGCGCGAGCGCGGCGACCGACCGCCGGGTGCGCTCGGCCGCGCGCCCCGACGCGGGCGAGGCCCGAGGCGCGCGCATGCGTCCGCACGGGCACGACCCCCGCGCGCGCCCCGGGAGGCCATCAGCCGAACAGGCCCTGGGCGAAGGTGAAGGCGGCCCCGAGGAGCTCGCCGATCCAGCCCTGCCCCTGGCTCTCGATGACGATGACGACGGTCCCGCACGCGGCCGCGCCGACACCGCCCAGCATGGCGTACTCGGCGGCTTGGGCGCCCTTCTCGCCGTCGTCGCGGAGCTGGCGCGCGCGGCGTTCGGCGGCCAGCGCGATGCGGTCGCCGGTGCGGTCGGCCATTGCCTGGCCACCAA
>PUKE01000195.1 GCA_003550425.1 Nitriliruptoria bacterium
CCACGCGCCCGTGCACCTCGGCCGGCACCCGCTCCCAGGCGAACGGCTCGTCGGGCAGCGGGGCGTCGTCGAGGTCGGCCAGGGCCTGCTCCCCACCGACCGCAGCGAGCAGGGACTCGCGCACCAGCTCCTCGTGCGAGGGGAACAGGTCGGCGATCTCCTCGGCGCTCACCCCGAGGTCGGCCAGCAGGGATGCCGGCAGGTGCGGCGCGGGGTCGTGGATCGCCTCCTGGTAGGCGGCCTCGTGCTCGTCGACTGCGGCGAGCGTCTCCTCGGTCAGCGACGCCCGGATGCCGCGCTCGGCGTGGGCGTAGCGGATCAGGCTGCGCAGCAGGGCAGGGACCCTTCCCAGCAGCGCGGCGTCGGCCACGACCTTGCGCGGCAGCCAGTCGAGCAGCAGGATCTCGACCGACACCGAGCTCCAGCGCAGCGGGTCGCCTGGGCCCTCGTCGCAGGCGAACGCGAGGAGCGACGCCAGCAGCGCGCGGTCCTGCGCATCGTGGCCGCGTCCCTGCGGTGAGGCGAGGAACCGGTCCATGAGGGCCTCGCGGTCGGCCTGGCTCCACGCGGGGCGCGCGAAGCCTCGCCCACCCTCGGGCAGGTGGCGCGCCATCCACTCGATCAGCGCGCGCGAGGCCGGCCAGGTGTCGCTCTCCATCGGTGGCACGGTGCGGGCGTGCAGATCGATGGCCTCCTCGATGCGGGCCCGCGCGTCACCGTGGGCGAGGGCCTCGATGCTCATGTCGGGGTCGTCACCCGACGCCGATCGCAGCTGTGCCAGCACGCCATCGGCGGTGTCGGGGACCACGAAGGCGTCCTTGACCATGGTCCCGAGGTTGTGGTCGACGTAGACGACGGCCGTCAGGGGATGGCCCGTGGCGGTCCGCGTGCCCACGAGCAGGTTCTCGCCGTCGCCCAGCACGTGCGCGGTCCGCACGACGCGCTCGACGGCGAGCGGCGAGAGCCCCGTGACCCACGGCGGCAGCCCATGGCGGCGACGGGCGACCTCCCGGTCCAGGCGGCGAGCCGTGAGGTCGTCGGGGACCAGCTCGGACAGCACCGCGAGCAGCACGGTGGTCTCCTCCACGTCGACGTCGGTGAGGGAGGCCAGCAGCTCCTGCAGGTCGGGGCCGGCAGGGTGCGGCCCACCGAGGTGCTGGAAGGGGTCGGCGCTGCGGGGGTCGACGACGGCCAGCAGCGTGCTCGCCGTGCCCAGGATCGGCAGGGGCTCGGGGTGCTCGAGCGCCTCGCGCACCGCGCTGAGGAGGTCGGGCTCCTCCGGCCCACCGCCCGCGTCAGGGCGAGGGTCGGGCAGCGACCGCGGACCGGTGCCCTGCGCGGGGCTCGGTCCCGAGGGGCGGGATCGACGGTGGGGCTTGCGCGGTCGGCGCTTCTTGGGCATGCGGGCCCCTGACCTCGGCGGCTGGGCGGGATGCTGGGAGGGCAACGTAGCCCAGGACGACGCCGCGGCGGGAGGGCCCTCCGCGCCCGATCGACGTCGCCTGCTCGCCCCGGCTCCCCGCTCGCGGGGCTCGGGCTCGCCGGGCCGCGTCAACGAGGCACGGTAGACACCGTCACGTCGATCGCGCGCGCGTTCGGCGCGGCCCCGACGATCCGTCGTTGGAACGCCTCTGGCTGCGAGGGCTGTTCGGCCCTGGGCAAGCCCGTGATCGGCCCTAGGAGCATGGGTCGGATCGGCCTATCGTGAGCTCCTAGGCGACGCAGGTCGCCTAGGCCATGGCAGCAGAAGGGGTGATCATGGCCAGCGAGAGCATCGCGATGGGCGACCTCGTCTACGAGGCTGACGGTCGCTTCACCGACGTCGTCGACTACGGCGTGGCCTACGAGGACTGGGTGAGTGGCAAGCCGCTTCCGGCGGCCGGCCAGCGGTTCGACCTGACCTGGGAGGGCACCGTCACGGGGCTGCTCGAGGGCACGCTCCGTGGCGTCGAGTACAGCTGTGCGCGCGCTGACGGCCGCGCTGCCGTGCACTTCCACGGCTGCTTGACCACCAAGGATGGCGCCCGCATCTCGGTGCTCGCGACCGGCACGAGCATCGACGATGAGCAGGGCCTGACGAGGCTCTTCCAACACATCGAGCTGCACACGAACTTCGAGGCCTACCAGTGGGTCAACCACCTCCCGGTGCGGGGCGAGGCGACCCTCGACCCCTCCGCGGTGGGCAAGATTCGCGCGACCGTGGCATGAGGCATGGCGACCGGGGTGGATGACGGCGTGCGAGGTCGCGCCGCCCACCCCGGTGACGTCGCCGTGATCACGCCGACCGTGGCTCCCCGCCGTCACGGTTTCCCTTTCGGTGCTTGACCGCTCACGCTCCAGCACCGCAACGTGAGACGGTGCCGGTCGGTCCGGACTGATCGATGGTCGACTCCTCCGGAGCGCACGTGCGGGACGCTGCCGCGGTCGCAAGCGAAGGAGGCGAGGGACGTGAAGGTCGTGACCCGATGGACGAAGCGACCAGGCATGACGGAGGAGGACATCAAGCGCTCTACCGAGCTCTGGATGGGGTCGGAGCCAGACCCGGAGTGACGTGCGAGTAGATGCTGGTCGACACCAACGGCTTGGGCGGCGTCATGGTCGTCGAGATCGACGCGGAGGATCCGCGCGCGACCCTCGGCACGCTGACGCTCCTCCCCTCCATCGAGGTGAGCGTCTCCCCCGTCATGGAGATGATCGACGACCTGCAGCTCGTGGCCGAGGCCATCGACTACCGCGCCTCGATCCCGCGCTGACGCCGACGCCAGGGCCGTCCCCGGGCGGCCGCGCGGGCTGACCGACGGCTGCGCGGCCGCTGGGGTCACCCTCGGGCCCGGATGCTGTTCAGTCCTCCGTGGAGGGGTTGCAGGCTGCTGCGTGTTGTGTGGGCGTTCGACGGTGACTGTCGGCAGCTGTTGGTACCATGGGGTACATGAGTTCGAGTGGGGCTGGTGCGCTGGTGGTGCAGGCGTACCGGTTCGCGCTTGATCCCACTCGCCGCCAGCAGCGCGCGTTGGCGTCGCATGAGGGTGCGGCCAGGTTCGTGTTCAATCGGCTGCTCGCCGTGGTGAAGGCTGACATCGACCGGTATCACGCTGGCGAGCCGACCGTGCTGGATGGCTGGTCGTTGGCAGCGCTGCGACGCTATTGGAACCGCCGCAAGCACGAGTGGGCAGTCAATCCCGTGTCGGGCGAGCCGTGGTGGCCAGTGAACAGCAAGGAGGCGTACTCCTCGGGGTTGGATGGGCTCGCTCGCGCGCTCGACAACTGGAAGAAGGCACGCGGCCGGTTCCCGCGGTTCCGCAAGCGCCGCCACCGGATGGGTGTGCGGTTCACCACCGGCGCGATCCGCGTAGAGTCCGACCGCCGCCACGTGACGCTCCCGCGCATCGGGCGGGTGAGGACCCACGAGTCGACGCGCAAGCTCGCGCGCCGCATCGAGGCGGGCATCGCCCGCATCCTCGCAGCCACTATCCGCCAAGACGCTGCGGACCGCTGGCACGTCGCCTTCACCGTCGAAGTCGAACGCGCGACCGGCAAGAACGCGAGGCCCGCGCACGCCCGCCGGCTCGCCCCCGCAGGCGAACCAGTCGGGGTGGACGTCGGCGCGCGTGATCTCGTCGTCGCTGCCACCGCCGACGGCCGCGAAGTCATGCGCACCCCCGCCCCACGCAGCCTTGGGCACGCGCAGGCGCGGTTGCGGCGGTTGCAGCGCAAGCGCGCCCGCGGGCAGTCGGGCTCGAACCGGCAGCAGCGCACCACGCGGCGCATCGGCCGGGTCCACGCGCGCGCCGCCAACATCCGTCGCGACACCATCGCCAAGGCGACCACGCTGCTTGCCCACGGCTGCGACCACCTC
>PUKE01000151.1 GCA_003550425.1 Nitriliruptoria bacterium
CGGACCGGTAGCTTCTTCATCATCAGTATACCACTGCTCTTCATTCTCAGTAAAATCTACAGGGTTAGCATATGTGTAAGCATCTTCTGAATCATCACAGTCCACCCAATCTGAGAATCCTTCCCAAGCATCATCTGTTTCATCTCCTCCTAAACTATTGTAAGAGACTGTCACTTCGGTTGGTTCGTGCTCATTACCCTCGTTCTTCCTATAAGCGTCGAAAGTCACCCAAAACTGATGATAAAAATAGGGAGATATCGTGGTTGCTGATTCTATATTTCCACTTGCAGAGGGATCCTCGGTTGCCCACTGCTCTATGTTTTCTACCACTTCATGAGTTTCCGGGTACTCGTAATAACCGTTTTCATCGGCCCATACATTATTTCCTTCCAAAGTAGCCATCACTTCATATTCTTCACCCATATACTCGTAATCAACCGGTATCTCAACGTCCCCACCATGGTCACATCCAGGATTTGCTCTATCAAAACTGAATGTCACGTCAAATTGAACATCACTCGCATAATATATGTCTGTGTTCCCATCATGGGTGTACTCCCAGACCATATCGAACTGTCGTTGATTTTCCCCTTCAAAAAGAGCTATATCCGCAAAGATCTCCCTACCTTCTTCTTGACTCCGGAATATCGTGTTGAATTCATCTTGGAAGTAGTAAGCGAACCTGATATCCTCATCATCATCCCAGATGATGTATGGAGCACCGTCTTCATCCACAACTATCCGAGAATCGAATCCAGTCTCAAGTTCGGTGATTTCCCAATTATCTCCTCCGTCGCTTGAATAGGCATGGTGGGTATTTCCATCATATGTGTAGGATATATGTACGGTATCGACTCCATCGTGAGAGATCGCTCCTCCAGGTGTTACCCAGCCATCCGGCCCTATCATCTCGTCTCCTGGGTCCGGATCACTTCCGGCATCTTCTACTTTAACGTAAGCTAGGCTATCCACATCGTCATTGTTGTATGTCACATGGGCAGTAGAGCTGTCTCCTGAGCCTTCTACATATATAGAAGGAAAATATTGATGATAGGTCCCCTCAGCGATGTATATCCCATCTTCCCACTCACCAGTATCAACATCGTAAACAGCCATATCTATGTCTAAGAAATATCCAATAGGACCAAATTCATCTTCCCATAGATACTCTCTTATGTAAACCACGTAAACATTTCCTTCATCATCTATATCTATATCTGGAAAACCTACTAATCTTTCTTCCGAATAAATTTCATGATCTATACTGAAATCATCGTTTGACCCCTCTCTTCTATAGATCAATACATCCATATCATCTTCTAATCCCTCCCAGTGAGCATGCATTGCTATATATATGTGAGCTTCCGTCCCCGATCCGTGCACACCGATCCTAGGATATCTGCCCATCCTATATTCACCAGCCTGTGTGTTAAAATCTCTTACCGCACTGTTCTCAAAGCTCTCTCCTCCATCGTTGGATTCTGAAAAGTAAAGTATGTCGTGGGCCTCATCCACCCATGTGACATAAACAAATCCGTCATCGTCATTCTCCACAGAAGGATCCGTCATATCTGGGGCCCAGCTGAGGAACGGATACGTTTCGCCATCGAGGATGTTCCAGGGGTCTTCTTCATCGGGTTCGCCGAAGCGGAAATCGGTGTGAGGTCCCCAGTCGTGGTCTGCTATGTTCCAGGATGTGTACGTCGCGTAAGCCTGCATTTCAGTAGTCGAAAGGGAATCTACATTTGATAAGGTGCCTTCGTTTTCTCCTATAGGATCAGTCTGACCTGTTGTTTCCTGGTCTGAGAACGAATCGTAGATCTCTCCAACTGGTTCATTTACAGGCGGGCCGAGTCCTGAGTTATATCCAACTAGTCCACCTACATTACTAATTCCAATGACCTCCCCAGTCGCATATGTTCTTTCGATCAATCCACCATAATTATATCCCACAAGTCCACCTATATAGTCTTCACCATTAACATTACCTCTACTATGAGAATGTTCTATTATTCCTTCTGCATTAGCTCCCGCTAGTCCCCCCACCAAGTTAATTCCACTCACATCTCCTAATGAATAAGATTCTATAATCTCGCCTGAAGTCAATGCCACTAATCCGCCTGCCTGATTATTGTCACCACTAATATCTCCCACAGCATAAGAGTAAATAATTTCCCCCCAATGCTCACCAACAAGGCCACCAACACTCAGACCTAATCCTTCAACATCAACACTAGAATAAGAGTCCTCAATTAATCCACCATCTAAACCAGAAATGCCTCCCGCAAGAGACCATTCCCTATCTTCGGCATCTACATAATATTCTGCAAAAACGTTGCCATCTGTATAGATATCAGTTAATGTTCCTCCATCGTTCCACCCCACTAATCCCCCAACGCGTCCTTCACCTCTTATATGTAGATCAGATAAAGTTATACTTTCTAAATTACTATTTTCATCTATGTATCCAAATAATCCAACATGCTGTTCATTTTCTCTATCTATATAAAGATCAATAATTTCATACCCGTTTCCATCCAAAGATCCTGTGAATGGAGTTTCACCATCATCCGGATTCCCTCCAACCGGATCAAAACCATCTCCACCATTCCAACCTTCCGTTTCACTCGCATCGATATCGTCTATCAAGATATAATGAGCGCTTAAATCTGTTTCCATATCCTGTAACTGACCAACATTCTCTATCTGATAAGGATCTCCTGGACTTCCATCACCACCAGCGAATGTTAGACCTGGTTCACTAGTCAAAGATCTACTGCTTGTGGTCCCTGATTCCTCTGTAACAGATCGAACAGTATTCTTCAATAGCGGACCAACGTCCTCATCTTCGTCAGATAGGTTTTCTGAGCTCTCAATAGAGTTCATCGATCTAACAGAGTTAGATCCATCATACTCATCTTCATCCGTATCCATAGAACTCGATTGAACACTTAAATTCTCCTCAGATGTTCTATCGTAACTCTCCACACTAGTTGATGTAATCCCTCCTCCCGAATAACCACCGTGATCCATGTCCTCGTTACCGAAATAGATGTAGCCGCGACCGGTATCCTCATCCCAACCAGGTGCGCCCACTACAACGTCTCCGTAACCGTCGTCGTTCACATCTCCGGCTGAAAAAACGCTCCATCCGAATCTATCGCCCTCTTCCTCTCCAACAAGTGTCACATCGGCGTTCTCCTCCGAGAGATCCCACTCCCCTGTAGGATCCTCCTGTCCATAGAATATGTATGCCCGTCCAGTACCTGGTTCGCCTTCCTCTTCTATCCCAAACGGTGCGTATGGTGCACCTACGATAAGATCGGTCCATTCACTAGTCGTAGATACAGACTGGATACCTGCCAGTGAATGACCGAACCTGTCTCCTTCGTGCTTACCGGTGATCGTCAATGCTAAGTCTTCATCTTCATTCCCAGAATCGTACTCGTAAACATACACTTCTCCTCTCTCATCCTCAGCTTCAGGCGCACCGACGAAGATGTTCGGAGATTCCGTAAGATCCGCTCCTCCGCCGACCGATGCTCCAAATTCATCCCCGGCATCCCCACTTATCGTCACGTCCGCATCGGTGACGTCACTGACACCACTCCAATCGCTTCTACCTTCGAATACGTATGCGTTCCCGGCACCCGGGGCACCCACCACTAAGTCATCGATATCGTTCCCTGTCCAATCGCCTGCATTCGCCACAGACCATCCGAATTCACCCTCTACCGCATCTCCATAGATCGTAACGTCTGCATCTTGAGGATCAAATGGACTTTCTCCGATAACGATATTATCGCTGAAGAATATGTAGACCGCACCTGTCGTATCTCCATTGTTTTGAGCTTCCGGCGCACCTATCACTATATCGTGTTTTCCATCATCATTAAGGTCCATCAGCGTAACGTTCCAGCCGGACCTGTCACTCTCCCAACCATCAAACTTCAATTCCCTTCCCAACTGAGGTTCGATGAACAACCTACTGTATAACAAAGTAAAACTGAACTTTTCCTCCATCGCAGGTATCTGCTCCCACTCTAGATATTCGCTTACTTCGATAGTATCTGTTCTCTCAACCGTTCCCACGGTTTGATCCGTGTGCCTTTGTCCTTGGGCTTCTCCATCGCCTTCCTCTTCACCATGAAGGTACTGGGTTTGAGTGTCGTAAATCCGTTCCACACCATAATCGGTATACACCTCTAGGACGGAGAAAGGGGCTGCTGAGATGGTTGCTCCAAGGAGCAGGATGATCACGACCACTGCGACGCTTGAACGGTCAAAGGCGCTTTTTCCTTCCTCTCCTCTTCCTTCATTCATCTTCAGCACCTCCTTTCATTCATGACCCCTCCATAACCCTGAAATGGACTGTATTGATCATGGTCTCCCCGAACATGGCATCGGTGTCTCCATGCATGTCGACAGCAACGACGTGAACTATGAAACGTCCTCCATAACCGATCTCTGAAGTATCCAGAGTATATTGGAATTCCACCCAATCTTCTCCGCTGCCGACCTCAACCATCGTTATGCCATCTTCCAATGTGATACCGCTTTTTAGAGACATGATCGCTCCTGAGATGTGATCGGATTGTTCGGCTGTGACCCTTGTCCGTATGGTAACATCATCTCCATGATCGTACTCTTTAGACCACTCTTCGGTGGGTTCGTCTGAGTCTTTATCCCATGTCCTTACCCACTGGACCCGGGCTTCGCCCAGTGCCGGGCCGATATGATACCTGGAAGGATAATCTTCATCGCCGTAAAGAACCGTTACCATGGAGTATCCCGCCTGTTCGACAACGCTGATCTCGAACAGTATGGTGTCATCTTCAGTCACCTCATATTCTTCATAGATAAGATCTATCTCTTTAGTATGCCATCCTTCTTCTTCAACCAGGAACTCCTTTTCTCCAAATTTTTCTGGCTCCTCTCCATCTAGATAGAACTCGAGGAGCACGGTGGGCTCCTCTCCGATCGCGAAGATATAAGTTCTACCTGTGTTACTGTAGTAGGGCGCTCCAGTCATGAAGTTAGGCACGTTGTCGCCGGTAATATCACCAGCTGCGTGTACGGACCAGCCAAAATTATCTCCATAGTTTTCACCGATCTGTGACCACTCTGAGTCATCGGTTGTTATCGTGGTACCGATCTCCCACTCACCTCCTGACTCGTCACCCAAGAACAGATAAACGATACCTCTCTCGTCGGAATATTCTGGAGCTCCTATAATCACATCGTCTTTCCCCGATCCGAAGATATCCTGCCCACCTGAAACCGACCATCCGAACTGTGCTTCCTCTTCCGGACCCTCTATCGTAACGTCCGGTGGGAACTCTGCATGGAAGAGGAAGGTATGATCTAAGATTTGAGTGTCTCCCGGTATCGAATAAACATCATCGTCACAAACATATTCAACTTCTCTTGGATCTTCAGCTACATCTATTGGAGAAGAAACTATCATCACACTATCATAGTCCATCCATTCTTCTATGAGTTCGATGCCATCGTGGAACACTTCGATATGATGGTCATCCCCGATACTTTGCCAGGAAAGATCGGTATGATGTTCAGAATCCAGATATCCTCCTCCTGTTTGGACGGTTACATAAACTCCCCAATATATCTTATCATCAGGATCATCGTCATGGTTGAAGGCTATCTCAGGTGTGGAAGCTAGATCGCCAGAATACTCTCTGAATTGGACATTTTGTGTATCGATATCCGCTCTGACGTTTTTAACATCGGAAGAGTCTCCAGAATTATCAAACGTGCAACCTTCGATATGATCATCGGGAAGAACATCCACACCGGAAAGATCAAGAAGGACACCGCCAGGAGCTGGATAGTCGAAGTGACCGTTATCCAAGGATACAACATCTGGTTCACCAGAGAAAGAGACTCCGTTTTCATCAGGATATTCTATCTTATAATGATCTGCATCGAACGTTCCTGATATATCCCAGCTAACTCTACTCTCGCTATCCGAGGTAATAGTGGCGGGTTCTCCTTCAGAACCAGATAATATTAAATCGCCTACTACATCTATACTAGGCTCGGAAGGTCCACTGGAAGAAAAATCTATCGTTTGGTCTTCCTGTACAGTCAACATGCCATCCGTTTGAATGTTCAAGTAATTATGTACAGAGAGTATCATAGCACCGTTCATATATACATCTCCGGAATCGATGATCAAGTCGTTTTTCATTGTCACTGATGTTTCGAACAGTGTGTCAACTTCATCTCTATCGATGACAAGATCGTATATCGCATGTCCTCTAAAATCAAGATTTGAATCCATCAGAGATCCATCTCCCATGGGTTCTATCAGATGGATCGTGTTGTCAGATATCGAAACGTCAGCTTCGTCATCCCAATAGATCATGTTGGCACCATTCTGAGCCTGCCCTGATACATATATATCTCCACCGGTGATATCCAATTCCCCTTCAGACCTTACATCGAAACCTGATAGTCCATCACCGTCCCCGTGATATTTTATCCAAAGTTCACCACCGTTCATATTCAATGTCGGAGAATGAACGTCGCCATCCCCGACCTGAAGTTGATCTTGGATGAATACCTTACCACCGTCATTTATCTGCAATTGTCCGTCGTGGATGAATATGTCGTTATCTTCACTTATCGTTCCTCCAGGTTCATCACCATCTATTTCGTCACTTCCTACGTTCAAGATCCCGCCGTCATTCACCTGTGCATTTCCGCCCTCTCCGATATAAAACTTATTCGAATACTCACCCGCCTGATGATTCAAGACCCCCTCGATCACCAGGTCACCATGGACCCAGATGCCAAGGTTTTCTCCATCGAAGGTAACAGTTCCACCATCTTGGATCTCCATCGATGCACATTCATGATAGTACATACCAGTTCCTATGCCCAAGTCATTATCCTGAATCAACGGATAGAAGTCACGTTCATCCGGTATGATCACATCGACTTCATCATCAGGAACATAACCGTGGCCCCAGTTCTCTCTTTCTTCCCAATCAGTATCTATGTCTCCAACCCAATATCCTTCAGTAAGTATCAACGCAGCTGTCAGATCGTGTAATCTCGGAGTTACAGTATCATCTTCAGTAGATAACTCCTGTTTGATCCAAAGATAATGTCCACTGAGATCTTCTCCTTCTTCTATAGATGGTATCGGATATCCATTTGTGGCTTCATCCCAATCTTCCGGTGCATTCTGATCGTCTTCAGTAATAGCGGTGTAGATGTTTACCTCCGTATCATCAGGTTCTTCAGCGTCCCAATCTATCACGGTGTCACCAGCACTGACTATTCCGTCAAGAGCTAAAGGCTCGGAGATCCGCTCACCTTCTTCTTCGTAGGGATAATACTCTGTTATCTCGACCAAACCGTCACTTCCGTCTTCTCCAGGTCCACCACCTGATGAGCCAGCTCCTTGAATTTCTGTCAAATCACCTATCGAGTAATCAGAATCGATCTGCTGACCACCATCTCCACCATCTTCAGCCCCAAAGAATCCATCTCCGCCGTCACCACCAAAACCTTCGCCGCCAGCATCTTCACCTGAATCTTGATCGCCGTCACCACCCTCACCTCCTCGGGCACCGCCTCCTCCACCTAAAGAATTCGTAAAACCATTTGCATATTCTGCTCCACCACCACCAGCATCTGCTGCAACCAAAAACGTTCCATCATTAGTTTCATGGTCATAATCAGCCCAAATCTCTGTTGAACCTCCTCCACCTCCAGCCCAATCTGCTCCATCGCCTCCCTCATATCTGCCCCATCCACCTGGTCCGGGACTTCCTCCTGCATATTCCCCAGCACCTCCAACCCATATTTCTAGCTCGTCAAACTCAGAAACATCAAGTATAACTTCAATATAACCTCCGGATCCTCCACTTCCATGCCATCCTCCACCACCACCAGCACCCCACATCTTAACTTTTATAATATCTATCTCAGACACATCCATAGTTATGCTGTCACCAGGTTCGTCATAGACCTCTGTATCCCCTTCATCGCCTCCTCCAAGTACCAAATCATCGTACTCTGCTTCAAGATCATCTATCGAATGATGATCATTCCACTCTTCATCAACTTGCTCTGTCCTCGTCACATAAGCGGGGATGAATACACGTGTGTTTCCCACCGCTTCAGTACCATCTATCTCAGCAACAGCTTTGAACTCATACTTTTGAAGAGTTTCAAGATCAGTAATACTTTCACTGAATGCTCCATATTCGATGGTTTGAGAGTCAGTCTCATCCCACTCAGTTTCACCATATTCTCTATATCTGAAATGAACATCTGCAGAATCGTCTTCAGGTATGTCTAAATATCCATTTAATTCAGTACTGGTCAGAGTAGTATCTGTAGGAGGATTCGTTTCAACAGTCACAACCTTTGCTTCTAATAACCAACTATAATCTAAACCGTGTTCTAGAAGGGTATCCCAATCGGCGGGATCATTGGGGTCATCAAACATATTTACATAACCACCATCATCCACATAAGGTAAATTCACTCCAATTGGAAAGTGATTATCTCCCATATCATGTACTTCAAGAACAACCCAGTAATCACCTGGCTCTTCGATCAACACAGATTCCTCAAGATCCAATTCAACCCATCCATCCCCAGTAGGGGTATATTCATCCGTTGAACTCAGCCATTCTCCCGGAGCCCCGTTGTCATCTTCTGCAACGTGGGCTTGGACATAATAAGCGTCGTCATCGTAATCAAGATAAGATACTTTCATGATGCTACTTCCAATATCATCAGAAAGGTCCAAAACCATACCACCATACCAAACACCTTCTGCAGTCAGCCCAACACCATCATCGGCATCGCCCCTCCACTCATCATCATATAACCACCTCCAGTAATCTTCAGGATCAGATAGTGTTTGAGGAGGATCAAAAGTGGTTAAACTATTATTGCCATACATTGAATCGTCATCCGTCTCAATCGATGATTTAGAATTCTCACCCTCAACCGGATTTGTAGTTTCTTTCGACGAGCTACTGTGATTTGTGTTTTCTTCATCTGTAGATAGAGAGTTTTCATCCTGTTCGATCGTTTCCTCTCCTTCACTGTCATCATCTATCGAATCATCTTCACTTTGGATCTGAGCTGTACTTTCTTCTGCATCAAGTCCACCATCTCCCATATCTTCGTTTCCAAAGTACACGTACGCCCGACCATCCTCGTCCCCATGACCAGGTGCTCCAACTACTACATCACCATAGCCACTTCCGTCAACGTCCCCTGCTGAAAACACGCTCCACCCGAATCTATCGTCCTCTTCCTCTCCAACAAGTGTCACGTCTGCGTTCTGTTCCGACAGATCGATTATCTCCGGATGACCATCAGATCCATAGAAAATGTAAGCTCTACCAGTGTTTTTCTCATCTGGAGCATAAGGTGCACCGACGATAAGATCGGTCCACCCGCCCTCTTCTTCTGACACTGCTCTTATACCTGCAAGAGAGTGTCCGAACCTATCGCCCTCGTGCTTACCTCTTATTATCAGATCGGGTTCTTCTTCTTGAACTGCCTCAACATTCAATGTTGCAGTGTCATCCAAGGTCGTTTCTTCATCGATCTCATATTCTCCTGTAACCGTCCACACACCTTCGTTCTCTGATGTATAAGTACCTGTCTCCTGGTCCCACTGTCCGCCCGCTCCTTCTTCTATAGACCAATCAGTTTCTTCGGTAACATCTCCTATCTCGTTACCGTATACGTCGTAAGCAGTTGCGGTGTAAGATTGGTCCTGACCCGGCACAACCGTTGAATCCTGTGGCTCTATTTCTATGTAGTCAGGATCCGAGGGTTCGACATAGAAATCATCAGTTTCTGTCGTATGATCGATGGTTACCTCTGCCGTATATGTGCCTTCATCTGTCATCTCTTCAGGCCAACCATAATCCGCTTCCCCCTCTGAAAAGGTAAGTGTTGGATTATAGGTGGTTTCATCGATGGTCACATCTGCCTCATAATCACCATCTACGAGATTTCCATACAAGTCCACTGCGTTATCGATCTGGATGACTGGATTTTCGCCTGCCGTTATATCACTTACGGTGACACTGAAATCGTCCACTTCTGCTGTTTCAACAGTAACTGTAGTTGGATCAGATTCTGTTCCCTCATAAGTAGCTGTGACCTGATAATCTCCTTTTTGCGTTTCTTCGAAATTTCCGGTGTTGGTTATCGATCCGCCCTCTGCATACCAATCAAATTCTGAATCAACATCAGTTATAAGATTGTGATGTTCATCATAAGCTTCTGCATTGAAATCCACCGACTGACCAGCGGTGATAGTGATATCTTCGTCTGGATATATCAGAACGTAATCAACATCTGAAGGCTCGACATAGAACTCATCGCTTCTTTCTACACCATCGATAGTGACTTCAGCAGTGTATGTATCCTCCTCTGTTATCGTTTCGGGCCAATCATAATCAGCTTCACCTTCGGAAAAGGTGAGAGTTGGATCCTCCGTGGTTCCATCAATCGTGATATCTACATCATATTCTCCTTCCAAATCATTACCGTATTCGTCCTCAGCATCTTGGATCTGGATGAAGGGTGAGTTCCCTGCTGTGATATCCTCGATGGTAACACTGAAGTCGTCAGCGTCCGAGGATTCCACCTCAAACGAGCTATGCCATGTGTCATCCCAAGCTCCGGCCAGGTCGTACCATTCAACGCCGACGTAAAAATCGTAAGTCCCGGCCTCTTCTTCGGAATTGGTAAAGGTCACTGTTTCCGATCCACCCGGTTCAAGGTCATCAGTATACTCGATAATCCATGGCACACCGTTATCTTGAAGAGCTACGTAAGCACTGTCGGTTGCATGACCTATGTTTTCGACTTCCACTTCTATTGTAACTTCATCGCCGGCCTCTATCGTCTCAGGATCGACAGATCCAGACTCTTCTACGATGGCGAACTTCGCCTGTTCGTGTAACCTCGGATAATCTAGACCGTCGTTTATGTTCCAGATCTCATCGTCCCAGTTTACTATCGTTTCGATGTCCCAGCCAGCGGTGTCAAAAGTGTCGATGTCATGCATTGCAGTTGTAGATTCACCAGAAACGCCGTCATCATCTCCGCTTCCGACGCCATCACCTTCACCGATATTACTTGTGTCGGTGTCCCAGAAACAATCATTTAGTTCTCCTTCTTGAGTACCGACAAAACCTCCAGCATCCTCGTAAAGAGTCACGTAGCTGACCTCCCCTGTAGAATATGAGTTAGTCACCGTAGCACTATCTGCAACTCGGCCTATGAATCCACCCACACGATTTACCTCATCTGCGATCACATCGCCAGTGGAATAAGAATTATCCACATCACCATCAGTCCTGCCTATCAATCCTCCAGCATTTGAGAATTGATGGTCAGTGTAAACATCTCCGGTAGCGTATGACTGGCTCACGGTGCCTAAGTTCGTTCCTATCAATCCACCAATCCTACTCCTATCCCCTTCAACCTCTCCAGTAGCGTAGGATTGAGTTACCTCACCATCGTTCGATCCAATCAAACCTCCTACATGATCTCCTTCACCATAAACATCAGCAGTTGAATAAGAATCTGTTACGGAGCCACCATCTAGGATTCCGATGAGTCCTCCTGCGTAACTATCGTCTTCATGTTCAGAAGCCGCAATAGTTCCAGTGACGTAACAATTTTCGATATGGGAATCATAAGCACGTCCTATCAATCCACCAGCATAATAACGAGTTGCTTCTACATCGGCATCTTCAAGCCCAAGATCATTTATCTCTGCACCATCAACTTCCCGAAACATACCTGCAAGATCAAAACTAGTTATCTCTAAACCTTCGATTCGATGTCCTTGACCGTCAAAGGTACCTGTAAAAGAAACCCATGTCTCCTGATTAGCATCCCAGTAACCTATCCCATCAAAATCATCGCCTATGCCTTCGTAGTCCTCATCATGACGTGTCAGATCATTAACTAAAACGTAGTTACCATCTAATGGATGCTCAGGATCCTCTCCAGCCAATTTATCTAACTCTGTCCAGCTATCAATCTCAATAGCTGGATCACCATTTATATAAGCTGTAAGCTCTTCCAGCACCGGTGTTTCAGTGCCATCGCCCTCTAACTTATATCTAAACCAAAGGTATCTACCCGTTAGGTCATCACCTTCAGTTATCGAGGGGATCTGAGCTCCATCGGTAGCTTCATCCCAAGATCCGGGTTCTGAATCGGTCTCCGTAACTGCTGTAAAGATGGTTAGGTCAGTGTCGCCGGGTTCCTCAGATTCCCAACTTATGTGACTTTCTTCCACCTCTTCAATATCGAGTTCATAAGATGTTGATATCCGATGCCCTTCAGAAACAGCAATCGCAACGGTGTAGTCTTCTGTTTCACCGTAATCCTGATTCCCACACGGGTCAGTATGATAATCCCCATACTCTTGCATCACCCTCATGAGTATAGATTCGCCAGGTGCAGCATCTTCTGGAACGGTGATATACGTTGTTACTGTTATAGTGTCATCAGTACCTCCCCCAACTTCGATAACATCCTCATTCGTCAAATCACCATCTCCTGACCAATCAAATACTACTGTAATCCAATTATCATTATCTGTTTCCATCGTTACCGATAATTCATAGGTTTCTCCTGGCACCACAGGATCTGAAATACTATCCGTATGATCGGCATATCCTCCATCATCTCCCGAATCTCTGTCTATGCCGTTGAACTGCACGTTCGTAATATATTCACCAAAACTTGTGTCCCCACCTTCGACTTCACAATAATCCTCTAAGTCTACAGGATCATATTCATCACAAAGCCTCAAGCCATCTTCATCTTCAACTAGATTTTCGATCTCCGTATGTTCGCCGAGCCAAGACGAGTCTGTAAGTTGATCTGGTTTAACCCTACTCCAATCGGCAGTGAAGAACTTTAATATATCTCCTTCGTGAGTAGTTACTTCCCCTCCATCCTCGGCTTCAGCTATTGCACGGTACTCGTAAGTGGTGGTCTCGGCCAAACCAGTTATCTCTTCGGAGAAATCGCCAATTTCATTGTACGTCTGGGGTGGAGTAGTAGTTTCCCATTCTTCATCACCTTCTATCCTATACTCAAAATACACGTCTGCTTCGTCGTAACCTTCCAGTTCGGTTAACTCGCCGTGAAGAACCGCTGAGTTTCTGGTTGTGTCGGTTGCGGGTTTTGTTTCAACTATAGATTCTATGACATCGGTGTGAGGATCCCAGGCATCACCGTTATAGGTGACAGCATTATAATCGTCTTCGACTCTGATGAAGTAATTGAGTTCTGTTCCGTCATCATATGAACCCAAGTTCGCTTCATAGGTGTCACCTCCTACGTCGTCCATCTCGACTTTAGCGAAGTCATCCGCTCCGTTTGTATCGTAGTAAACATGAGCCGTATCCATTGGGGCGTCAGTCGTTATCTCTGCCTCGACTATCACTTCCTCATTTGCAACAGCATAAATGCTAGTGATATCGATAGTAGGAGGAGCGTTCTCTGCAGGTATCTCTCTAGTGGTGCAATGTATGGCTCCGCCTTCATCAGCGACATCTACTGCATCTATGCCTATGACGGTGTGGTCAGGAAGTGCTGTTTCATACACCTCGATAGCATCCTGATCCATATCTTCTGTTACATCATCATGATCACTATACTGTGGCACCAATACAATGTCATTTACGATCAACGAGTTGGCATAGGTGAGATAACGATTGGAAGGAGTAGGTGGCCCTGTATCATATACATGCATCGGCAATCTTTCTACCTCGAATGGTTCCCCACTCCGGGCGGTCACCTCATTTTCAAAGAAGTCCGCAGTGTTGTCCAATAGTTCCGCTTCATCTGGATATTCTTCGTAATTATCAACTTCCGCTACCAGAACCGTCGTTTCATCAAGGATGTTCACCTGCATATCCAGATGAGCTAACCCATAGTCTCCAGCGACCGTTTCAAATCCTTCATCCCTTTCGACCAGATTGAACCACTCTGTAAACCACTCCTCGACTTCCTCCCCACTTAGATGATCGTTTTGATTATACACGTCATCAGTCGTATAGAATATTCCAGAACCTTCAACGAATTTATGACCACCGTCAAGAGTGATATCGCCGTCTTCTTCCATATCATAGACATCGACACCTATCACATCAGCGTAGTTATGGACGAATTGGTTCTCTTCAGGTCTATCAGCTTCATCCCATGCGTAATTTACATTTATGAATGAAACTTCACCAGTATCTTGATGCACGATCGGCATCGGACCGTAATCCCTTATCCAATGTACGGTAGGAGTATCATCACCCATCACTGTGAACTCTACGTTAGCCATATCAGCACCCGCAGTGATCAGTGCATCTTCTATATCATCAGCTTCACCCTGATCTTCAGCGATTATCTGAGCTATGGCCTCATCTTCTTCTGAGATCGCTACGGCGATATCTGTATGATAATCTTCATGATCCCAGTCCCATCTTATCAAGATCTCGTCTGCACGCTCCCTCTGGGAAGGAGGTCTATGGTTAGGGGGTGGATCACCATAATCAAGTAGTGAGGGAGAATCTGTTTGAATACCCGTTAAACTGCTATCCGTACTTATCTCATCTTCCTCCTCATGCGGCTCCACTGGTCCGTACACTTCATAAGACAGTGTTTCACCTTCACCAACATCCTCGAACCCCTCATAAACGTAAACCTGACCCTTATCGTTCTCAGCTCCAGGTGCACCTACGAAGATATCGGGCCTACCGTTATCGGTCAGGTCGGCGCCTCCTCCCACGGCGAAACCGAACTCGTCCCCTTCTTCCTCACTCTCCAAGGTCCACTCAGCATCATCAGCGCTGTAAGCTCCATCCCAATCTTCTCGACCCTGAAAAACATACACGATCTCACCACCGGGTGCACCGATGACAAGGTCCGAGATTTCGTTCCCGCTCCAATCGCCTGCATTTGCCACGGACCATCCGAACTTATCCCCAGCATCCTCACCGGAGATGGTGACATCTGCATCCCCAGGTCCCAGATCCGGAGTGCCTGGATCTATACCACTGCCGAAATATATGTAAACTACACCTTCATCATTATTATCACTAGGACCACCGATCACAACATCTTCTTGTCCATCACCATTCAAGTCTAAAGTTGTGATATTCCAACCAGAATTCGAATCTTCATCTCCATCTATCTTGAGTTCGAACTCTTCGAGCGGGTCTAGATAAAGCACACTGTAGAGTTCATCTACCGTGATGTCCCTACCATTCTCCTGTATCCACTGGAAGATTTCTCCACCCGGGATCATGTCGTGATGTAGGTCAGTCCCAATATTGGTATCCGTGTATCGGTGATCGTTATCCTTGTGCATGTACTGAACATATTCAGCCTCCTCTTCCACCTCATCAGCATCGTAATCGTGCACCCCCTGCATCTCGACATACTGCACCGCACCGCTGTAGCTGATGATAAGGATAATACTGATTATAACTACAGCTAGCTTAATACGAGAAACCTGCATTACTTTGTAATGCCTGTGCATGATATAAAAAGTTTGTTTAGAAAATCTGATTGTTTATTTTAATATCCATCAGATATTCTTCTTTTTCTACTATTGTAAAAAACTATAGAATTCATTTAATTAGATTTGTACCATGTTTTGGATTTAAGACTGGAAAAATAAGAAAAGGAAAGAAAGGGGTTTTAGTATTCGACGGTCCACTCTACTTCTTGCTCAGCGTAGAGCCAGTATCCTTCCCCGGGCTGGAACTCGAAGCCGTCCACATCATCGGTATAGGCAACGTTGTACTCTTCTGAAGCGTCGAAGTAGCCTATCTCTGTAACTTCGTCTGGAACACCAGTTCCCGCTTCACTACCGGCATAGCTCACCATATTCCATCCCTCGTACAGTGTTATAGTTGTCTCTGTCGGCTCCTGTCCCTCTACAGTCAACACATCGTCGGCCGTCATGCGTATCCAAATACCCATCGTGTGATCCCAGGTCTCTAGACTGTTGTAATGGTCTTCTCTGTCCGGTCGATACGTCAACCATTCATCCGTAGAGGCGTCGTAATACATCACACTATCGTAATTATCAGATATGCCGTAGTCCTCGTGTTCCAGTATCGATTCAAGATCTGTGTCATCTAACTCAAGATTGAACGATACGAAATTCCATCCATCAGAATCTCCACCTTCATACAACTCGATATCCATTGTTGCAGTTGCGGGCTCGACGGTCACAACAGTTACAGGTGAAGTCACTCCATCGTAGGTCGCGGTCACATCGTAATCCCCCGTCTCCGTCTCGTGGAATACACCGTTTTCTGCGTTCTGCCAGTCGAAC
>PUKE01000266.1 GCA_003550425.1 Nitriliruptoria bacterium
GACGCTCCCACCGGAGGGGCCCGTCGAGGTCTCCTGGACCGACACCGGTGGCCTGCATCAGCTGGCTGCCGAGCTGTCGCCCGACGGCGACGGTCGCTGGCGCCTGCGGCCCCGCGACGTGATCGTGGTCGACCAGCGGCGCGAGCGCGACCGCGTGGCGGTCGAGTGGCACGAGACGCTCGTGGCCGCTGGCTGGCGGCTGCGCTGCACCCTGCTCGACGTGAGCCCCACCGGCGTGCGGTGCCTGGTCGGCGGGGACGTGGTGCTCGAGGAGGGCGCGACGTGCACCATCACGCTCGAGGTCGTGGCGCCGCACCTGGTCGCGCCGGGCGTGCTCGTGCGGGTCCGGGAGGCGCTCGACGCCGACCTGGAGGTCGCGATCCGGTTCACCGGCCTCGACGCCGACGCGCAGGCGCGCCTGGAGCGCTTCGTGGCCGACCGCGGGGGCGCCTGACGCGCCGGGCGGTCGGCACGCGGCACCCGCCCCACGCCGCCCTAGCATCATCGCGAGCGCGACGACGTCGACCCGAAGGACCCTCTCGCCATGTCCCACCCTGCTGATGCCACCGCCCCCGCGGCTGCCTCGGGCACGTTCGCGATCGGCGGCGACCTGCCCGTCATCCGTCTCGGCTACGGGGCCATGCGCCTGACCGGCGACGGGGTGTGGGGCGAGCCGCCCGACCGGGAGGCCGCGCGCGCGGTGCTGCGTCGCGCCGTGGAGCTCGGCGTCACGCTGATCGACACCGCCGACGCCTACGGCCCCTTCGTCTCCGAGGAGCTCATCGCCGAGGCGCTGCACCCCTATCCCGACGACGTCGTCGTGGCGACCAAGGCCGGCCTGGTGCGCACCGGCCCGCACCAGTGGGTCCCCGTCGGACGACCCGCCTACCTGCGCCAGCAGGCCGAGATGAGCCTGCGGCGGCTGCGCCTGGAGGCGATCGACCTGTGGCAGCTGCACCGCATCGATCGCGACGTGCCGATCGAGGAGCAGCTGGGCGTGGCCACCGAGCTGCAGCAGGAGGGCAAGGTCCGCCACATCGGGCTGAGCGAGGTCACCGCCGGGCAGCTGGCGCGGGCGCGCGAGCTCGCCCCGATCGCCACGGTCCAGACCCGCTACAACCTCGCCGACCGCGCCCACGAGTCGGTGCTGGAGGCCTGCGCGCAGGCGGGCATCGGGTTCATCCCCTGGTTCCCGGTCGGCACCGGGGACCTGGCGCGGCCCGGCACGGTGCTCGACCAGGTCGCCAGCGACCGCGATGCGACCCCGGCGCAGGTGGCGCTGGCCTGGCTGTTGCAGCGCGACCCGGTGGTGCTCCCGATCCCCGGCACCTCGCAGATCCCCCACCTCGAGGAGAACTGCGGCGCCGCGGGGCTGCGCCTGTCCGACGAGGAGCTCACGCGCCTGTCCGACGGCGCCGACGGCAGCGCGCTGGGCTACCTCCAGCGCCGCTGACCGACGTCGCGGCCGACCGCGCCCGGGGTCCGCGCCCGGACCTCGGACGCGGACCAAGCCCCGCGTCGCCCGATCAGGCGAGGCCCGTGCCGCCGCGGCGGGCGGCCTCGACCTCGGCGAGGAAGCCGTAGGGGTAGTCGGGCGTCGGCAGCGCGCTGGCCTCGTCGAGGCGCGCGTGGGCCTCGTCGGGCAGCTCCAGGTCGGCCGCGGCCAGGTTGTCGGCCAGCTGCTCGGTGGTGCGCGCGCCGAGGATCGTCGACGACACCATCGGGCGGTCGGTCACCCACCGCAGGGCGACCTGGGCGGGGCTGGTGCCGAGCTCCTCGGCCACGGCCACCAGGGTCTCGACGACCTGCCAGGTGCGCTCGGTGTTGCGGCGGTCCCACGCCTCGATGCCGCGCTGGGGGTCCTCGCCGAGGCGCGTGGCGCCCTCGGGCTGCGTGGCGCGGCGGTACTTGCCGGTGAGCCACCCGCCGGCGAGCGGCGACCAGGGGAGCAGGCCGAGGCCCTCGTGCTCGCACAGCGGCAGCAGCTCCCACTCGAGCTCGCGCCCGAGCAGGTTGTAGTGCGCCTGCAGCGAGACGGGCACCGCCAGGCCCTGGGCGCGGGCGCGCTGGATCGTGGTCGCCAGCTGCCAGCCGGCGTGGTTGCTGATCCCCACGTAGGCGACTAGACCGCCGCGGACCATCTCGTCGAGCGCCTCGAGCGTCTCGTCGATCGGGGTGAGCGGGTCCCAGGCGTGGACCTGCAGCAGGTCGACGTCGTCGACCCCGAGCCGCGCGAGCCCCGCCCGGACCGCACGGTGGATGTAGCGCCGCGACAGCCCCCGGTGGTTGGGGCCGCGGTCCTCGCCCACGGGGAAGTTGACCTTGGTGGCCAGCACCACGTCGTCGCGGGCGCCGCGGCGCTCGAGCCAGCGCCCGACGATCTCCTCCGACGCGCCGGCCGAGTACACGTCGGCGGTGTCGATGAGGTTCCCGCCGGCCTCGACGAAGGCGTCGCACTGGCGGAAGGCCTCGTCGGCGTCGGTCTCGGCGCCGAAGGTCATGGTGCCCAGGGACAGCTCGGACACGAACAGGCCGGTCTGGCCCAGGCGTCGCAGCTCCACGGTGGCTCCTCGGGTCGGTGTCGGCTCGGCGTCGGCTCGGCGTCGGCGCGCCACGCGCCGCGCGCCCGCGTCGCGCGCCGGCGCGTCCGCGTCGGCTCGCTCGCGGCGGCGACGGTAGCCTTGCACATCCATGGCTGACCGCGCCCCCGCCCCGACCGCTCGTCCGTGGCCCGCCACGGCGGTCGGCGGCGTGCGCTGACCGCGACCCCGGCCCCGCGACCGTGACGGCGCTGACCCTGCGGCTGCGCGCGTGGCAGCACCGCGCGCTGTCGGCCTGGCGGGCGGCGGGCAGCCGCGACTTCCTGACGGTGGCCACGCCCGGCGCAGGCAAGACGACCTTCGCGCTGGCGTGCGCGCTGGACACGCTCGCGCAGGCGCCGCACCGGCGCGTGATCGTGGTCACCCCGACGCGCCATCTGCGGAGCCAGTGGGCCGAGGCGGCCGCGCGGCTCGGGCTGCGCCTGGAGCCCGACTGGTCGCCGCGGCGCGACGGCCGGCTGCCCCGCGACGCGCATGGGGCGGTGCTCACCTACCAGCAGGTCGCCGGCACGCCGGTGGCGATCAGCCGCGCCACGGTCGGGGCGTTCGTCATCGTCGACGAGGTCCACCACGGCGGCGAGGACCGGTCGTGGGGCGAGGGCTTGAGGGTCGCCTTCGACCGCGCCCATCGTCGGCTCGCGCTGTCGGGCACGCCGTTTCGCAGCGACGACCACGCGATCCCCTTCGTGCGCTACGAGGGCGCGGAGGCCCAGCCGGACTTCTCCTATGGCTACGCCGACGCGCTGGCCGACGGCGGCGTCGTGCGCCCCGTGCGCTTCCCGCGGCTGGACGGCCGCATGGAGTGGCGGGACGCGGCGGGCACCCACTGGGCGGCGACGTTCCACGACCCGATCGCCCGCCAGCAGGCCAACCAGCGGCTGCGCACCGCGCTGAGCCCCGAGGGCGAGTGGCTGCCGCGCGTGCTCACCGTGGCCGACGAGCGGCTCCGCGCGGTGCGCCGCGACCATCCGGGCGCGGCCGGGCTGGTGATCGCCGCCGACGTCGACCACGCCCACGCCTGCGCCGAGCTGCTGCGCACCGAGCGCGGCCAGCACGCCGAGGTCGCCGTCAGCGACGACCCCCAGGCCAGCGCGCGGATCGCGGCGTTCGCCGAGGACGACGCCCCCTGGCTCGTCGCGGTGCGCATGGTCTCGGAGGGCGTGGACATCCCCCGGCTGCGCATCGGCGTGTATGCCACGGCGACCACCACCGAGCTGTTCTTCCGCCAGGC
>PUKE01000036.1 GCA_003550425.1 Nitriliruptoria bacterium
TCGGCGGCGTCGGCATGGCGCTGGTCGCCGTGGGCTTCCGCGTCTGGCTGGAGGTGGCGGGCCCGCGCGTGCCCGAGCTGGGCGCGGCCGACGAGGTCGTGGCCATCGCCGCACAGGTCGTGGGCGCGGTGGTGGCCGGGATCCTGCTGGTGTGGCTGTCCAGCATCGCGGTGCTGCTCGGCGGGGTCCTGAACGCCGAGTGGTCGCGGGCGGGCTCGCCGTTCGGGCGCACGACTGGGGACCTTCGTCCCTGACCGCTGCGCTCACCCATTCCTACTGTCGGAGTGCGCACAAGCCACGGCCATGCAGGAGCCGAGGCAACGCACACGCCAAGGCCACGAGCCACTCGCCCGGGGAGCCCGTCCATGTCAGCAGTATCCACCCGCACGCCGCTGGTCCTCGACGGCAACGAGGCCGCCGCTCGCGTCGCGTACATGCTCAGCGAGGTCATGGCGATCTATCCGATCACGCCATCCTCGCCGATGGGCGAGCACGCCGACGCCTGGAGCGCGGCCGGCAAGCCGAACCTCTGGGGCGCGGTGCCCGAGGTCGCCGAGCTGCAGAGCGAGGGCGGTGCCGCCGCCTCGATGCACGGCGTGGTCCAGCGCGGGTCGCTCGGCAGCACCTTCACGGCCAGCCAGGGCCTGCTGCTGATGATCCCCAACATGTACAAGATCGCCGGTGAGCTGACGCCGGCGGTCATCCATGTGGCCGCGCGCACCGTGGCGACGCACGCGCTGTCGATCTTCGGCGACCACAGCGACGTCATGGCCGCGCGCCAGACCGGCTGGGCGATGCTGTGCGCGTCGTCGGTGCAGGAGGCCCAGGACTTCGCGCTCATCTCCCACGCGGCCACCGTGCGCTCGCGCGTGCCGTTCCTGCACTTCTTCGACGGCTTCCGCACCTCCCACGAGCTGGCCACGATCGACCCGCTCGACGACGAGGACCTCGCGGCCCTCACCGACGAGGACGCGGTGCGCGCCCACCGCGAGCGGGCGCTGTCGCCCGAGCAGCCGGTGCTGCGCGGCTCGGCGCAGAACCCCGACGTGTTCTTCCAGGCGCGCGAGGCGTGCAACCCCTTCTACGACGCGGTCCCGGGCGAGGTCCGCTCGCTGTTCGCCCAGCTGGAGGAGCGCACCGGGCGCAGCTACGACCTGATCCAGTACCACGGCGACCCCGAGGCCGAGCGGGTGGTCGTGATCATGGGGTCGGCGGCGCAGACGATGCGCGCGGCCGCGGACGCCCTCAACGCGCAGGGCGAGCGGGTGGGCGTGCTCACCGTGCGCCTCTACCGTCCCTTCCCCGAGGAGGCCCTGCTCGCCGCGCTGCCCGACACCGTGCGCGAGATCGCCGTGCTCGACCGCACCAAGGAGCCCGGCGCGCCCGGCGAGCCCCTCTACCTCGACGTCGCCGCCGCGCTGTCGCGCCATCTCGGCCCCGCGGCCCCGCGCGTGGTTGGCGGCCGCTACGGGCTGTCCAGCAAGGAGTTCACCCCGCGGATGGCCTCGGCGGTCTTCGCCGAGCTGGCCCGGCCGGCGCCGCGCCACGACTTCACCGTCGGCATCGTCGACGACGTCACCGAGCGCTCCCTGCCGCTGCCTGACGAGGATCCGCGCGCTCCCGCGAAGCTGCAGGCCCTGTTCTACGGGCTCGGCTCGGACGGCACGGTCGGGGCCAACAAGAACACCGTGGACATCGTCGCCAAGCGCACGGGCATGCCGGCCCAGGGCTACTTCGAGTTCGACTCGCGCAAGGCCGGCGCGGTCACCGTCAGCAACGTGCGCATCGACGACGAGCCCATCTGGGCGCCCTACCTCATCGAGGAGGCCGACCTGGTGGCGGTCCACCAGTTCAACTTCCTCGAGCGCATGGACGTGCTCGCCAAGGCGCGCCAGGGCGCCACGGTCCTGCTCAACAGCCCCTACGGCGCCGACGAGGTCTGGGACCACCTGCCGCGGCAGGTCCAGCGCGAGCTCATCGACAAGGAGCTGCGCCTGTTCGTCGTCGACGCCTACAAGGTGGCCAAGGAGGCCAAGCTCGGCGCCCGCATCAACTCCGTGATGCAGCCCTGCTTCTTCGCGGTGTCCGACCTGCTGCCGATCGACGAGGCGATCGGCTACATCAAGGACGCCATCGACAAGACCTACGGCAAGCGCGGCCGCACCATCGTCGAGCGCAACTTCGCGGCGGTCGACGGCGCGCTGGAGGGCCTGCAGGAGGTCACGATCCCCGACCGGGTCGACAGCGACCTCGAGATGCGCCCGCCGGTGCCCGAGCACGCGCCCGACTTCGTCCAGCGCGTCACCGCCCGCATCATCGAGGGGCGCGGCGACACGCTGCCGGTCAGCGCGCTGCCGGTCGACGGCACGTTCCCGACCGGGACCTCGACCTACGAGAAGCGCCAGCTCGCCCAGGAGCTGCCGATCTGGGACCCCGAGGTCTGCATCGACTGCGGCAAGTGCGTGATCGTGTGCCCGCACGCCACGATCCGCATGAAGGTCTTCGACCCCGAGACCCTCGAGCTCGCCCCCGAGGGCTTCAAGTCGAAGGACTACAAGGCCAAGGACCTGCGCGGCAACAAGCTGACGGTCCAGGTCGCGCCCGATGACTGCACCGGCTGCGGGATCTGCGTGGACGTCTGCCCGGCCACCAGCAAGGAGGTCGCGGGGCACAAGGCGATCAACATGCGCCCCGCCGAGGAGCACCGCGACGCCGAGCGCCCCCACTGGGAGTTCTTCGAGTCGATCCCCGAGTTCGACCGTTCGCAGCTCAAGACCGACACCGTCAAGGGCTCGCAGCTGCTGGACCCGCTGTTCGAGTTCTCCTCGGCGTGCTCGGGCTGTGGCGAGACGCCGTACCTGGGCCTGCTGACCCGGCTGTTCGGCGACCGCATCATCGTCGCCAACGCGACCGGCTGCTCGTCGATCTACGGCGGCAACCTCCCGGTGACCCCCTGGTCGCAGAACGACGAGGGACGCGGCCCGGCCTGGTCCAACTCGCTGTTCGAGGACAACGCCGAGTTCGGCTTCGGCCTGGAGCTCGCCAGCGCGAACCAGCAGGCCACGGCCCGCGCGCTCGTCGCCGAGCTCGCCGACCAGATCGGCGGTGAGCTGGCGACCGGGCTGCTGGAGGCCGACCAGTCCGACGACGCCGGCGTCGCCGCCCAGCGCGAGCGCATCGCGGGGCTCAAGGAGCGGCTCGCCGCGATCGACAGCCCCCGGGCGCGCGCGCTCGCGGCGGTGGCCGACGCGCTGGTCGACCACAGCGTGTGGATCGTCGGCGGCGACGGCTGGGCCTACGACATCGACTACCACGGCCTGGACCACATCCTGGCCAGCGGCCGCAACGTCAACGTGCTGGTGATGGACACCGAGGTGTACTCCAACACCGGTGGGCAGGCCTCCAAGGCCACCCCGCGCGCGGCGACGGCCAAGTTCGCCACGGCCGGCAAGCGCTCGGCCAAGAAGGACCTCGGGATGCTGGCGATGGCCTACGGCGACGTCTACGTCGCCCAGGTCGCCCTCGGGGCCAACGACATGCAGACGGTGCGCGCGTTCCAGGAGGCCGCCGCCTACGACGGCCCGTCGCTGATCGTGGCGTACTCGACCTGCATCGCCCACGGCATCGACATGAGCACGTCGATGACCCACCAGAAGGACGCGGTCCAGACCGGCTACTGGCCACTGTTCCGCTACCACCCGACCACCGAGGACGACCAGACGCCGCTGCGGCTGGACAGCAAGGAGCCCAAGAAGCCAGCCCGCGAGTTCGCGCTCAAGGAGGCGCGGTTCGCGATGCTGCAGCGCACCGCCCCCGA
>PUKE01000133.1 GCA_003550425.1 Nitriliruptoria bacterium
CAAGACCTATCACTTCCGGCCGGTCGCCGATGTGAGGGGAGCCATCGAAGGCGCCGCCACCCGGCAACGAACCTGAACCGGCCGCCGGCCACGAGGCCCTCCCCGACACTTCATGCCGACGTGACATCTGTAGGGACCCCTTCAAGCAAAGAGGCCTCTCCTTGAATCTCGTCCCGGGCCGCGCCGACGTTCGTGCGCCGCGCTCCGCCATTCGCGCCGGGGAGCATGGATGCGAGCACCTGGGCTCCCATCGCCGGTCGCTGGCCCTTGCTGGACGAGCTCCCGCGCACGCTCGTCTGGGGACCTCGGGGCGACGGTGGGGATCCCGGGAGCGTGCGCCAGCGGCACGCATGGACACGAGTGGCGCTCGTCCACGACCAGTTCGCCGCGCTGCACCCCCAGCGACGGGAGCGGCCACATCGGGCGGCTGTTGATGTTGCAGCAGCGCACGAGCGAGGGGCCGTTCGGCACCCGACCCTCTCGATCTCTGCGTGGTGGGAGCAGCGCTGGGACGACTCCGTGACCCGCGTGTTCATCGCGCCCGAGGTGGAGGTCCTCCGCTGACCAGTCGCTGGCTTCGGCGGTGCTCGGTGGCCCACGTGCGCACCGAAGACCGCACGATCGATGCGGTCGCAGGACGGCCGGACCTCGGCTGGGGTGGTCGAGGTCACGCTCGTCGGTCGAGACCTCGTGGCGCAGGGCGCCCGATGTCCATCTCGCCGGAGTGGGGTCGCGAGACCAAGAGCGCGTCGCGGCCGATCGGTGCTTGACACCCATAGGAGCTTCAGGCCCCCGCAGGGTTGGAGGTCAGTGCCAGGTACGCTCCCGCGCGTGCCAAGTCGCCTCGAACGTGGGGTCCCCGAGCACGGGGTCAGCGAACGCCGTGACGCCGTCGAGCAGCTCGGCGAAGGATTCGGGGAGGCGATCGTCGAGCTGGTGCTTGCGTCGCCAGGCGTCCCACCGGTCCTGGGCGAGCTCGGCGTAGCCCTCGAGCGGGGCGGCGAGGGGTTGCAGCGAGGCGTGGCGGTAGGTGGCGACGGCTTCGATTGCGCCGCGCAGGGTGGCAGCGTCGTGGTCGTGCGTGCTGGTGAGCACGTAGAGGTCGGCGAAGTCGCGCCAGCGAGTGTTGGCGGTGCCGCGTTGCAGGGCGGTGACGATCTTCTCGGCGTCCATCATGTGCAGCGGGTAGCCGCGCACTCGGATGGGCTCCTCGTTGAGCAGCGGGGTGAGCTCGACGTCCTCGGGGTGGGGCCAGATGGGGTCGCCGACGTTGACGTCGACCTTCAGCCTCAGCCGCGCGGTCGCGAGACCGGCGTCGAGGGAGACGCGCACGCCGGCGTCGACGTCGTCCTCGCGGATGGCTTGGGCGGTGGTGGTCTCGGTGTCGTAGACCAGCCCGTCATCGAGCTCGATCGCGGCGACGGCGTCCACGGCGTCTCGGACGGTAGCGATGTCGTTGCGCAGCCGTTGGGCCTGCAGGTCGATGTCGCGGGTGGGGCGGCGAGCGTCGAGCACGGCCAGCAGCATGCCGCCTTTCAGCACGAGCTGGTCGCGGTGAGCGCTTCGGGCCAGGCGGGCGAGGAACCCTTCGAGGGCGTAAAGCTGCAGCAGCTCGGCAGTGGGACGACCGGAACCGCGGGCCTGGCGCTGGAGCGCGCGGTACGTGCGGTGCCCGAGCTCGGCGTCGGGGCGGCTCACAGCAGCACCTCGAGGTCGGCGCGCAGCTGGGGCTGGGCGGCGGGGAAGGCGCGGGCCAGCTCCAGCAGCGAGGACGGCTGCGCGCCAGGGCGGCGCAGCCAGGAGCGCAGCGCCTCACGCGCCAAGTCGAGTCCTTCGAGGTGGCGCAGCCGGTAGACGTCGAGGATGGACCGCTCGGCGGTGTAGCAGCCGACGTGGATGCCATCGACGACGGTACGGTGCTCGCGGCCCAGCAGGAATGTCGCGGGCGCGAAGTGGTGCCAGCGCACCGCCGCGCGGGTGCGCGGTCGCCGCCGGCCGCGGGGTACCGCGACGTCGAGCGCACCGGGGATCTGGTCGGTCAGATCGTGGTGCGCCAGGGCGGTGGTGAGACACAGCGTCGCGTCAGGGCTTGCGAGCGCCACCTCGACGAGGTCGATGTCGACGGGGCCGACGTCGGTGCGCAGGTACAGGCCGTGTCCGATGCGTTCCACCGCCCCGTCGCGAAGCAGCTGGTGCAGCTTGGGGTCGGACAGGCCGACCTGCTGCGCGTGCGACCAGCGGAAGGCTGCGGGCAGACGAGCCAGTCGGTCCGTGGCCGCCGGCGAGCCCATCACGACCTCTCGTAGGGTAGTGTCAACACCCACCCAGGGGGTGTCAACACAAGTCTATCCGCCGTCGGTGGCCGTCGACACGGCGTGAGAGGGGCGCGGGTGACCGCCCCGGGCGCCGCCGCGGCGCGGCTCGCCAGCGAGCGCAGCGTGGCTGAGGTGCTGCCGTAGGACCGCGACGCGCGCGCCTGTCCGTCAACACGAGCCCACTGCTGAAGCCGTCCGTCGAGGACATCGAGCGCGCGGCGTGCGAGGTGCTGCTCGACGCTGAGCCTGACCTTGGGACCCCCCCGCCCACCGTCGTGGAGGCACGGCGCGGCTCGGGCGTGTGCACGGGCCGTCCATGGCAAGGATGGTGCCGGTCTCGCAGCCCCGCCCGTGTACGCCCACGCGGCGATGCGTCAGCGCACCGTCACTGCTCGCACAGGCGCAGAGACTCAACCCACCAAGGGCGCGCGTCGTGGGGCCTCACGGCGTGGCCTGGCCTGGTCGGTGACGTCGCCCGGGCACGTCCGCGGTCGCGGGCTGAACCGCACGGCGATACCGACGCGGACCAGCGCGTCATGCCAAGGCTGGCCAAGGGCCTTGGGGTCGGCGACGCCCTGGAGCATCGGCCCGGCGCCTGCTCTGTGCCCGAAGCGGGGCCCGGCCCGAAGACCGGGCCCCGCGGGGTGTTGCGTGTGCTGTTGCTCGCCCTCACCCCGGGTCACGGGGTGGCTTCGCCTCACGGCTAATCTCACAGCCCAAACTCGACACCAACGTCGCCGGGCTCTCGCTGCCAACCAGCCATACGCCTTTGCTCGCGGAAGGCTCTCCCCGAGAGCGAAAATGCTTCACAGCGGGTCGAAGTTGCCATTCCAGCGCAGGACGGGCTCCGACAGACCGTAGAGTTCCCAGTAGGGCGCGAGTGGGGAGGCGGCGTTGTAGAAGAGCGCATGGACGCGTTCGTAGTCTTCGAGGGTGTCGACGGCGACGTGGAGGTGGCTGTGATCTTCCTGTTGGGTCACCGAGAGGACGGTGCTCGTGTCGGCCTGCCGGTATAGATGCCGGGTGACGTGTTCCAGTTCCTCTGGTTGGGCGGTATCGGCGAGGTTCAGGTAGTGGACCGTGTCAACGATCTCGATCGCCACACCGTAGGGGAAGCGGCGTTCAATAAGGTTGGTGACCAAGCCATGGCCGCTGCAGCGGTGCAGAGCGGCGTTGATGAGGCTCGGTTCGAACAACGGTGAGTCCCCATTAACTCGCACAAAGCGGTCCACGTGGAGGGTGTCGATCGCGGTGATGGTCCTTGTGAGGAGGTCGGTAGCGCTGCCTCGGATGACGTCGATCCCGGCATCACTCGCAGCGCCTGCAAGCGGGTCGTCGATGACCCGGTTGGAGGTCAGCAGCGCCCAATTCGGGGTCCATTGCAGTTCTTGTAGGTGGTGATTGGGTCATCTCTCGTGTGGCAGCGTGAGGTTGATGGGGCCGCAGGAGAGCATGACGAGGGCGGCGACTGCGCTGGCGGAGTGGAAACCGA
>PUKE01000014.1 GCA_003550425.1 Nitriliruptoria bacterium
AACAGTATCGCCCGAAAACAATAGACGGATATGTATTCCGCGACGCAGAACAGCGTAAACAGGTAGAAACCTGGGTAAAAGACAAAACTATTCCGCATCTGCTTTTCTCCGGCAACGCAGGCATTGGCAAGACTACACTTGCCAAGATACTATTTCACGAACTGGATATTAATGACTTAGACATTCTCGAAATCAACGCAAGTCGCACAAACAGTGTGGATGATGTAAGAGACAAGATTGTGAATTTTGTGCAGATGATTCCGTTTGGTGATTTTAAAATTGTATTGCTAGACGAGGCAGATTATTTGAGCCCAAATGCTCAAGCAGCACTGCGTGGTGTGATGGAAGAATATCATACCACAGCAAGGTTTATTCTTACTTGTAACTATCCTAACAGAATTATTCCTGCTATTCATTCTCGATGTCAGGGATTTCATATTGCAAAAATTGACGAAACAGAGTTTACTGCGAGAGTGGCAGAGATTCTGATTTCCGAAGGTGTAACCCCTGACCTGGATGTGTTAGACACTTATGTAAAAGCAACCTATCCTGATTTACGTAAATGTATTAATACTGTACAAATGAATTCACAGGACGGTGTTCTTGTTGCTCCGCATGAAGGCGACACAGGCGAAGCAGACTGGAAACTGGAGATGGTTGAACTGTTTAAGGCAGGCAAGATTCAGGATGCAAGGAAACTATTGTGCGGCGCTGTTCGTCCTGAGGAGATGGAGGAAATCTTCAGGTGGTTGTATACTAATGTAGAACTGTTTGGTGCAACGGAAGAAAAACAGGATCAAGCAGTACTAATTATCAAGCAAGGTCTTGTGGATCACACGTTGGTATGTGACCCAGAAATTAATCTCGCTGCTGTGCTTATCAAACTTGCAAGGAATGCACAGTGAAGAACGCACACGTAATAGAATACATCTACGAACAATTAAGCAGAGAATATCCGGAGTATACTAATTCTCAGCCCGATGCGAAAATTCACAAGGACGCTTATAAGAGTCTTATAGGAGTAATGCTGAGTGCTCAGAGTCAAGACAATCGCACTGCACAAGCAAGCCGTCAACTTTTTGCTCTAGCAGACACGCCTTGGGACATGGTAAAATTAGATAGAGATACCGTGATAGAAGCAATTCGTCCTGCGGGATTGTTTCAAGCAAAGTCAAAAAATATTCTTGCAACCTCAAAAAAGTTAATAGAAGATTATGATGGTGCTGTGCCTGCTACACAACGAGAACTTATGACTCTGCCAGGTGTAGGCAAAAAGAGTTCTGATATTGTGATGCGTTTTGTGTTCGGCAAGCCTAACATTGCTGTGGACACTCATGTGTTTAGACTGTTATGGAGACTGGGCTGGACTGACTCGCTGGATGAAGGAAAGACGTCAGATACAGTAAACGAAACTACTCCTGACAGATATAAGCATGCTGCACATATGCAACTGATAACACATGCAAAGCTGGTCTGCAAGGGTAGACAACCACGCTGCCGTGAGTGTATAATAGAGTCAATATGTGATAAAAGAGACATCGATATTCCTAAGAATCGATTGAGAGAAACACAAAGAGAAAAGCTATCACAATAGTTTTAACCGAAAAGGGACGGTATCCCTATAGAGGAGGAACTTGCAGACGATGACATACCTAGTAACTGACAATTGCATTAAGTGCAAATATCAAGATTGTGTCTCCGTCTGCCCGTAGCGGTAGACTGTTTTTATGAAGGCGAAAACATGCTGGTGATAGATCCAGAAGAGTGCATTGACTGTGGCGTTTGTGTTCCAGAGTGTCCGGCAGATGCTATTGTGCCAGACACAGAACTGGAAGGTGATATTAGAGTATTCTGGGAGAAGATTAATGCAGAGTATGCTCAAAAGTGGCCCAATATCACAGAAGTACGAGAAGAAGATGTTCCCAAAGATGCTGCAGACTGGGACGGAGTAGAAAACAAATTTGAAACACACTTTTCGCCGAATCCCGGCAAAGGAGATTAACATGAGAGTTTTTAAACATTTTTTGAAAAATATGCTATGGCCCATAGGACTGAGCGGAGGATACTTGTTGGTAGGAGTTGCATCCGGTTATGCAGCAGAATGGCTTGGTTATGAATGGATAGACGGTTTCTTTTTCGTTACTATTGTTTTAACGATAGTTTTCTTTATAGGTTTCCTTATCTATTCTCAATGGGATTTAGCCCGTGAACAAGTAAAACTAGAGAACGAAGACATTATACGAGCAGTGAAAGATGACTAGAGTTCAAAAACGGTTTTTAGACAAAATAAAAAAGCCTGTGCTGATTTACACAGGTTTATTAGGATCTGCTGTTCTTATCCATTACATTTCTACACTGTGGGGATACACTCTAGTACATGTGATTGCTTATGTAGGCATTGTATTTGTATACATTGTATTTCCTCTGTTGATAATAGGCGTTGTGTTATGGTGTGTTGCGGATAAAATCCACGAAAAATGGCAAGAGGCACGAAAAGAAGTAGCACAAGAAAACAGACAATTGATTAGGACGATTCACAATGATTAACGCTATTTTAGCCTGCGATGACAGAGGTGGCATTGGTAAGGACGGAACACTGCCTTGGCCTAAAATGTCAGAGGATCTTGCCTATTTCAAACGCATGACAGATGCACAAACTGTGATAATGGGATCTGCCACTTGGCAGAGCAAAGGCATGCCCAAGCCGCTGCCAGGAAGAAAGAATGTGGTTGTAACGCTGCATCCCGAGCAGCACCCAGGTGCGGATCTATATCTACCCCGAAAAAACTCAGGTCTTATACACGATTTGCGAAAACTGGAAGACTGGCATCAACTCTCTCCGGTATGGGTTATAGGCGGGGCTAGACTGATTACAGAAATTTTCCTTGTAATAGACAGATTCTATCTTTCACGCATTCCCGGCGACTATAACTGTGATACATTTCTTCCACTAGAAAGAATTGAATCTGCTTTTCACAGAACTGTAGTCTCAACTGGCGAGCAGGCCACATACGAAACTTGGTATAGAAGATAATGTCAAACAGAGCACAAGGCACCAATTCCAAAGACGCTGAAATAGGCAATGATATTGTAGAGTTTATTAATCGCAGTTCGTCGCCCTATCCCACGGAGGTCGGCTCACCCAATTTTGATTTAGTAGAGGTTGCGAAACAGAAGGATCTCATGCGCAATGTTGCTAGAATGCATGCTCAGCAGGAATATGATAGAATAATGGAAATGGTTGATGTGCTTAAACGGCAAGCGGACAATATTCAACGCAGGATAGCAATAACAGATGCAGTTCACGCAGCAGAGTACGAGTTTACTCCAGCACACAATGAATTCTACTGGTTAATACGCGATGAACGCAGAGAATGTTGGCGTCTTGCTCCGCTAGGTCCTGACGAATGGAGTGCAGGTGCTCCGGAACAGTACGTATATTTTGCAAGAGTAAAATGGCTAGGTGATTATACCTGGATAGAAGTAGACAACAACGGCAAACCCGTAGACGGAGGAGACAAATGGAACAACAATATCTAGAAACATTGGAGTATGTGTTAGGAAACGGTGTTGACACCGAAAACAGAACAGGAGTAAACACTCGGGCAGTGTTTGGCAGACAGATGGATTTCGATCTCTTGCACGGCTTCCCTGCGATTACTACAAAACGACTTGCCTGGCGAGCTGTGGTGTCTGAATTGTTATGGTTTTTAGAAGGATCCACAGATGAACGACGCTTGTGCGAAATACAGCACGGTACTAGAGATCCAGCAAAAACAACTATTTGGACAGCAAATG
>PUKE01000152.1 GCA_003550425.1 Nitriliruptoria bacterium
CCGCCCTGGCGCCGCAGCACGCGCTCCCACAGGTGCGCGGGGTCGCTGGTCATGGCGTCGTCGGCCTCGCCGTCGACCACGAACCAGCCGCCCGCGGCCAGCTCCTCCTCCAGCTGACCGGCGTCCCAGCCGGCATGGCCGGCGAACAGCCGCAGCCGCCGCACCTCCGGGGGGATGTAGCCCGTCTCCCGGTCGAGGTCGAGCACGCCGAGCCCCGGAGCGATCGGGCCGACGCCGTCGACCTCCTCGTCGACGCGCGCCAGGGCCACGACGCCGTCGGGCTGGACGGGACCGCCGACGAACACGCTCGTCGGCTCCGCGGCCAGCGACTCGAGCTCGGGGACGACCTCGGCGACGGGCAGCTCGCCCTCGCGGTTGAGGATCACCCCGAGCGTCCCCTCGTCGGTGTGGGCCAGCAGGAGCACGACCGACTGCTGGAAGTTGGGATCGTCGAGGTCGGGGGCGGCCACGAGCAGCCGACCCGGCCTGATCTCGGGCATCGAAGGGCTCATCGGCCGCGGGAGCCTACGCCACGCTGCGACCACGCGCCACCGACCCGGCGCGCGAAGGGGGCGCGGGGCGGTGGTGGGCCCGCGCGGGGCGCGCCGGCGCCGGTGCACCCCGCCGGCGCCGCTGCACCCAGTCGCTGCCCGTGCACCCAGTCGGCCTCGATGCACCCAGTCGGCGCCGCTGCACCCAGTCGCCCGCCGCGCCGCCCACCGGGTGCATCCACGACCACATGTGTGCCGATCTGCACCCAGAGCCCCACGCCGCACGCAACCGGGTGCAGATCGGCACCCTGCCCAGCCCGCCCTCGCCCCTCCGGGTGCACCAGCGACCACATGTGTCCCCATCCGCACCCAGAGCACCGCGACCTCGACGACTGGGTGCACAGCAGCCCACCAGCGTCACCTCCTGCACCCAGAACACCGCCCCCACCGCAACCGGGTGCATCCACGACCACATGGGTGCCGATCTGCACCCAGAGCCCGGGGCCGGGGCGGCCGGGGCGGCCGGGGCGGCCGGGGCGGGCCGGGAGCCGGGGCGGCCGGGGCAGCCGGGGGGCCGGGGCGGCCGGAGCACGCGGGGCCGCGCGCCGCGGGCGCGACCCACTACCGCGTGCCAGCCGCCTCGGACAGCGCCTTGAACCGAGCGAGGGCGCGACGGCGGTCGCGCTCCAGCCGCGGGGCGAGGACGCCCAGGGCGATCCCGCCGAGCGGCCCGAGCGGCCCGGCCAGCGCCTCCCACCAGCGCACGTGGGTGCCCTGATCGGTGGGGGCGATCTCGAAGGCGCCCACCCCGGTCACCAGCCGGCCGTCCCGTCGCACGCCGAGGCGCCGGGGCGGCACCCACTCGGTGACGATCAGGTCGGTGGCGATGGTCAGCGGGCCCACGACCCGCACGTGGCGGCGAACGCGAGCGCCCACGCCGCCGCTCGGCTGGGACGGGGCCTCGACCGCGTCGGCGCGCAGCCAGCGGGCCTGGCGCTCCCAGTCGACCAGCAGTGCCCAGACCTGGTCTGGTGGGGCCTCGCAGTGCGTCTCGACGTCGACCAGGGTCATCGCTGCCTCCACCTTGCGCCAGCCGGACTCTAGCGGGCCGCAACGGAAGATCAGGCCGCCACGACCGCGCGCCCCCGCCGCGCCCCGACCCTGCGCTCGCGGGTGTCCGGTAGGGTGGCGCGCGGTCGGAGCCCGCGGCGGCGTCGTCCCTGCGCACGAAGGCCTGCAGCGCGCGACTCGCAGGGCGCGCGGGGCAGGCGGTGGCCGCCGGCTCCCCTGGTCGCGGCTCGCCCGCGGACAGCCGCAGCCACGCGCTGCCTGCCCCAGCCCCGAGTCCGTCCACGACCCGCACCCGCGTCTGCGCGCGCCTCGTGCCGCCGCTGCGACGCGACCCAGCAGCAAGGAGTGACCGATGTTCATCGAGCTCGACGGCGTCCGACACCACTACCGCAGCACCGGCGAGGGCCCACCCGTGGTGCTGATCCACGGGCTGGGCGGCAGCCTCCACATCTGGCACGGGGTCACCGAGAACCTCGCGCGCCACCACCACGTCGTGGCGATGGACCTGCGCGGCCACGGGCGCTCCTCGACGAGCGGCCCGCTGTCGATCGCCCGCTGGGCCGACGACGTCGCCGCCCTGATCCACGCCCTCGAGCTGCCGGCGGTGACGCTGGTGGGGCACTCGATGGGCAGCCTCGTGGCCCAGCACCTCGCGTGGCGCAATCCCGAGGCGGTCGACCAGCTCGTCCTGGTCGGCGGGATCAGCTGGTTCGAGCCCGACGTGCGGGATGGCTACCGCCAGCGCGCCGAGCTGGTGGAGCGCGAGGGCCTCGACGCGCTGGTCGACGACTGGCTGCCGGGCGCGCTCGCCCCTCGCACCCACGCCAAGCTGCCCCAGCTGACCGGCCTGCTGCGCGACCTGTTCCTGCGCAACGACCCCAAGGCCTACGCCCAGGCATGCCGCGCGCTCGCGGACGCGCCGAAGATCGACCGCGAGTCGATCGGCCAGCCCACGCTGATGCTGGTCGGGGACCACGACCGCTCCACGCCGATCGCGATGAGCGAGGAGCTGCAGTCCGAGATCCCGGTCAGTCGCGTCCAGGTGATCCCGACGGCCTCGCACTGGGCGCCGCTGGAGCAGCCCGACGCGATCGGCGCAGCGGTCCTGCAGTTCCTCACCTGACGGCCGCCTGACGAGATCTGCTCACGGGGTCGACGTCGCTCGCCCCAGTGGCGCTTCAGCGACGCTGGCCCCGGCCGACGGAGCCCCCGTGATGAGGCGCATGCCCTTGGAGCCCGCATGACCGCGGTGGCCCCGGTGACGGGAGCCCGCGTCGAGCCCGCCGAGGCCGACCGGCCCCCTGGCGGCGACTTCGCCGCGCTGCTGCAGCGCGCGGCGCAGGACATGGCCGTCGCCCCGGCCGACGTCGATGCTCCCGAGGGCGACGTCGACGAGCCGCCCGCCGAGGAGCCGCTGCCCGACGACGGGCTCCCCGAGGACGACCTCCCCGAGGAGCCGCCGGCCGACGAGCCCGAGGAGCCGCTCCCCGAGGACGGGCTGCCCGACGACCTTGACGACCTCGACGACCTCCCCGACGACCTGATCCCCGAGGACGGGCTGCCCGGCGACGGGCTGCCCGACCACGACGCGGGCCCGCGCACCGTCACCCTCGGGGAGATGGTGCAGTCGCTGGCCGACCAGGACTCGCAGTTCGTGTCCGACCTGCCCGCCGGCCCGACCAACGGCGCGCAGCCCTCGCCCGGGGACGACGGCGGCAACGGCTCCGCCGAGGCCGCGACCGCCGCGAGCAGCGCCTCGGGCGCCGGCGATCGCCCCGACGGCATCTCCGCGGAGGCCTGGGAGCACCCGGCGGTGCAGGCGGCGTCGGAGTACCTCGGCGTGCCCTACAAGTGGGGTGGCACGAACCCCGACGTCGGGCTGGACTGCTCGGGGCTGGTGCAGCGGGCGTTCCGCGACGTCGGCGTGGAGCTGCCGCGGGTCTCGGCCGACCAGTCCCGCGCGGGCGAGGCGGTCTCGGGCGGGCTCGCCAACGCCCAGCCCGGCGACCTCGTGTACTACGCGGGCAGCAGCACCAACCACATCGGGATCTACCTCGGCGAGGGGCAGATGCTGCACGCGCCGCGGCGGGGCGAGGACGTGCAGGTCGACAGCGTGCGCCAGAGCGAGCCGACCACCGTGCGACGCGTCATGTAGCGCACACGGAGCCACCGCGGGGAGGGCGCGCGGGAGCGCCCGCGCGGCGGCAGCCCGCGCGGCGGCAGCCCGCGCG
>PUKE01000290.1 GCA_003550425.1 Nitriliruptoria bacterium
AAAAAGGAAGGAAAGAATACTCGAGTTTTTCCCCGAGGCGGAAATAGAAAAAATCGAGAATCCGATAGGTTTTGCAGTAGAAGAAGACTTTGATTATATAGTAGTTTCTTTGGAAACAAAGTCTCGTGCCGAAAACATTAATGAAAAAAGAAAAGACTCCGGGAAAAAAGAAATGGAGATAGTGGAGATAGAGCTTATTCTTGCCGAGGACGGAGAGCCCATTTCTTCAACAAGGATTAGAGAGGGAGAAATTGATGAAGAAGGAAATTTGATAAAATCTTAACTTTCTTAAAGTTTTATGAAAAATTTCATGGATTTTCATGAAATTTGCAGGACAATTGTAGATTCCTACTCTCAAGGAAAGAATTTAGAGATTTACTATCCTCGAACAGAGAATAATCCTGAAGGATGGAGGGAGGTAAAACTTCACAGTATTACTACCGATATTCCCCCTCAGGGAGAAAAGCTTGTTATCGGGAAAGACAGATTAAGCCCCGGTCACATACTCAATGCTTATGATACCGGAGCCAAAGATGATGACTTGCGCTCTTTTATTATTGGAAAAATAAAAAGAACTCGTAGTACTTAATTTATTATGGAAGAAAAATACAAAGAGATACTGGAAAACATAGACGATGCGGTAGTGCTGATTGAAAAAGGGAGAATAAAATATGTCAACCGCTGCGGTGCAAATATGATTGGTTACTCAAAAGAGGAAATGGAAGGAAAAAGTTTTTTAAAGTTTGTTGACGAGAAGTCAAGAAAGGCAGTCAAAAAAAATTACGAGAAAAACATGAAAGGGAGTATAGTTTTTCCCTATGAAGCCCTTTTTAAAAAAAAGAATAACGAATTGATCTATGGTGAAATTAAAAGCAAGAAAGCCAACCTTGGCGGGAGAGTTTTTGACTTAGTGGTTATTAGAGATATTAGTAAAAAGAAAAAACTGGAAGAAGTTTTTAGGCGACAAGAAGAAAAATTTCATGCAGTGGCAGAAAATATTCCCGATATAATTGCCTCCTTTGATGAAGAAGGAAGATACACCTATGTTAACAAGGCCGCTGAAGAACTTTACGGAATACCTAAAAAAAGTTTCTTTTGGAAGAATGAGGAAGAAATTGGAAAGACAGGGGAAGATAAAGAAAATATTAAAGAGGCGATAAGGCTTGTTTTTAAATACAAAAAGAAAAAAGAATTTTATACGAAAAAAGAGTTTCATGGTGAAAAGAGGTATTATTACGTAATTCTTGTTCCGGAATTTAATGATCAGAAAGAAGTTGCTTTGGTTCATGGTATTATGCGAGATATTACCGAGATAAAAGCAATTGATGAGGCAAAATCGGATTTTATTGCAATGACCACCCATCAGTTAAGAACTCCATTATCAAGAATAAACTGGTGCTCTCTTTTACTATTACAAGAGGAAGGCGGGGAAATAACAAAAGAACAAGAGGAATATTTAAGAAAAATTCGTGAAGAAGCAGGGAGATTGATCAAGACCACGGATGCTCTTTTAAATGCCAAAGTACTTGACTTAAATGCTTTCGTTTTTAATCTGAAAACGGTAAATGTTGTTGCTCTTGCCAAGGAATCTTCAGAAAAATTTAAGGAAGTTGCACTGCAAAACGGAATATCTTTTTTTGAAGAATATGATGAAAAATTAAAAAAGGTAAAAACAGACACATACGCACTTAAAATAATTTTCAGAGCACTTCTTTCAAATGCTGTGAATTATACGGAAAAAGGAGATAAAATTAAATTTTCTGTTAAAAAGAAGGACGATAAAATGATTGTTGAGGTTGGGGATAGTGGAATTGGTATAAAGAAAAAAGAAAGGCAGAAGATTTTTGAAAAATTTTATCGTAGTGAAGAAGCAAAAAACAAAAAGGTTCATGGGCTTGGATTGGACCTTTACCTTGTTAATTCAATTCTCGAAAAGGTAGAAGGGGAAATAACTCTTTGCTCTCCTCATCCAAGTTTTAAAAAGGGTTCCCTTTTCAGGGTTGAATTTCCTTTCTTTCAGGAGAATCTTGATAGATAGCTCTTAACTTTCAATGGATTTTTACAAAAGGTATCAAAACCTTAATAAGGAACAACGGATGGCAGTGGATTCTACGGAAGGGCCACTGCTTGTGCTTGCCGGTCCCGGATCGGGGAAGACGGAAATTTTAAGCATAAGAGTTGCAAATATATTAAAAAAAACCGACACTCCTCCGGAAAGTATCTTGTGCCTTACCTTTACCGATAAAGCTTCCGTGAACATGAAAGAAAGGCTTATTGATCTTATTGGAAAAGATGCCTACAAAATACCGGTTTACACCTTTCATTCTTTTTGCCAGAAAATTATAGAAAATTTTCCGGACTATTTTTACAAAGGAGCTTCGTTTAGCCTTGCCGATCAAGCGGTTCAAGCTCAAATCGTTGAAGAAATATTGAATAATTTAAGTTATGACGATCCTCTTTCTAGTACTCATATCGAAAAAGGGTTTGTTTATTTGCAAAGTATTTTTTCCTCTCTTTCGGACTTGAAAGAAGGTGGACTTACCCCGGAAGAATTCAAGGCGGTAATTGACGAAAACGAGAAAGTTTTGCAAAAAATAAATCCTTTAATTAATGAGGTTTTCCAAAAAAGAGCGGATAAAAAAATAATAAAGGAAGTGGAACGATTAGTGGAAGAACTTTACAATATGGAAGACGATTTATCGGCTGTACAAGGTGGATTTACCGGGCTCAATGTAGCGATTGCAAAATCACTGGAAGTAGCTCTGAAAAATGGCAATATTGCACAATGGAAAAGCAAAAAAATTGTTACCGAGGATGGAAAAAAAATACTTAAGGAGTATCGTGATTTGCCAAAAATGAAGAGCCTGAGTTTTATTTACGACGAATATCAAAAAAGAATGCACGAAAGAGGGTATTACGATTTTTCCGACATGATACTGGAAGTTATCAAAAAAATGCAAAGTGATGAGTCTTTGCACAATGAGGTAAGGGAAAAATATCTTTACACTCTCGTTGATGAATTTCAAGACACCAATGGAGTTCAAATGCGTTTTTTGGATTTACTTGTAGAAGACAAACAAGACAAAAAGCCGAATATCTGCGTGGTAGGTGATGATGATCAGGCCATTTACAGATTTCAAGGTGCGGATGTTTCCAATGTTTTAGATTTTCGAAAAAAATACCCTCAAGTCAAAACAGTCGTCCTTAAGAGAAATTATCGTTCTTTAAGTAATATTCTCGACCTTGCTTCCCGGGTAATTAAAAGAGGAGAAAATCGGTTAGAAAATTTTTATAATGAAATCAAAAAAGATCTTGTTTCCGAAAAAAAGGGGAAAGGAATCATTGATTGCAAAAAATTTCAATCCGAGGAAGAAGAGTTGTCTTTTGTTGCACGGAAGATAAAAGAGAGGCTTTCTTATGTTTCTCCGCAAGAAATATCCGTAATAGGAAGGACTCACGAAGATTTACAAAAAACACTTCCTTTTTTAAAAGAAGCGAAAATTCCCGTTTCTTATGAAAGGAGGGAAGATGTTTTAAAAAGTGAAAAGGTATTACAAATTATTAATATTCTCAAATTTTCTGATCGTCTTCTAACCGGAGATAGGGCAAAAGCCGAGGAATTACTTCCGGAGATATTAAGTTATCCTTTCTGGGGAATCAACAGGGAGGATATTTGGCACCTTGCACAAAAATCATTTCAGGAAAAAAAACCTTGGATGGTTTGCATGAAAGAGATAAAAAAAACAGCAAAGATTAGAAAGTTTCTAATAGACCTTTCTTTAAAA
>PUKE01000153.1 GCA_003550425.1 Nitriliruptoria bacterium
GGCTCCTGCATCGCCCAGACCACGACGACGGCAGCACCGCTGCCTGGTCGCCCAGCGAAGGCAAGGTCGCGCTGGGCAAGGACGACGAACTGTTCGGGCAGCTGCAATCCCTTGTCGACGACACGAACAACGAGCACGCCGACGTCCATCCCGGCGGCATCCTCGAGCTCGAGCGCGTCGACGCGCCGCCGACCGCACCCAGCCCGCCCGACCACGAGGCCGAGCCCTCTGCCGCGCCCCGCCTGGTCGCTGCGACGTTCCATGGCCACATCGACGGGGCCTGGCGGCGCACGAGCTTCACGGGCCTGACGCGAGCCGCCACCGAGGCGCTTGCCCCCGAGGTCGACGAGCCCGCATCCGCCGAGGGCCGCCGCGACGACGACGAGGACGACGAGGCCACCGCCGTCGAGCCCGCCCCCGAGCCTGCCCTCGCGCCGGAGGCCGAGCCCCGGCCCGAGCCCGCGACCGCTGCGCCCGCGCTGCCCTTGGCGGACCTGCCACGCGGGCCGGCGTTCGGGACGCTGGTGCACGCGGTCCTCGAGCACGTCGACTTCGCCGCCGACGACGCTGACCCCGACGGCCTCGGGCCGATCGTCGAGGAGCAGATGGCGCGGACCCCCGCCGTCGAGGAGCACCGCGCCGGCGAGCTGCGCGAGGGCCTGCGGGCGGTGCTGGCGACCCCGCTCGGCGGCGACCTCGGCGACACGACGCTCGCCTCCGTGGCCCGCTCCGACCGCTGCGACGAGCTCGCCTTCGAGCTCCCCGTCGCTGGCGGCACCAACGCGGGCATCGACACCGGGACGCTCACCGTCGCCCGCATCGCCGCCATCCTCGACCAGCATGGCGAGGACGAGGCCGCCGCCGCGCTGCGCGACCTCGGCGGTCCCGGCTTCCGCGGGTTCCTGACCGGCTCGGTCGACCTGCTGGCTCGCCTGCGGGACGAGCGTGGCGCGGTCCGCTACCTCGTGGTCGACTACAAGACCACCTGGCTGGGCGAGCGCCCCGACCCCGACGACCCCGACGCACAGCCCCGCTCGACCCTCGCGCACTACGCCCCGCACGCGCTGGCCGCCAACGTGCACGAGGGGCGCTACCACCTGCAGGCGCTGCTGTACCTCGTGGCGGTCCACCGCTACCTCGCCGCGCGCCTCGGGGAGGCCTACGACCCCGACCGCGACCTGCTCGGCGTGGCCTACCTCTACGTGCGCGGGATGGTCGGACCGGCCGCGCGCCGCGCCGACGGGGCCAGCCACGGGGTGTGGCGCTGGCGCCCCTCGTCGGCCTGCGTCGAGGCGGTCAGCGCGCTGCTGCACACCGGCGCCGAGGCCGCGAGGAGCCCCGCGTGACCGCGATCAGCGACCCCACCGAGCCCACGCGCTGGCTGCCGCAGGGCACGCCTCCGCAGCTGCGCCCGTTTCGCGAGGCGGGCGTGCTCGCCGCGGCCGACGTCGATGTCGCCGTGCGCCTCGCCCAGCTGCACGACGAGCACACCGAGGAGCACTGGCAGGTCGTGCTCGCCGCGGCGCTGGCGGTGCGCGCACCGCGGGTCGGCCATGTCTGCGTGGAGCTGTCGCGCGTGGCCTCGCACGTGGTCGCCGAGGTCGGCGGCGATGCGGATCCCGCGACGACGCTGCACGACCACTGGCCCGACCCCTCGACCTGGGCCGAGGCGGTCGCGGCGAGCGCGCTGGTGCGCGTCGTCGACGACGAGGCCGACGCCGAGCGCGAGGTGGATGGCGAGGTCGCTGCCGGGCGCGCGGTGCCTCCGCTGGTGTGGTGGCGCGGTCGGCTCTACCTCGACCGGTACTGGCGCTACGAGCAACGGCTGGCCGCGGCGCTCGCCGCACGGGCGGGCGATGCGGTCGAGGACATTGACCCCGCCGGGGTGCGGGCCACGCTGGAGGCGCTGGAGATCGGTGGTGGCGACGAGCCCGACCGCCAGCGTCTCGCCGTGGCCAGCGCCGCGGCGCACCGCCTGGCGGTCATCACCGGCGGGCCCGGCACCGGCAAGACCACCACCGTCGCCGCGGTCCTGGCGACGCTGCTCGACCTGGCCGGCCGCGAGGCACCGCCGCGGATCGCGCTGGCGGCGCCGACCGGCAAGGCCGCCCAGCGGCTCACCGAGGCGATCGCCGAGGCCGCCGCACGCCTGCCGCTGTCGGCGGCCACGCGCGCGCGCCTGACCAGCACGCCCGCGCGGACGCTGCATCGGCTGCTGGGCGTCGACCCGGGGCGACCGAGCCGCTTTCGCCACGACGCGTCCACTCCCCTGCCCGTCGACGTGGTCGTGGTCGACGAGGCCTCGATGGTCTCGCTGCCGCTGATGGCCAAGCTCGTCGACGCCGTGCCACCGCACGCGCGGCTGGTGCTGCTCGGCGATCGTGACCAGCTCGCCAGCGTCGAGGCCGGCGCGGTGCTCGGCGACCTCGCCGGCGCCGACGCCCCCGACGCGGCCCCGCGACACTCGCCACCGGTCGCGCAGCGCCTGACCGCCGCGAGCGGCCAGACCGTGCAGCCCGACGGCGACGGGCCGCCGATCCGCGACGCGATCACCCGGCTGACGCGCGCGCACCGCTTCGGCGCCGACACCGCGATCGGGCGCCTGGCCACCGCCATCCGCGACCTCGACCACGAGCCCGAGCCCGCGCTCGCGACGCTCGACGCGCTGGACGACGACCCGCAGGCGCCGGTGACGTGGGCGGCCGGCGGGGCTCGTGAGCCCGCGCCCTCTCCCGTCGTCGCGGGGATCGTGGCGGCCTATGCGGACGTCGCCGGCGCCGCGGCCGACGGCGACGCCGAGGCGGCGCTGGAGGGCCTGGAGCGCGTGCGGGTCCTCTGCGCTCACCGACGCGGTCCAGCGAGCGTGGCCTGGTGGAACGAGCGGATCCAGCGGGACCTGTCGGCGCGCGTCGCGGCAGTGCCCGCGCCGGGTGCTGGCGCCGCCTGGTATCCGGGGCGCCCGGTGCTGGTGACCGAGAACGCGTGGGACGTCGACCTCGCCAACGGCGACGTCGGGGTGGTCATCGCCGACCCCGGGGATCTCGAGGCGCCACCTCGCGTGGCCTTCCGCGACCGCGAGGGCGCGCCGCGACTGCTGCGGCCCTCGCGGCTGCCCGCGCACGAGACCACCTTCGCCACCACGGTGCACAAGAGCCAGGGGTCGCAGTACGCCCACCCCGTGGTGGTGCTGCCGCCGCGCGACTCGCCGATCTGCACCCGCGAGCTCGTCTACACCGGGCTCACCCGCGCCACGCAGCGGCTGACGCTGGTCGCCGGCCGCGACGTGCTCACCCAGGCGCTCGCCCGGCGCATCCAGCGGCCCTCGGGGCTGGGGCCGCGCCTGTGGGGCTGAGCGGGCTGCGCGGGGGCGCACGCGGCACCGCGCGCACTCGGCGTGCGCTTGGCGCGCGACTGTGACATGGATAGCGCGTGCCCGGCACGCAGAAGGCGGGCGGTCGCTGGCCCGCTGACCTGCGGCGTCATGGGGCGGCGAGCGGGATTCCGGTCGCGGCGCGCGTGCCGTGGCCGCCGCGACCTGCACCTGGGTCAGACCGTGACGATCTCGCGACGGCATTCGGGCCGGCTCGGCCCTCGACTCTCTCGTGACCTGCGATGACGCCGGTCGAGCGAGCGCGAATCCGGTGCTGCTGGCGCCTGGTTGCTGCTGGGCCGTGACCGTGCCGTCGTGGGCGCGGCTGGCGCTGCATCCTCCGCTGCGCTGCCGGGCGGCCCACGGGCCGCGAGGCAGTCCACCAGCCCTCGACCCGTCCCGGAGGATCCC
>PUKE01000199.1 GCA_003550425.1 Nitriliruptoria bacterium
CCAAATACCAAATCAAATAGCGGATCGGTAACCGTCACATCAGTCAAGGGCACACCACCGGTGTTCTCTACCGTAAAGGTATAGGTGATCTCGTCGCCTACATCCGAGTAAGTCTGAGGGTCGGCTGTCTTGGTAAGCGATATTGCAGGGTCATCCGGGTCGACGTACTCAATTGTTTCTTCATCATCGTCGCTCACTTCTTCATCATCCGGGGATGTGCCGGTAGCGGTGGCCGTGTTCACCACTTTTCCGGCTTCAATATCTTCCTCGGTAATTGAATAAACATAGGTAAACACTTCGCTGTCACCAGGGGCTAATTCCGTAATCGGACCAAATACCAAATCAAACAGCGGATCGGTAACCGTCACATCAGTCAAGGGCACACCACCGGTGTTCTTTACCGTAAAGGTATAGGTGATCTCGTCGCCTACATCCGAGTAAGTCGGAGGGTCGGCTGTCTTGGTAAGCGATATTGCAGGGTCATCCGGGTCGACGTACTCAATTGTTTCTTCATCATCGTCGCTCACTTCTTCATCATCCGGATCCGTACCGGTGGCAGTAGCTATGTTCGCCACTTCTCCGGCTTCAATATCTTCCTCGGTAATTGAATAAACATAGGTAAACACTTCGCTGTCACCAGGGGCCAATTCCGTAATCGGACCAAATACCAACTCAAATAGCGGATCGGTAACCGTCACATCAGTCAAGGGCACACCACCGGTGTTCTCTACCGTAAAGGTATAGGTGATCTCGTCGCCTACCTCCGAGTAAGTCTGAGGGTCGGCTGTCTTGGTAAGCGATATGGCAGGAGCATCAGGGTCAACGTACTCAATTGTTTCTTCATCAGTGTCGGTTACCGGGTCACCCTCCGGATCCGTACCGGTGGCAGTAGCTATGTTCTCCACTTCTCCGGCTTCAATATCTTCCTCAGTAATTAAATAAACATAGGTAAACTCTTCGCTTTCACCAGGGGCCAATTCCGTAATCGGACCAAATTCCAAATCAAATAGCGGATCGGTAACCGTCACATCAGTCAAGGGCACACCACCGGTGTTCTCTACCGTAAAGGTATAGGTGATCTCGTCGCCTACATCCGAGTAAGTCTGAGGATCGGCTGTCTTGGTAAGCGATATGTCCGGTTCACCGGGTACGAGCGGGTCTACACGAATTACCAGCGCATCATCGCTGTCTGAAACCTCTTCTCCGGTCGGATCCAAGCCTGTAGCGGTAGCGGTATTTTCTACCGACCTGGCCTCCATGTCAGCTGCGGTAATCTCATATTCATAGGTAAACACTTCGCTGTCACCAGGCTCCAAAGTGCCAGCATCAAATTCCAATTCAAACAGCGGATCGGTAACCGTCACATCAGTCAAGGTCACATCACCGGTGTTCTCTACCGTAAAGGTATAGGTGATTTCATCGCCTTCGTTTTCATATTCTTCGGGATCGGCGGTTTTTGTAAGCGATATGTCCGGTTCACCGGGTTCGATCGGGTCTACACGAATTACCAGCGCATCATCGCTGTCTGAAACCTCTTCGCCGGTCGGATCTACACCTGTGGCGGTGGCGATATTTTCTATCGACCCGGCCTCCATGTCAGCTGCGGTAATCTCATACTCATAAATAAACACTTCGCTTTCACCAGGGGCCAAAGTGCCGGCATCAAATTCCAATTCAAACAGCGGATCGGTAACCGTCACATCAGTCAAGGTCACACCACCGGTGTTCTCTACCGTAAAGGTATAGGTAATTTCATCGCCTTCGCTTTCATAAGTTTCGGGATCGGCTGTTTTCGTAAGCGATATTGCGGGATCATCGGGCACTGCCGGATCAACCGGCACATAATGCGTGGTAGTATATTCCGTTTTAGGTGGAGCACACAACTCGATCACGCTTGTTACAGTCAAGTTATGCGTTGCATCTTCAGCAGTAACAAAGTCGCTGTAATCTTCAACCGTCAGCTTGCCTTTGGACATAATGATATCTGAAAACCGGTCCATCTGGCCGTCACCTGTAATTTGCACCTTTTGCTCGGCCCCGGTATTACAGATATGACCGACCTGTCTATCCATGCTTACTGTCCCGTCCCATTTGTAATCTGCAGTATGAGTCATATTTTGGTCTGCAGAATGAGCCATCACAAAAACCGGGGTGACCATGGACAGTATAAAAACTAGAGTAAGCGCTACTGTCATAATTTTCTTAGAAATTTTAAACACCTTCCTTTTTCAGCAAAATCTGCTGTTAGTGTCTTTAATTTTGTTGGTTGGTTTGATAAAACTAAAATAACTCGTACCACATATCCACCACCATCTCGCCGGGTTCGATGTTGGTCATAGAGAATTCATCGGTTACTTCAGATCTTCCTGTTATGACCATATCCTCATACAGATAAGTGCCAGAAAAGGGGCTGCTGATGTCAATGTAGCGCTTGGTGGTACCCTGGGAAGTACGGGCAAACTGGTCGATATGGAAATAGTTGCCGACATAATCTTCGCCGGTGATTATATCTAAATAACCATCCTCATCAGGCTGGAAGTACCAGAAATCTTCTCCGGAGCGGCCGTCGACACTCCCGGGGATATCAGCATCGGGGTCCTCAAGGTACCCACCAAAGGATCCGTAGGCTGCTTCAAAATCCTGCTGCAAGGCACCTGAGAAACCAGGGTCTGCTTCAACCTGGGCGGCCCAGATCTGATCGGTTAAGCCTTCCAGCCTGGTTACATAATAGGCTAAACCCAGATCGTGTGCCACATCGCGCAATTCTGATGCCGAAAGCCCGGCTAAGTCAGATGCTTCAAGGGAAGTTTCGGCCAACAGCAAATCATACAACGACCGGTAAACCTGGTTGGGGCCCGGGTTGGGCACCACATGCCAGTAAGAATCCCAGCCCAAGAGGTAACCTTGATCGGCATAAGCAATTCCTGAATCTACCTCTTTCGATATCCATTCTCTAGGGGCAGCAATTGCAGTTGTCGTCAGACACATCAAAAACATCAGGATAGCTAAAACCAAAAATATTTTTTTCACTCTTTTTCTAACCACCTTTATACTAAAATATAACGACTTGTAAGGAAAAATAATAAAAACTGGTGCACGTTTTACAGGCGTATAGCCGGAAACCTGTAAGTATTTTTTTGGCTTTATCACTCCTTCAAGGGCATTGTAATAATTCTTTTAACATTTATAAAAAATCTTCATCACAAATAAATATCCTTAGTATATTAATAACCTTTTTTTAAGGCTAAAACATCACCCAAAAGTATAGTATCTAGTGGTAATATAGTGCTACATAAAAATTGTGCTGTAACGGCTCAGGCATAGTTCGCTGGTTATTTGATATTCCCAGTTTTAATGCCACCGATATTATTGACACCGGTATAATCCCGTTCATAAAAAATGAAGGACAGTTCCGGTAACAACCGGGAAACTGTCCTTCATAAATCAGCTGGCTTTCTTCAATTTTTTATGAGAAGATATCTCTTAGCTGGGCCTTGATTTCATTAGTCTCTTTTTCAACTTCTTTTTTTAGATCTTCCCACTTGCTTTCGCCTGCTTCTTTCATTGCATCCAGCTTTTCTCTTTGACGCTCTACTCTCTGTTCCAGTTCTTTGATCCGATCCTTGTATTCTATTTTGGTCTCAGCGCTTTTTTTCTGGGCCTGGGCTTTGAGCTTTTCTACCTCTGCCTGCCATTCCTTAATTTGCGCTTCCAGCTTTTCCTGGTATTCTTTTTTGTCCATCTTTATTCACCTCC
>PUKE01000170.1 GCA_003550425.1 Nitriliruptoria bacterium
CGATCCCGGGCGCGCCCGAGTTCGTGCGCCGGCTGCAGCGCGAGGGCCTCGCGCACCTGCTGCTCACCAACAACCCGATCCACACCCCGCGCACGCTCGCCTCGCGGCTGCAGGCGATCGACATCCCGATCGGCGCCGACCGCATCTGGACCTCGGCGCTGGCCACCGCCTGGTTCCTGTCGACCCAGCGCCCGCACGGCAGCGCCTACGTCGTGGGCGAGGCGGGCCTGACCACCGCGCTGCACGAGGTCGGCTACACCCTCGTGGACCGCGACCCCGACTACGTGGTGGTCGGCGAGACGCGCACCTACAGCTTCGAGGCGATCACCCGTGCGATCCGGCTGGTCGACCAGGGCGCACGGTTCGTGACCACCAACCCCGATGCCGTCGCGCCGTCCCCCAATGGGCTGGTCCCTGCGACGGGCAGCGTGGCGGCGATGGTCACCGCTGCGACGGGCGTGCAGCCCTACCCGATCGGCAAGCCGAACCCGCTGATGGTGCGCTCGGCGCTGCGGTTCGTCGGCGCGCACTCCGACGAGGCCGTGATGGTCGGCGACAACATGGAGACCGACATCATCGGCGGCGTCGAGTCGGGGCTGCGCAGCGTGCTGGTGCTGTCGGGCATCACCGACCGGGACCAGGTGCAGCGCCACCCCTTCCAGCCCACGCGCGTGGTCGAGTCGGTGGCCGAGCTGGTCTAGACGCTCGCGGCGTCGCGGGCGCCGGCGGCAGCGCCATGACCGCGCTCCAGCGGGCGAGCGCGCGCCAGCCACCACGAGGCCGCCTGCGAGCCTGCCGTGGCCACCACCGAGGCGGTGGCCGCCTGCGACCATCCCAGCGGCCCCAGCGGGGTGCAGCCCATGAACTGGCTGACGCCGGGCGTCTGGACGATCCCGGCCAGCACCGCCGCCGAGCCCACGCCGGTGACGAGCACCAGCGGGCGCCGGATCCCGCCGGCGGCGACGGTCTGCCCGAGCTGGGTGCCCACGAGCGCGACGAGCGCCACGGTGCTGGCGCGCTGGGCGCGGCCGGTGGCTCGCGCGGCGAACCATGCCGCCGAGGCGCCCAGCGCCGTGGTGGTCGCACGCACGGTGATGTCGCGGGTGAGCTGGGCGCCCAGCGACGCCTCGGGGCCCTCGCGCAGCAGCGCCTCGGTGGAGGCGTCCTTGGGCGGCCGGATCGCGATGGCGATCGCCGGCGCCAGGTCGGTGAGCAGGTTGACGAGCAGGAACTGACGGGCGTTCATCGGCGCGCCGGTGCTGGCCAGGCTCGACAGGACCGTGAAGCCGATCTCGCCGAGGTTGCCCCCGACGAGCACCGCCAGCGCCTCGCGCACCGAGCCCCACAGGGCGCGGCCCTCGACGATCGCATCGATGAGCGTCTCCACGCGGTCGTCGGTGACCACCAGGTCCGAGGCCTCCCGCGCGGCGGCGGTCGCCCGCCGCGACAGGGCCACCCCGACGTCGGCCAGCCGGATGGCCGGCGCGTCGTTGGCGCCGTCGCCCGTCATGGCGACCACCCGCCCGTGGCGCTGCAGCGACGCCACGATCCGCACCTTCTGCGCGGGGGCCACGCGCGCGAAGACCGCCACGTCCTGCACGATCGCATCGAGCGCGGCGTCGTCGAGCGCGTCGAGCTCGCTGCCGCTGACCACGCGCCCGTCGACCATGCCGAGCTCCTCGGCCACCGCGGCGGCGGTGCCCGGGTGGTCACCGGTGACGAGGACCGGGCGGACGTGGCCGCGGCGAACGCCCGCGATCGCCTCGGCGGCGGCAGGGCGGACCGGGTCGGCCAGCGCGGTGAACCCGTGCAGGGTCAGGCCGTCGAGCGCGTCGGGGTCGAGGTCGCCGTTGCCCGGCTCGGCAGCGCGCTCCGCCACCGCCAGCACGCGCCAGCCACGCGCGGCGAGCTCCTCGGCATGGGCCACCAGCGCGCTGCGGCGCTCGGGCGTCATGGCCACCGTCGAGCCGTTGCGTCGCCAGCGGGCGCAGCGCGCCAGGACCGCCTCGGGCGCCCCCTTGACGGCCACGCGGTGACCGCCGCGGACCGAGCCGAGCGCAGCGCTGAAGCTGCGGCTCGGCTCGAAGGGCAGGTCCTCGCGCTCGCGCCAGCCGCCAGCGTCGGCAGCGCTGATGCCCAGCGCCTGCGCCCCCTCCAGCAGCGCGCGCTCGGTCTGGTCGTGGGCGACGTCGTCGGCGTCGAGCTCGGGCACCGCCCGGCAGACGGCCACGAGGACGCGGCGCGCGTGCGCGGGCAGCTCGGTGCCTGCCGCGCCCGTGGCCGCGTGCACCTCGGTGCCGTCGCTGACCGCGCGCAGCCGCATGCGGCCCTCGGTCAGCGTGCCGGTCTTGTCCACGCACAGGGTGTCGACGCGGCCGAGCGCCTCGATCGTGCGCGGGTTGCGGGCCACGGCCCGGCGGTCGGCCAGGCGTCGCGCACCGGCGATCTGGGCCGCCGAGGCCAGGAACGGCATGCCCTCGGGCACCGCGGCCACCGCGAGGCTCACCGCGGTACCGGCGACGTCGCGGATCGGCCAGCGCCGCAGCAGCCCGGCGACGGTCACGCCCGCGCCCGCCGCACCGGCCAGGGGCACGATCCGGCGCGTGAGCTCGGCGAGACGGCGGTCGACCCCCGACTCGGGCGCGCGGTCGGTGTCCTCGAGCGCGCGGGACAGCTCGGTGTCCTCGCCCACGGCCACGACGACCGCGCGAGCGCTGCCAGCGGCGATCACCGTGTCCTCGTAGAGCATGGACGCGCGGTCGGGCAGCGGGGCGTCAGGGGTGGCCGCGACCTGCTTGGCCACGGGCAGCGACTCACCGGTCAGCGACGACTCGTCGACCTCCAGGCCGTCGGCCTCGAGGACGCGGCAGTCGGCGGGCACCGGCTCGCCGGCCGAGAGCACGATCACGTCACCTGGCACGAGGCGATCCTCGAGCAGCACCTGCTCCTCGCCGCCGCGCACCACGCGCACCGGCTGGGCGCTGCGGTCCATCAGCGCGGCCACGGCGCGATCGGCGCGCAGGCGCTGCACCCCGCCGACGGCGGCGTTGATGCCGATCAGGCCAAGCACCATGCTCGCGTCGACCATCGAGCCCACGGCCGCCGACAGCGCGGCCCCCACGCCCAGCACCGGATTGAGGGGGTTGGCCAGCTCGGCCAGGAACGGCTCGGCGGCGCCCATCTCGCGCTCGCCGCCGCGCAGGGTGCGGTGGCGCTGCACGGCAGGGCGCTCGGCCATGCCCTCGGGGCTGGATCCCAGGCGCGCGAGGGTCTCCTCGACGCTCATCGCGTGCCATGGGGCGTGGCGCCGCACGCGCGGCACGCGCTGGTTGGCGACCTCGAGCGCGGCCCACGTGCCGGCGATCAGCGCGGCGCCAGCCGCACCGTTGACCGCGAACAGGGTGCGCGAGCCGCCCTGCTGGCGCGGCCCGCTCAGCGCCATCAGCGCGCCAAGCCCCGAGCCGCCGGCGGCGAACCAGGCGCTGCGCTGGCTGACGGCGTGGGCGGCGGGCACCGCGCGGATCACCGTCACGGCATCGACCAGCTCGCGCCCGAGCACCAGGTCGGCGCCCCAGGGCGGTCGGCCGCTGGCCCGCGTGAGGCCCACGCCGACGTCGGCGGCGGCCTGCCCGTTCTTGCCGCGCCGGCTGATCAGCATGACGGTCGAGCCCAGCGCCTGGAGGTGGCGGATGGCCTCGCCGAGGCGCACGCCGCGCGGCAGGC
>PUKE01000080.1 GCA_003550425.1 Nitriliruptoria bacterium
AATCTACCGTAGCTTCAGTTCATTGTTTCTGACGATAACGTATGTGCATAAACCATCCTACTATTACCCCCACCACAATCCCTGATGCGAACCCAACCCACATCTTATTCACCTCCTTTACTTAACCTATTCCACCTTCTCCCATTTTAGGGGGTCTTTACGGAACACGCTCTTTACAAAACACGTTACTTCCGTAGCGCAACTTGCGCAAACTGCTTTTAACTCCAATTCAGTTGGTTCATCCGTTAAAAATTCCACCTTGAGCTTGATCCGGTTGTCCCCACAAAACTGACAGCGCAGGTAGCAGTTCACGTTTATCCCCTCTTTCCTTTCCACACTACTTCGCGCCATTCCGCATCTTCTTCGTCTTCTGCCTCATCCTGCACCTCAGTGCTATTAGTCATGCGTTTTATCATGTTTGTTCCTACCCATATCGCAACAATAATCCCTAGCACCAATCCAAAAGGCCCCAAAACCAGTGTTAGTAAGATCGGGATCGCCAACAACAACGTAAACGACCAGCCCAATTTAGACGCAGCGGCACCGCCCTTAATCATGTCGACCCCAATCCGGTCGAGTTTTTTCTCCAGAGGCTCTTTTCCCATGCTTTTCAACCTCCTTCTTGTATTTGAAAATCTCCAGCACAGCCTCATTCATCTTCACCCAAGTTCGCAAGATAAGGTTCGCATTCCCCCCATCGCACTTGCTTAGCCAGCTTGAATCTATCTACCTTCCTCAACATCATATAAATTGCTCCCTTAGTGCGATGTAAAGCTTTTGCTACTTCTGGCCCCGTATAACCCTCAACATACAATCTGCAAGCAATAGCTTTTTCTCTATCAGCCCAACGCCTATTTTGGAAACCAGGAAAACCTAACCTTAACCTGTGGTTTATCACTAGTCCACGATCTTCTAACCTAAGACCAAGTCTTTTAATTATCTCTCCATCAGAAACCCCTTGCCATATCAAAAACCGTATCTGATCGAACTGGCAATGTGGGTTGCCTTGTAAGACGTTTGGTGGCAAATTATTCCATTTTCTCCATTTGCTAACAGAAGGGCGAGATATACCTAACAAACTTGCTATCGCGCTATCGCTCAATCCTTGGTCATATAACTCTAATCTGTGAGCTTTTTCCTCTGCTTTTAAGTTTCTCACAAAGCCTCTCTCCCATAAAGTGATTCACAACTATCTCAATCATATCCTAAATGTTTGTATCTTCTCTTCATCCAATCAACAACCTCACATATTGTCTCTTCCAAAGAAACTTGAGCTTCAAAACCCAAAATCTCTTTTGCTTTGCCAACTTTAGGAATTCTAACTTGCACGTCGTGCTCAAATCCTTCCTCAAACTCAATTCTAGTCTCGCTCAGTTGTCTCCCACAGCATTCTAGAATATTAGACAAAAGCTCTATCATGGTCACACTCTCGCTAGACGAGATATTAAAAGCTCCACCATTTGCCTCTGGTTTTTCCATACACAATCTTATTCCTCTACCAATGTCCCTACCGTGGGTAAAACAACGAACTTGATTTCCATCACCATAAATTCGAATGGGGTCGCAAAAGAGCAAAACTTTTCTAACAAAATCTGGGATAACATGAGACACAGCCTCGTTGGCTTGCTCCTTACCAACAAACGCATCATATTCTCCAGTCCCAACGCAATTGTATGGTCTAACGATAGTGTAAGGCAAGCCGTATTGGTCACAAGCAGCTTTAGCAAAAACCTCAGAAGACAGTTTTTGAAAACCATAAGACGATTTGGGAACCAACTTAGGACCAACTACATCGTCATACGGAGAATCGTGGCTCTCAAAAACCATTGAGGAAGAAACAACCACAATCTTCTCTAAAAACCCGAGGTCAAACACAGACAAAGCAGCGTCAAAAGTAGAAGCAATAATCTTCTCGTTTTCAGAAATTAAGTCATAAGCATAGTCGTGGAAGTATTTGACACCTCCAACCATCGCAGCGTTTGCTATCAAATATCTAGGTCGAAAGTTTATCAATTGTCTCTTAAGATAACTGGTCTCCTTGACGTCCTGCCGTAATGAAAGGTATTTATTTGAACCATCGTGTGGCCTTCGAGTAAAACCATACTTACTCTCGTTATCTATTCCCACAACCGAGTACAGCTCAGAAAGCAACTCCCTGACTATATAACCGCCAACAAACCCTCTGTCGCCTGTGACCAACACTGTTTCCATCATAACACCCTTCCCACTATTTTGTCCTAGCCCCAGCGATTACTACTTTTTTGCCCTTATTTCTGAGGCGCAAAATGTCCTCACCAAAGCTATGATGCATAGTACAAACAATCACTATATCCGATTCAAAAACACCTTGTTTGTCCAAGTATCTCGGGTCACCAACAATCGGATCATAACAACTAACTATCGCGCCTCTTAATTCACAAAGCTTCTTAACCCTGAACGAAAGAGAATCCCTAGTGTCTGAGGAATTGGGCTTAAAAGCCATTCCTAGCAAGCCAACTTTGACACCACTCAACTCACCCAAAGAATTTACTAAAAAATCAGCCAAACCCTCGTTTACTTTTGCAGCAACTCCACCTAAGCTAGAGCTAGTTAGTTGCAAGGTATCTTTTCTCAAACAATAACCGCCAACGAAACCGGCATCAGGAAAAGTCTCTGCCCTTGGGTAGTTGTTTCTCATCAAGGATCTAACGATTGCAAAGTTTACATTTGCATCTTCACAAATCTGATAGAATTCGTTAGCAATTGAAAAGTGAATATACCTGTACGCATTACAGAAAAGCTTAGCAAACTCTGCTTCTTCTGGGCTCGAGCAAACAACTTCTTCACAAATACTGCCAAAAACTGTTTTAAGGCGTTGACAAACGTTGTGTGAGTAAACTCCAACTATTTGGGGTAAACCAGGAATCTCTTGGAAAGACTTACCCTCAGCAACCCGTTCAGGGCAATAAGCTACGTCAGTTCCCAAAATGTCTGAAATAACTTTAGTAGCGCCTGGGTACAAAGTGCTCCTAATCACTACGAGACCCTCACTCAAGGTGTTCTTGTTCTCCTTAACAAAGTCAATTAGAGAGGTTCTAGGCACAGAAAACTTGTCAAGCTCAGTCCCAATACAGAGCATATATATCCTAGAAAGTGGAATCTCTTCCGTATAGACGCCAACACTAACTCTCTCATAAATCTCCTGAAGATCTTTTTCCCTAACATCAATAGTTCCGTGATAAAACTCCATAGCTCTGTCTTTGTCAACATCATAGATCGAAACGGAAAAACCAGAATCCGCGAACATCAAAGCTAAAGGAAATCCAATCCTGCCTAATCCGCCAATTACACAAATCTCGTATTTTGACACAGAATCCTCCTCTCCCACTTAATACCCCCTATTCTGCCTATTATGATTCTCATTGTTCTTTTCTACAAAAGCAGCATAGAGTTCTCGTGGCCCAATACCGAAATATAGAGTTAGGTTGATAACAAAATGCCATAAGTCTGCGATCTCAAATACAAGTTTTGATTTGTCGTATTCAGGGGGATTCTCTCGCCAGGTTTTCCAATCTTGCCATTCTTCAAGAATTTCACCTATCTCCGCAATTATCGCTATTATTTGGCCCTTAGCTTGTTCCACATCGATGTCGTTAGAAGGAAGCTTTTCCCCATAAACCCTATTCTGAAAAATTACCTGTCTTGTAAACATTTCTGCTAACATATCTTTTTGCA
>PUKE01000189.1 GCA_003550425.1 Nitriliruptoria bacterium
CGCGTGGCGGCCTCGATCGCTGCGAGCGCGGCCCGTCCGGCGCTCGCGGAGACCTCGCCCCACGGCAGGTCGTCGCCGGTGATGCCCAGGTCGAGCACGTCGATGGCCTCGGGCGAGAAGGCGGCGTCGTCCGGGGCGGCGACCGGGCGCACCGCCAGGTCGAGGCCGCAGGCAGCGATCCCGCGGCGCATCGCGGCAGCATCGCCCACCACCAGCGGGCGCGCCGACCCGTCCGCGGGGATGTCGGCGACGCTGCGGGCGATGATCTCCGGGCCGATGCCAGCCGGGTCTCCAACGGTCACGGCGATGGGCGGCGTGGTCATGGTGGGGTGCTCCTTGACGGGTCACGGACGCGGGCGGCGGCGCGCAGCTCGTCGATGCAGCGTGCGGCCGCGTCGGCGCCGCCGACCAGACCGCCCTTCGTGGCCACGAGGGTGCCCGCGTGGGGGCCACCGAGCACGCGGCCGAGGACGGCGAGCGGGAGGATCTCGCGGTCCACGGCGAGACCGTCGGCGTCGAGCGCGGCGAGCGCGCCAGCGGTGACGTCGCCCCCGGTCAGGTACAGGCCAGCCGGCGACGTGTGCTCCATGCAGGTGCGCAGGGCACGTCCGAGCTCCACGGCGATGCGATCGGCGGCGGCGGCATCGAGGTCGCTGCGGACGTGCGCGCCATGGGGGGCCGTGGCCGCCGCGACCACGTCGACGTCCTCCCGGTGCGCCTCTGCGGCGAGGCGCCGGGCGAGGGCGGCGCCGTCGAGATCGGCCACGTCGACGGGGACGACGGCGACGCGCAGCCGCTGCGACAGCGACGCGAGCTGCGCGCGCGTCACGGACGTGACGCTGCCGACCAGCGCCAGCACGGCGCCGGGAGCCGCGCCGAGCGCGCCCGCTGCGTCGGCGAACGCGGCCGTGAAGGGGCCCGGGTCGCAGGGGACCCACCGTCGGCCGGTCCGCTCGGCGACCGTGACGGCGGCGTGGGCGAGGCGCGAGAGGTCGCCGTCGTCCACCGCGTCGGCCACGATCACCTCGGCGTCGGCCGCGAGCGCCGTGGACAGCGCGGCCCCGCCGGCGCGCACGGTGTCGATGTCGACCTCGGCGATCCGCTGGTCCATCTGCTCGGCGAGGACGGCCGTGACCCGGGAGGCGCGCACGGGCCGACGAGCGTCGGCAGCGGCCTCGCTGGTGGTCACGGGCTGACCATCGACCAGCTGGACGCCGCCGACGGTCGTGCGCCCGCCATCAGGGTGGGCAGGGACCACCAGCGCGGTCGCCTGGCGCCCCGCCGCGAGCTCGGCGCGCAGCACCGCGTCGAGCTCGCTGCCGATGTTGCCGCGCAGCGTCGTGTCGATGCGCTTGGACACGATCCTGGCGGCGGGCAGCGACGCGAGCACACGGCGCACCGCGAGCATCGCCGCCTGGGGCTCGACGTGGCGTGACGCGGTGCTGACCACCACTGCCGTGGGATGCCGGTCGCGCAGCGTCGCGTCGACCGCCGCGGCGTCGCCATCGACGGCCGGGAGCGTGACCGCCTCGACCCCGCGGGCCGCCAGTCGCCCCGCGGTGGCGTTGGCGCCGGTGTGGTCGTCGGCGACGACCAGCACGGGCAGGGCAGGAGCGCTCATCGGCTCACAGGATCCACGCGGCGATGCTCAAGAACACGAAGCCGACCGCCCACAGCGCGGTGGTGATGCCGCTCCAGCCCTTGAGCGCGGCGGTGCCCTCCAGGCCAGTGAACCGGGTCACGACCCAGAAGTAGGAGTCGTTGAAGTAGCTGAAGAAGATCGAGCCGATGCACACGCCGAGCGCGGCGATCAGCGGGTCCAGGCCCAGCCCGGGCACCAGGGGAGCGGTCAGCGACGCGCCGGTGATCATCGCGACCGTGCCCGACCCCTGCGCGAAGCGGACCAGGGTGGCGACCAGGAACGGGATGATGTAGGCGGGCAGCGGCAGCTCCAGCACGGCGTCGGCCAGCGCGTCGCCGACGCCCGACTCGCGCAGCACCTCGCCGAGCGCGCCGCCGGCGCCCGTGATGAGGATGATGAGCCCGGCCGCGGCTGCGCCGTCGCCCAGCCAGCGCTGCACCTGCTTGCGGTCGGTCGCGGCGGGCACCAGCGTGTAGATGGCGATCAGCGTCCCGAGGATGAGCGCGGTGACGGGATCCCCAAGGAACCCGGCCACCACCGCGAACGGGGCCTCCTCGGCGAGGCCGCCCGCCTCGACGACCGCCTCGGTGACGGTGTTGCCGACGATCAGCACCAGCGGCACGAGCAGGGGCAGGAAGGCTCGCAGCGCGCCGGGCGCCTGCTGCTCGCGCTGGGCCTGCTGCGACGTGGCGGTCGCCGTGCCGCCGGTCCCTGGAGCGGCAGGCTCGCCGTGATCGACGACCTGGCGGACCTCCGGGTCGACCTGATCGTCGAGCTTGGGTCCGATCCACTTCGCGAACAGCGCCACCGTCGGGACCATCGGGATGGAGATGAGCAGCCCCGCGACGATGAGGCGACCGAGGTCGACGTCCAGGATGCCGGCCACCGCCAGCGGTCCGGGCGTGGGCGGGACCATGTGGTGGGTGATGGTCATGCCAGCGCCCAGTGCGAGGGCCAGCATCACGAACGAGCGCTGGGCCGTCCGCGCCAGCGAGCGCGCGAGCGGGTGCATGATCACGTAGCCGGAGTCACAGAACACCGGGACGGAGACGACCGAGCCGGTGCCGGTGAGCGCCCACTCCTCGCGGCCACGCCCGAAGACGCGGATGAAGGCCTGCGCCAGGGAGTCCGCGCCCCCCGACACCTCCAGCAGCTTGCCGATCATCACCCCGAGGCCGATCACGATGCCGATCGCTGCCAGGGTGTCGCCGAACCCGGTCGTGATCGACCCGATGGTCTCGCCCAGCGGGAGCCCGCTGATCAGGCCCACGGCCATGCTGGAGATGAGGAGCGCGAGGAACGCTCCCACCCGTGTTCGCACGATCAGCACGATGATCAGCGCGATGCCGATCAGCAGCGCAGCCAACGGCTGTAGCTCCATACCCGGCCTCCTGTCGGTGCTCTGGGCGGTTGGGTCCGGTGCGGACGTCCGTCTCGGCTTGGTCGGCTGTTGCTTGAACCGTGCAACGATGCAACCACATCATGCTCACATCATGCAAGTAAGGGCTTCTGTATGATTGAATCGTGCATACAGATGCGGATTCGTGACCAGGGGCCGTCGCCATGAGCACCAGTCAGCGCCGCCAGGAGATCCTGGGCGAGCTCGCTGTCGGCAACCGTGACGTCGGTGCGCTGGCGGCGCGCTTCGGGGTCTCGGAGTCGACCATCCGACGCGACCTCAACCGGCTCGCACAGGACGGCCTCGTGCAGCGCACCTACGGCGGCGCGCTCCCCGCGCGCCCCGGAGAGCCGACGGTGGCCCAGAAGCGCCAGCGCAACGTCCAGGCCAAGCAGGCCATCGCTCGTCGGGCCGCCGCCCAGGTGCGCTCGGGCGACTCGGTCGTGCTCGATGCCGGGACGACGACCGGTCTCGTCGCCTGGGAGCTGCGAGCGCTCGACCGACTGACGGTGCTCACCAACGGCGTCAGCGTGCTCGACGCGCTCCGCGACCACGCTGCCGTCGAGCTCATGCTCACCGGAGGGACGCTGCGGCCTGTCAGCCAGAGCCTCCTCGGCCCGCTCGCCGAGCAGGCGCTGTCGCTGCTCACGCCCGACCACGTGTTC
>PUKE01000127.1 GCA_003550425.1 Nitriliruptoria bacterium
ACTAGATAGACCACACACCGCCTACGGATGCAGTCCGGTATTACCTGGCCGGGTGATATGACCTTGGGTATTTAGGGAATTGTCGGAGGACCGCACACAAATCTTTTGCTTGCATAAAGGGTATTGTCATGTTACAAACAGTGTGATAACTATGACAGATTGATGTCTGAAAAGAGGAGGAAAGCTGATGACCTACATAGGCATCATGCTCATAATCGGCGCCTATGCCACCATGTGGTTTTTTGTATTCAAGACAAAAAGCATTGTTGAGACTATCAGCAGAAAGAACCTCAGCAGGCTGAGGGAGATTCAGCAGGAGCTCAAGATTTAATCGTGTGAGCATCGCTGAACTGTACGATAAATTCGGGTGCCTATTGCTGCTTATGAGAGGAGTAGATTCATGGGAGAGAAAGACCATCAGATTGAAGCGACCTCAGAACCTTATCACGATTCTGAGCTATCCCAAGAAATAACTCTTTTTCAGTTGGTAATGCTGGGTGCGGGTATGATGGTTGGAGCCGGAGTGTTTGTGGCTACAGGAATTGGCATCGGCATCGCAGGAACCGGCGGAATACTGATGGCAAAAGCCTTCAACGGAGTCATCGCCATATTCTCAGCACTGGCCATGGCAGAACTCGCTTCCGCTTTTCCGTCCGCAGGTGGAGTCTATACATACATACGAGAGGCCTTCGGAGGCCTCATCGGCTACCTCTCTGGCTGGATGAACTGGTTTGCATTGGCAGTGGCTGGCAGTCTTTACGCTGCAACCTTCGGCAGTTACGGGTTGAATCTTCTGCGGCAGCTGGACATCGAGGCTCTGCAGTTTATAGAGCAGAACCCCGGCCTGTATCGAAACCTCTTAGCGGTTGGGGTTGTCGTACTGTTCCTCTTCATCAACTACCTTGGGGCCCGGCAGACCGGAGGCAGTGCAGGATATATAGCAGCTGCACAAATATCCTGCAACGCTACGATCGGTTTGATTGGAGTCTACGTAGCCATAACGCGACCGGAGAATCTGATGAATTTCGAGGTCTTTGTTCCGCACGGCTGGGGAACCATGATCGCAGCCATGGGCTTTACCTATATTGGATTTGAAGGTTATGAGGTTATCACCCACGCCGGTGAGGAAGCAGTCAACCCCAAAGAAGATATCCCCAAGGCGATCGTGTACTCAATTATTATCGTATGCACGAACTACCTTTTGATGGCTTTCGCAAGCATAATCGGTGCGCCTGCCATGGGGGTGGGAGTCACCGAATGGTTCGCCCAGATGGGAGAGCTCGGGGTGGCCGAGGCTATCGGCGGGTTATTCCCCTTCGGAGGATTTTTCATCAGCCTGGCTGCCATTTTTGCTTCTACCTCAGCTCTTAATGCTACCACTTTTTCTGCCACCCGAGTTGCCTTTGCTTTGGGACGACAAAACGAACTACCTTCCGTATTGAGCAAAATTTCTGACACAAGAAGGATTCCGCACATCGCCCTCGGAGTGACCGGGTTGATCATAGTACCCTTTGCGCTGTTCCTTCCCATAAAGGACATCGCAGCGAGTGCGGATATCATGTTCATCCTGCTGTTTCTGATGGTCAATGTGGCCGTCATCAAAATCAGACAGGAGCGGGGGGATGAGTTGAATTATTCCTTCATACTACCCTATTTTCCTTACATACCGATTATAGCTATCATCGCGCAGGCGATGCTGTCCTACAAGCTTTTCTTCGTCAGCCCAATTGCCTGGTACACGGTGCTGACCTGGTTGGGGCTGGGGCTTGTTGTCTACTGGGGTTATTCGAGACACCGTATCAAAGAAAGAGCAAGGAAGGAAATAGTCAGTCCCATCATTGCAGAGAGAAAGTCTGTCAGAATACGGGACTATAAGGTCATGGTACCGATCGCCAACCTGCAGAATGCTTCTCATCTTCTCCGCTACGCTGAAGAGCTGGCTTATCATAAAGGAGCGGAGATGAGCCTGCTGAACGTGATAGCCGTACCGGAGCAGACTCCCCTTGCAGAAGCGGAACAATTCGCCGCCGACAATCAAAAGGTGCTCGAGGATGCTTACGGTATGGTGAAAAAAGATTTGCCGGTGAACACCATTCTGAGAGCGGGGCGAAACGTGGCCAGGTCCATCTCCAATTCAGCCCGGGAACGGGAAGCAGACCTGTTGGTCTTGGGTTGGAAAGGAAAGATCAAGAAGCAGTACTATGAGATGGGAAGCAACCTGGATAACATAATAGAACGAGCTCCCTGTGACTGCATAGTCATAAAACCGGGGGACACCGAAGAAGCCAGCAAAGACATAAATAATATCCTACTGCCGACAAACGGCGGCTTTCACAGTCAGCTGTCGGCAGAAGTAGCCAATCTGCTGGCGGAGTCCTTTGACGCAAATGTTACCGTCTTGACCATAGCCAGAGGAGATGCAACGACAGAGGAAATCAAAAAGAGGCTGGAAAGTGTTACAGCCAGGCTGGATGCAGACAGGTCTCGCCTCAAGATAATGGAAAGTGACGACGTCGTCGGGAAAATACTTGAGGAGGCCAACCGGCCCGCCTCAGAAAAGGACGGCGAAGAAGCCTATGACCTGGTTATCGTGGGAGCTACCGAAGAAGGATACTTCCAGCAGCTTCTCTTCGGAAGGATATCTGAGAGGGTTGCTGCCGGGTGCAACAGAACGCTGATCATGACCAAGAAAAATATCGGGCTGAAGTCTATATCGCGGAGGTGGCTCGGAAGAAGAGATTACCTGACAAAAGAAGGGGTCAAGGCGGAGGAAACGGATACGAACAGCTGAAGGGGCAATCTGCAGCAGCACAGCTGCACTCTGATTTCGCAGCTTCGGCGTTGGTGCCGGAATCATCAGCGTATGCAGACAGCCACAATAAGCAAAAAATCATCTGGCAGAAGCACAAGGGCGAAGAGCGGGAGGCTGTCGGCTCACCGCAGGCTTTCAGTAATCAGGTTGAGTCGACCGCCATCTCCCTGCCTGAGTAGGTAGTCCTGGCGTTGACCAAGTCCTGCAGTAGAAGGCTGATTACCGGCATTCCATCCTCCATTCAGGCTGCACACCCACCGTATCCCACTCCTTCATCGAATCAGACTGCATTGATGCCTAGCTGTATCCTTTGACCCGCGAACTCTGATGGAGTCTTCAAACTCGGGGGACAAAAGGTTGCTAATAGCAGGAAATCAGCGAGATTATGCCTTTGGCACACAGCCCAGTTTATTCGGACAGTTACTTGTGCAATGATAGAGTAAAAGCTGACAACTTGCTCGATGTTCAATAATTGACTTTGCTTTGTCTATAACATTATCTTTCGCTCATCAAACTAATGATGATGGTGTTAGTGCGATCTTTATCTGGTCTCAAGTTGCTCGAATTATTTGAATCGGAAGGAATGGTGCAACCCGGGGGTAAGCCCCGGGCTGCGAAGAGTCAGTCCTCAGTCAGCCAGTTCAGCATCGACGGCGAAGTCAGCCAGCACCCGCTGTATGTTGGCCTCCTCGATGATCCTTCTGTCCTTGGTGTAGGCGTCCAGCAGAGCCGCCCGGCAGCGGTTGTTGATGCGGCGGGGGATGCCCTGAGTGTCGCGGTAGATTCTGTCGACGGCTGTCTCGGTGAAGATGCCCGGCTGTCCTCCCGCCACCTGTAGGTGGTGGCTGATGTAATCTTCGGTCTCTTTTCTGTTCATTCCC
>PUKE01000201.1 GCA_003550425.1 Nitriliruptoria bacterium
ATCGCCTGTCCCCGCACGCGCGGGGGTGTTCCCCAGAGAGTCGGCGAGGCCGCACGCGGCAACGAGTCGTCCCCGCACGCGCGGGGGTGTTCCGATCTGGCGCTGGTGGGAGGGGCAGGCGATGGGGTCGTCCCCGCACGCGCGGGGGTGTTCCGAGTGGTCGCCGCTGTCGCTGCGCACCCGACCCGTCGTCCCCGCACGCGCGGGGGTGTTCCCCACTCGCGGAGGTGCTCATCGAGGCGGCCGCTGTCGTCCCCGCACGCGCGGGGGTGTTCCCCCCGACATCCCAGCCGAGCAGCGGCTCCTCGGGTCGTCCCCGCACGCGCGGGGGTGTTCCCGAGCGAGTCGGCGATCTCCGCCTCGACGCCGTGTCGTCCCCGCACGCGCGGGGGTGTTCCCAGCGCGTCGCCGCCGCCGAACGGGTCGCGCGCGTCGTCCCCGCACGCGCGGGGGTGTTCCCGCGCGCGAGATGCTCGATCGTTACTGGACCGAGTCGTCCCCGCACGCGCGGGGGTGTTCCGGACGCCGACACGCGCCAGTGGCACCGCGTCATGTCGTCCCCGCACGCGCGGGGGTGTTCCCGGTACCGGCTCCGCGACGCGCTCCAGCGCATCGTCGTCCCCGCACGCGCGGGGGTGTTCCGTGGCACAGCATGTCGCTGTCGCCAGGTGACGCGTCGTCCCCGCACGCGCGGGGGTGTTCCCGCGAGACGGCCGCTTTGGCTCGGACGGGTCCGGTCGTCCCCGCACGCGCGGGGGTGTTCCGCAACGCCGCGAGCACGCGTGCATGCGTGACGCGTCGTCCCCGCACGCGCGGGGGTGTTCCGGTCCGGTGGACAGTGAGCACCGTCGCTGACGCGTCGTCCCCGCACGCGCGGGGGTGTTCCCCTGGAGCCGAGCGAGTCGGCCTCCTGTCCGGCGTCGTCCCCGCACGCGCGGGGGTGTTCCCCGCGACGCCCTCGTGGTGCATCACGCCGTCACGTCGTCCCCGCACGCGCGGGGGTGTTCCCCGCAGCCGTGAGGCCCGCCATCTGGCGGTCGAGTCGTCCCCGCACGCGCGGGGGTGTTCCGCGCTCTCAGCGGGACGCCCAACGGATTGGGAGGTCGTCCCCGCACGCGCGGGGGTGTTCCGCTTGAGGTGTTGCTCACCGGCGACGCCCGCCAGTCGTCCCCGCACGCGCGGGGGTGTTCCGGTCGAGCGGTACCGGTCTGAGCTGGACCGTGAGTCGTCCCCGCACGCGCGGGGGTGTTCCCAAGACCTTCGCGACGCCGTCGAGGCGCGCGACGTCGTCCCCGCACGCGCGGGGGTGTTCCCGACTACTGGTGCAAGGGTCTCTCCTTCTCGCAGTCGTCCCCGCACGCGCGGGGGTGTTCCCTGGGCGCGGCTGGTGGATGCGCCTCGGGGTGGGTCGTCCCCGCACGCGCGGGGGTGTTCCGATCACGCCCGACGGTACGGAGGAGTGGGTTTAGTCGTCCCCGCACGCGCGGGGGTGTTCCCTCGAGCGCCTGGAATAGGCGGAGCCCCGAGCAGTCGTCCCCGCACGCGCGGGGGTGTTCCTCCAGCGAGCCTGGACCTGATCGACGACGTGGAGTCGTCCCCGCACGCGCGGGGGTGTTCCCCGTTGGGGCTGCTTCGAACACGAAGCGCGCCGGTCGTCCCCGCACGCGCGGGGGTGTTCCGGCCCCGGCGCTGCCGGGGCCTAGAGGGATGGAGTCGTCCCCGCACGCGCGGGGGTGTTCCCGCCTGCGACAGCTGGCGGGCGTCGCCGGTGAGGTCGTCCCCGCACGCGCGGGGGTGTTCCCCACACGCGGCGCGCTTCGTGTTCGAAGCAGCCGTCGTCCCCGCACGCGCGGGGGTGTTCCGCTCGCCGACGTGCAGGTGTCCTACCAGCACCGGTCGTCCCCGCACGCGCGGGGGTGTTCCGGTGGCTGTGACGGTGGAAGGGTTGGCTGATGGGTCGTCCCCGCACGCGCGGGGGTGTTCCGCCGCGCGCAGCGACGACGGGCTCGGCAGGACCGTCGTCCCCGCACGCGCGGGGGTGTTCCGGGTCCGGCCCCGGGAGGTTCCAGGGGAAGGCCGTCGTCCCCGCACGCGCGGGGGTGTTCCGCGTCACGAGGTCGCAGCGGTCCTCGCCGGTCGGTCGTCCCCGCACGCGCGGGGGTGTTCCGCAGACACAGGCACGTGCTGGCAGGCCGGTCGGGTCGTCCCCGCACGCGCGGGGGTGTTCCGCCTTTGGAGCGTGAGCGGGCGCTAGGGCAGCCGTCGTCCCCGCACGCGCGGGGGTGTTCCGCGCCATGCGTGCCACCGTCACTCTCCGCGTAGGTCGTCCCCGCACGCGCGGGGGTGTTCCCACAACATCGCCATGGGCGTCATCGCCGACTACGTCGTCCCCGCACGCGCGGGGGTGTTCCCCAGATGCGGCAGCAGACCGCCTGACCGGAGGCGTCGTCCCCGCACGCGCGGGGGTGTTCCCGAGGCCGAGTCGACGACGCAGAGCCGCATGGGGTCGTCCCCGCACGCGCGGGGGTGTTCCCTTCGCAAGTCCAATGGGTGATGCGAGCACTGCGTCGTCCCCGCACGCGCGGGGGTGTTCCCCCCACCAACGGCCGCGAGCCGACCTCGGGGATGTCGTCCCCGCACGCGCGGGGGTGTTCCGGCCGTCGACGAGCGCGTCGAGACGCTCCTCGCGTCGTCCCCGCACGCGCGGGGGTGTTCCGTGGTCGTCCGGGTAGGCCCCGTCGATGTCCAGGTCGTCCCCGCACGCGCGGGGGTGTTCCGATCACGCCGTTCGGCGTCGAGGAGTGGGTCTAGTCGTCCCCGCACGCGCGGGGGTGTTCCGCGGCGCGGCTCGAGGTCGACGACCCGATGCGCGTCGTCCCCGCACGCGCGGGGGTGTTCCCGTACGCGCACCGTACGGGGGCCGTACGGATAAGTCGTCCCCGCACGCGCGGGGGTGTTCCCTGTTCGTCGACACCAGCGAGCGGGCCGCCAACGTCGTCCCCGCACGCGCGGGGGTGTTCCGCCAAGTGGCACGAGCTCTGGTCGCTGCAAATCGTCGTCCCCGCACGCGCGGGGGTGTTCCGATCGACCCCGAGGGGAACGAGGAGTGGGTCTAGTCGTCCCCGCACGCGCGGGGGTGTTCCCCTTGCGAGGTGGTCGGCCAGCAGCAGGGGCACGTCGTCCCCGCACGCGCGGGGGTGTTCCACGGTGGGTGAAGCCCGCACACGTCACCACGACGTCGTCCCCGCACGCGCGGGGGTGTTCCCTCCACGCCATGCGGCATCATCCCGACGGGAAAGTCGTCCCCGCACGCGCGGGGGTGTTCCCGGTCCGACCGCCGCGCACGTCTCGCTGGTCAGGTCGTCCCCGCACGCGCGGGGGTGTTCCGCGATAAGGCCAGCGGAAGCGGAGGTCCGCCATGTCGTCCCCGCACGCGCGGGGGTGTTCCACCGTCCATCACCCTCCCGAGTTCCGCAGTCGGTAGGGGCATGCGGCCGGGGGTGGTGGTGAAACCGCAGGTCAGCGGCGTGCGGGGTGCCGCGGAGCGGGCTGCGGGCCTAGATTTGTAGGCACACGCTTCGGCGCTGCGTGCTTGCGCTGCTGGTTGTGGTGTGGTCTTGTTGTGGTCATGTACGTGCGAACGACGCAGCGGCGCAACAAGAACGGCTCGACGGTGCGGTATGTC
>PUKE01000156.1 GCA_003550425.1 Nitriliruptoria bacterium
CCGGTGGTGCTGGTCCACGGCGGCGCGGCGCACGCGCGGTGGTGGGATCACCTCGGCCCGCTGCTGGCCGCCGACGGGCCACCCGGGCCGCATCAGGTGGTCGCCCTGGACCTGACGGGCCACGGCGACGCGGACCACCGGCCCTCCTACCGGCTGGACACGTGGGCTCGCGAGGTGGTCGCCGCCGCCGCGCACGCCGGCGGCGACCATCCCCCCGTGCTGGTGGGCCACTCGATGGGTGGGCTGGTGGCGGTGGCCGCGGCCGCGAGGGCCGACGTCGCCGGCCTGGCCATCATCGACGCGCCGATCCGCCCGCCCCGCTCGCGCGCCTCGGACGCCCCGCAGGACGAGCGCGGATCGGCCGCGCAGCAGCGCCAGCCCCGGCGGCCCTCCCTGCATCCCGATCGCGACACCGCCCGCGCGCACTTCCGCCTCATCCCGCCGCAGCCGCCGCCACCGCCCTTCGTGCTGGAGCACGTGGCCGAGCACAGCCTGCGGCCCACGACCCAGGGCTGGACGTGGAAGTTCGACCCGGAGCTGCTGGCCACCAGCGAGGACCCGGCCGACCAGGACGTGGGCGCGCTGCTGGCGGTCACGTCCTGCCCGGCCGCGCTGATCCACGGCGCCCACTCGACGATCGTGGACGAGGAGGTGCTCGCCCACGCCGGCGCCGCACGCCCCGACCTCGCCCGCGTGTCGATCCCGGCGGCCCACCATCACGTGCCGCTGGACCAGCCGCTCGCGCTGCTCGCGGCGCTGCGCACGCTGCTGGCGACCTGGACGGCGACGACGCCCGGCGCGCCCACCGCCCCCACGGGGCGGCGGGCAGGCCCGGCTGCCGGGGCCTGACCCGCGGCGCGGCACCCGCGGCGAGGTCACGGCACGAGCCGGCCGGGCGCGAGCACGCCGTGGGGATCCAGCGCGGCCTTCAGCGCGCGCAGGGCGTCGACCTCGACGGGGTCGCGGGCCCGCGCCACCCAGCCTCGCTTGGCCACGCCCACGCCGTGCTCGGCGGCCACGCTGCCCCCGCGCGCCAGCACGAGCTCGAGCACCGCGGCGGTCAGGGCGGCCTCGTCGGCGTGGTCGGACAGCACGTTGACGTGGACGTTGCCGTCGCCGAGGTGGCCGAAGGTCAGCGTGGTGGCCGCCGGATCGACCGCGGCGACCGCGTCGGCCACGGCCGCGGGCACGCTCGCCAACGCCCCCGGCGGGACGCTGACGTCGAGCTTGACCGGCACGCCGCGGGCCGCGATCGCCTCGTTCAGCCCGTCCCGATGGGTCCACAGGGCCTCGCGCTGGGCGGGCGCGTCGGCCACGGCGACCGCCTCGGGGTCGGCTCCCGCCGCGGTCAGCGCGTGCTCGAGCGCGGACGCGAGCGCGTCCGCGCGGTCGTCGGGTCCGGCGAGCTCGACCACGGCCAGGACGGGCCAGTCCCCCGCCAGCGGGGCGGGCAGGCCGTGATGGTCGCGCACGAGCGCCAGGCCCTCGCGGTGCAGGAAGTCGGCGGCCTCCAGCAGCTCGGGCGCCCGCGCCCGCAGCGCCGCCAGGAGGGCGAGGGCCGCGTCGAGGTCGGGCAGGCCGACCAGCGCCACGAGGCGGCGAGGCTGCCAGGGCACGAGCCCGAGCCGCACCCGCGTGATCACGCCGAGGGTGCCCTCGCTGCCGGCCAGCAGCCCGACGAGGTCATAGCCGGTGTTGTCCTTGCGCAGCCCCGCGAGGCGACGCAGCACGCGCCCATCGGCCAGCACCGCCTCCAGGCCTCGCACGTGCGCGCGCATCAGGCCGTGGCGCACCGCGCGCGCACCGCCCGCGTTGGTGGCGACCATCCCGCCGATCGTGGCGCCCCAGCGCCCGCCGTGGTCCACCGGCACGTCCAGGCCGGACCGGCGCACGTGCTGCTGGACCTGCGACAGCACCGCGCCGGCACCGACCACGACCTCGCCGGCCGCGACGTCGACGGGCTCGAGGTCGTCGAGCCGCGCCAGCGACAGGCACGCCTCGCCGGCCGTCGGGATCTGCCCGCCGACCAGCCCGGTGTTGCCGCCCTGGGCGACCACGGGGACCCCGTGCGCCGCGCAGGCCGCCACGGCCCGGGCCACCTGCGCGGTGCTGCGCGGGCGCAGCAGGCAGCGCGGCGCGCCGTGCCAGCGACCGGTCAGGTCGTGGGCGCAGGAGGCGAGGACCTCGGGGTCGGTCGCAACCGCCTCGGGGCCCAGCGCGTCGCGCAGCGCGTCCACGAGGGCATCGCGCGGCGAGGCCGCCGAGGCGTGCGGCGCGTCGTGCTCGGAGGCGGGCGGCGCGTCGGATGGCGGGGCCGGCGCCGCATCGGCCTCCGAGCCGGACGGCGGGTCGGATGGAGCGCTCATCGAGGGGCCTCGCAGCCGCGTCGGGCCCCCATGCCTACCGCGCCGACGCGCCGCTCGTCCAGCCTCGTCCTGCGTGGTCCCGCGTGGTGCGTGCGCGCCACCCGCCCGCTGTGGTGGGATGTGGCGGCAGCATCGCCACGAGCGAACAGGAGCCGCCATGGCAGAGAGCGTCTACAAGATCATCGAGCTCATCGGCACCAGCGACGAGTCCTGGGAGAAGGCCGCGAAGGCTGCGGTCGCCAAGGCCGGCGAGAGCCTCGAGGACCTGCGGGTGGCCGAGGTGTCCGAGCAGGACATGACCATCGAGAACGGCGAGGTCGCCCTCTACCGGTGCAAGGTCAAGGTCTCGTTCAAGGTGCGCGACGACTGACCTGCCAGGCGCGGTGACGGGAGCGGTGGCGGTGGCCGCGGCCGCGGGAGCGCCCGCGGCCACCGCGTCGCCCGCGCGCTCGGAGCCGACCGACGACCAGCCCAGCGAGGGGATGAGGCGATGACCGACGTCGCGGGTCGCGTCGTGCTGATCACCGGCGGCGCCGGTGGCCTCGGTCGCGCCCTGGCCACGCGCCTGGCCGCTCGCGGCGGCCATGTCGCCCTCTGGGACCGCGACGCCCATGCGCTGGAGCGCGCGGCCGACGAGGTCGCTGCGGCCACCGGCCGCCGCCCCCACGTCGACGCGGTCGACGTCACCGACCCCGCGCAGCTCGACGCGGGCCTCGCGGCGGTTCGCCAGGCGCTCGGCGCCGTGTCGGTCCTGGTCAACAACGCCGGCGTGGCCAGCGCCGGACGGCTCGCCGACCTCGACGACGACGCGATCACCGCGACGCTCGCCGTCAACGCCGTCGCGCCGCTGCTGCTCACCAAGCGCGTGCTGCCCGACCTCGTCGCCCGCGACAGCGGGCACGTGGTCACGATCGCCTCGGCCGTCGGGCTCCAGGGCGTCGGGGTCGCGCGCCTCTCGGCCTACACCGCCAGCAAGCGCGCCGCGGTGGGCCTGCACGAGTCGGTGCGCCACGAGCTGCGCCAGGAGGCCCCGGGCGTCGCGCACACGCTGGTGTGCCCCTACTTCATCGACACCGGGCTGTTCGCTGGGACGCGGCCGCGCTGGCCGCGCATGCTCGACCTCGCCCCGGTCGCCGACGCCACGGTGCGCGCCATCGAGCGCGACCGCCCGCTGGTGCGCCTGCCGTGGCTGATCCGGCTGGTGCCCGTGCTCAACCTGCTGCCCACCGCCCTCACCGACCGCCTGGCCGACGCGATGGGCGTGCACCGCGCCCTGGAGACCTTCGAGGGCCGCTCGTCGACGTGACGCGCCGCG
>PUKE01000084.1 GCA_003550425.1 Nitriliruptoria bacterium
TAAACGCAATTAGACCAAATGTTGTTGTAACCAAGAAACTACTTTGAGTATAAAAACCACTAAATGCAACTAGACCAACAACTAATGATAAAACAGCGATAGCCCAAAATACTCTCTCACCCTCAGGTGGTTGAGGGAACCATGACGGTGGGTCACCCGGTTCTATACCATTACCATTTCCATTACCATTTCCATTACCATTTCCATTACCATTTTCAAATGTTTCATCTTCAACGAAATTAATAGTGAACTCATCACTAGTTTCATCGTTATATGTAATAATTACTTCAACAGGTTTATCATTATATTCCCATTCACCAAATGAGTTTGAAAATAAAGCCCATTGAACATTGCCAAATAATTCGTCTTTTTGCAGTGTTAATAATAATTCACTATTATCGTCAATAGACCCATATGTTTCAACACCTTCATCATCTAAGTATAAGTTACGTACATCACCATCACTATAAAATGATACATTTACATTATTAATTTCATCATATTTATTTTCATCCATTAAATCTTGAAATATTAATTGGTTTGTGTCTTCTTTTTCTTGTTCAAGTGTGTCAGGGAAATTTATCCCATTAATTGTTGAAGGTGAAGGTCTTTGATTAATTTTATAGTTAAAAGTATTTGTATCCACACCATTTTCATTTAAAACAGTTATAGTAATATCTTCACTATACTCTCTGTTTCTACCTTGTAACTGTAAGTTATCTACTTCACCAATTATTCTTGAAAGTAATGCACCTAGATGTTTTTCATCTTCGTAACTATCACTTGAAATAATTTCATCAACTACTATTGATTGTGAAAAATCAGTTAACGGAAGTGAAACTCTTATCTCATCGTAATTTGTTGCAAAATCAGATATTGGAATTACATCAGCATTACCAAATCCATCAACTGAAACATCTCCAATATTTCCAATAAATTCAGCAGGGTCTCCACTTAATTCATCAACGTTAACGTTAAATATTTCAACTCCTCTGTCTAAGTCACCACTTCTACAACCTTCATCGTTACATATATCTAGCGAGAAATCACTGTTATAATCTATGTTTCGTCCTTCAATTTCTAAAATAATATCGTCATTACTATTAGTTGTAGTGCTTACATATATTTCTCCGTCATATTCTTCAATAGCTTCACCTCTATTATATACTATTTGTTGGTTACTATCATCTGCTTCAAATTGTAAATTAATCTCGTCAAAGTTATCAAAGAAGTCATCAATGTTTAGTAACTGGTTTTCTGTCCCTTCTAAATTAATATCTCCAATACTTGCAAGTTGTGAAGGTAAGCCCGTAGCAGTTTCACTTGTAAAATCATATTGTGCTCCACTTAAATCTTCAGATTGTCTATTATATAATTCTTCAATTTCATCAGATGTTTTTGCTTCATTCCATATTCCTATCTCATCAAAATCTCCTTCATAATTATTTCCTAATAATGAACCTTGGTTATTAAAATCACCAATATAAAAATCATCCGTGAAATCAATAAAAGTTTCACTAGAACTATATGATGATGAACCCTCTTCAACACCATTAATGTAAAGTCTTAATGTTCCTACATCATTATTTTCTTTTACTCCTACAATGTGAACCCACTCATCATTATTCACATCTGATGTTGATACAACACTATTACCTGATGTAGTTGAATCAGCCCTAAATCTAAACTCTACTTTATCAGGATTATCTCTGTTGAATTGAAAATCACTCTGTTGACTACTTCCCGATTGTCGTAACCCCATCGAGTTCATCCTATCTGTAGAACTAGTTTTTGCCCAAAAGGATATTGTCATCCCTTCTGAACCTACACCTAAATTCCCAGCATTAATATAATCACTTGAACCATCAAAACTACAACCTTGATTAATTACTCCTTCAACTCCACAAGTTGCTCCATTATTTGTTCCATCGAAATTTCCTACACTATCTATAATAGTATCACCTGAAATAAAATCATCATCTAAAGTATAATACAATTGTGTTCCATCTCTCAAATCTTCATCTGTTACACCGTTAGGGTCTGTTGTACTTTCATCTTCAATGTTTAGTGAAAATGTATCGTCAATACATCCATCACTATTACATACTTCAACCTCGAATTCTCCGCTAAAATCTAGTTCATTAGATGATATTACAAACTCGAAATTGGAAGAACTTGTAAAACTTAAATCTAATTCATATTCATCAGTTGATATAGTTTCGGTTTCTATTACTCCATCAACTACTGTAACACTATTACTTGTATCTGATAAATCTGTTATTGTAACTTCGCTATAATCATTGAAAAATGTATCTAAATTAAATGTTTCGCTAACATCATTGTAATCAAGATTAATTGGAGATATTGAAGCATCTTGAGTTGGTGGGTTCAATATAATTTCTTCTTCAACTTCTACGTTAACACTATCACTTATACATTGTCCATCATTACATATTTCTAAGTTAAAATCTTCATTATAATCTACGTTCTGTCCAAAAACTCGTAATAAAAAATCATTAGTTGAAGCTCTATAATCTAACCACACAGCAATGTCATCACCACTATATGAATTTAAATCATTAACCCCTGTAATTCTTTCAGCACTTAATTGACGAGTTGCTAAATCACTAGGAAATGTAAGTATAACCTCATCAAAGTTATTATAAAAGTTATCTAATACTCTTGACTCATCATTATCACCAATAATATTAATAGGTGATATTGTGGCAACTTGTGAGGGTGGTTCATTCTCAGGTGAGAAAACTAAATTAAAATCATCTGAAACAGTTGTCCCAGCTGTACCATCACTTGATGATGCTACATTAACGTTATGTTCACCCTCGTTATCAAGACCTGTTATTTCTAGCTCTCTAGCACCGTCTGAAACAGGTTCAACATATATTCTATATTCTACTCCCTCAAAAGTGAAAGTAACTTCATCATCACCACATAACCCAACACATTCAAGTTTGAAGTTATCAGAATTTTCATCATTAACACTTAAATCTATCTGGTTTATATTGTCGAAAAAGTCTGTCAAATCAAAAAATAAAACTTCTTCACCCGTTATTGAATATGAGCTAAAAAATGATGCAATTTGAGTTGAAAACTCATCAGTGTTGTAAAATATATATCCGTTATAAGAATACACTGTTTTTAAATACTCACCATTATTTTTTACATCATCGTATTCATTATGTTCTTTGGAGTGATAAATATGATACTCTTGTTCGTGGTCTCCAGTGTACATAACAACATCGAATTCCTCATTTAAATTTTCATCATACTCTTCAACACTTATTAATCTCTCACCAATACTTACTTTACTCGAATTAATGTCCGACCTTGAAACTGAACCATATAAATTATATACTTCACTTTTTTCTCTATTCATTGAATTATTATATTTTTGTAATTCTTTAATATCTATTAATCCACTTTTTACACCTTTTGATTCTAGTATTTCTTCGTGTTTATTTTTTATCTTAGAGTTACCAACTCTATCATTGAATACTTCTTCAAGTTTATTTGTTACAAAGTCAGGAACTTTATCGGGTATTCTATCAGGAACTTGATCAGGTATTTTTTCACCAGCAAATGATGATGGTAGTATTAACATTAATGTAATTAGTATAAGTAATATTTTATTCATATATATATTTAA
>PUKE01000202.1 GCA_003550425.1 Nitriliruptoria bacterium
ACCTTCAGCCTGCTGGTGGCGCAGCACTACGGCGCGCACCGCCAGCGGTACGTGATCGGATGGCTGGCGGACAGCGAAGAGGAGGCGCTGAAGGCGTCGGCGCAGCGACTGTGGATGTTCGAGGACGACCCGGAGGACGTGAAGGTCGGCGAGTTCGAACAGACCGACCTCAACGGATACATCGAATCGCGTGAGGCCAGCCTGCGTCACCTCGCCACGATCTCACAGACGCCCGTCCACGAGCTGTTGGGGCAGATGGCGAACCTCTCCGCCGAGGCGCTCGCAGCGGCACGCGACAGTCACACCAGACGGCTCGAGGAACACAAGAGCGTTCTCGGCGAGTCGTGGGAGCAGGCGCTCGCGCTGGCCGGTGAGATGATGGGCCAAGAGCCCGACCCCCAGGCGTGGGTGCGGTGGCGTGACATGGAGGGGCGCAGCCTCGCGCAGACGGTCGACGCGCTCGGCAAGAGCGTCGAGATGCTTGGGATCCCGCCGCAGGCGATGTGGGAGCGGTTCGCTGATGCGCTTGGCGCGCCGCAGCAGGAGGTTGAGCGGTGGCGCGCCCTCTCCGAGGAGGGCGATGGGATGCAGCAGATCATCGACGACCTCGAGCGGTCGCTGCAGTAGATGGCGCTCACCCAGGAGGGGCGCGAACTCACCGATTCGCATCGGCGTGCGCAACTGCTGATCAAGGCTCGCGCGTTGCAGGACTTCAAGCCGGCGTGGAGCGAGCTGGACCTGGACGACCTCTCGTCGTTCGACAAGGTCGCGTCGGAGGCGCAGCGGATTGTCCGCGGGCGTCGAGACGAGGCGTCCGACCGGGCGATGGAATACCTGACCGAGTTTCGACGTGCGGAAGGGCTCACGGGTGACCCGCCGGATGTTCGCGCCGAGCCGGTCGACGACCAGAGGTTGAAGCGAGGGATGCGGTCGTCGGGTTATGTCGGTGTGCTCCGGTCGTTGAAGCGTGGCCACGGACGCGAACGGGCACGCCAGAACGGGCTCGTGCGCGCATCCGGCGCCCTTGAGCGGTATGTGCATGACGGTGGCCGGGAGACGTTGCAGAAGGCCGTGCAGGCTGACCAGCAGGCGGTCGGCTGGCAGCGGGTGACAGGATCGGAGCCGTGCGCGTTCTGCGCGTTGCTGGCGTCGCGCGGGGCGGTGTACAAGGAAGACACGGTCGACTTCGAGGCGCACGATCACTGCGACTGCGAGAGCGAAGTCGTCTACGCAGACGACGAGGCCGCTGTCCGTGAGGAGAACAAGCGTTTCGAGCGGATGTACAACGACGCGGTGCGCAAGGCGGAGGAGGCGGGCGAGCTTCGCCGCGGCACTAGCAACGATTTGTTGAACGCGTTCCGCCGCGAGCACGAGCGCGGTGCGGCGGCCCCCAGCTAGAAGGTTTGTTGGCGCGACGCCGACGTGAAAGGAAGAGCCGCGATGGCTGACGATCAGACAACGGAGGCGCAGGAAGAGACCGTCGACCAGCCTCAAGAGGGGCAGGAGGTCGACGCTGACGACATCCCCGAGCTTGGCGATGCGGGCAAGCGTGCCATTCAGCGGGAGCGCGAGGCTCGCCGCAAGGCGGAAGAGCGCATCAAGGAGCTTGAGCAGTACGAGCAGAAGGTTCGGGAGGCCGAGGAGGCCGACAAGACGGAACGCGAGAAGCTCACCGAGCAGCTTGAGGAGCTGAAGGGCGAGCGCGAGCGTCTGTCGACGGAGAACCTGAAGCTCGACGTGGCGTTGGATAAGGCGCCGGACGGGTTGTCGGCAGCGCAGGTCCGCAAGCTCGCGAAGCGGCTCGCCGGGTCGAGCCGCGAAGAGCTTGAGGGTGACGCGGACGAGCTGTTCGCAGAGTTCGTTCCGCAGCAGGCGGAGCAGCGTCGCGGTGCGCCGCGGGAGCAGCTGCGTCCTGGTGCGGCGCCTGACGCGCAGCCGGAGTCTGATCCTGATGAGGTCGTCAAGCGAGTGCTTAGCCGCCGTCGGCGGCTCTAACTGAAAGGATTGAGCGATGGCGCAGTTCCTGACTGCGAAGCAGATCAGCGAGGTCGCCGTTCCGCTGCTGGCGCGGCGGATGGTGCTCCCGCAGACCGTGACGATGATTCCTGGCGGCGAGTACGCCGGCAGCAACGGTGACACCGTCACCGTGCGTGTGCGCGGCACCCAGGAAGGCAAGATCCAGGACAACCCTGGCGACGAGATCGACCTGAACGAGTCCGACGAGACGCCGGTGGACGTGCAGATCCACCACATCTACGACGCTCGGCGGATCACCGACGAGGACCTCACGCTGAAGCTTGAGGACTTCGCGGTGCAGGTCACCGAGCCGCAGGTCGACGCGATCAAGCGGAAGGCTGAGAAGCAGCTCGCGGCCGAGATGAACGGCCTTGCGGCCGACATCGACGACATCGACGGTGACAACGAGGACGACGTCGTCGAGGCGCTGCTTGAGGCCGCCAAGCGGCTGTCCGACGAGGACGTGCCGGAGGATCAGCGCTACATCGCGCACGGCACCGGCATTCGCACGAAGCTGCACAAGATCGAGCCGTTCTACTTCGCGAACGCGTCCGGCGACGACGAGACGCTCCGCGAGAACATCACTGGCCGGCTGTTCGGGTTCACGTTCGTGCAGTCGCCCGCGCTGAACACGTGGGAGGCAACCGCCTACCACTCGAGCGGGTTCGCGTGGGCGAACCGGGTGCCGCGCCGCGACGACGCCGACGCGGTCGACACGGCCATGCACGAGACCGACGGGCTCGGCGCCCGCCAGCTCATGCAGTGGATCCCGCAGCGTCTCTCGAAGTACTCGGTGCTGGAGACGTATGCGGGCGCGAAGGTCGTCGACGAGGACCGCGTCGTCAAGCTCGCGTTCACCGAGCCCGCGTAGCGCGAGGAGGTAGGGCGTGAGCGACCGCGACCCGCTGGTCACGTTCGAGGATTTCCAGGCTCGCTACTACCGCGAGTTGGACTCCGGCGAGCAGGCTCGTGTCGAGGCGCTGCTGGACGACGCGTCGGCGCTTGTGCGTGACGCGGCCGGCGACGCGCTCGACGACAAGCCGGACGGCGTCGTGCCGGTGGTGGTGTCCGCGGTCGTTCGCGCCCTCGACAACCCGCACGGAATGGCGTCAGAGCAGATCGGCAACTACCGGTACGACGCCGGGGTTGCCGAGGGCACTGGCGTGTACCTGACAAAGCACGAGCGACGTCAGGTACGCAAGGCTGCTGGCGTGCCACAGGCGCGGTCCAGGCAACTTGAGGGCGAGCTGTTGCCGGAGACCGGCCTGTGGCGCGCGCCCTTCTGGTGGCGGGCCAAGGAGGACGGGTCGTGATCGTCGCGCGCCTGTCGATGCGTGTGACGACGGAGCGCGAGTCGGAGAACGGCTCCGACCCGTACGGCGGCGGCACGGAAGTCGAGACGATCCTCGACGGCGAGCCTGCCTACTGGTGGGCGCAGTCCGGCCGTGAGGCGATCTCGGATGACCGGTCGGTGGTCGTCGCTGACGAGCACATCATCGTCTCCCGCGACGCCGACCTCCGAGAAGGGGATCGGGTCGTGTCGGTGACGGATCAGCGTGGCGACGAGCTGCTGCTGCGCGATCGCACCGTCGAGTACGTCGCCC
>PUKE01000341.1 GCA_003550425.1 Nitriliruptoria bacterium
ACGTCGACGCCGACGCGCCGCTCGCCCTCGCCCTGCCCGAGGGGGCGGTGCTCACCCGCTCCCACCTCGACCCGAGCGGACCCGCGGCCGGGCTGCCCGAGGGCCTGCGCGCGGTGCCGGTGGAGGTCTCGGCGGGCTGGGGCGTGGAGCCCGGCGCCTTCGTCGACCTGTGGGGCGAGGGCGAGGCCACCCCGCTGGCCAGTGGACGCCCGGTGCTCGAGGTGCGCGACGACGCGCACCAGCCCACGGCGCTGGTCGGGCTGGCTCGCGAGGAGGTCGCTGCCGTGGCCGCCGCCGAGGAGCTGCGCCTGACCCACGCGCCCGCCCCGCCGGAGGGCCCCGCGCCGCGCTCGACCGGCCCCGACGACGAGTAGCCTGCGGGCCACATGAGCCAGCACGACGACGCCAGCCACGCGCCCTCTGGCCGGCCCGCGGCCAGTGCCGGGGAGGGCGGGGCCTCGACGCCCACGCCCACCCACCTGGATGCGCAGGGACGCGCACGGATGGTCGACGTCGGCGACAAGGACGTGTCCGACCGCACCGCCCGCGCCGCCGCGGTGGTCCTCGTGCGACCCGACACCGCCCGCGCGGTCGCCGAGGGCGCCGTGCCCAAGGGCGACGTCGCGGCCATCGCCCGCATCGCCGGCATCCAGGCCGCCAAGCGCACGCCCGAGCTGCTCCCGCTGTGCCATCACGTCGCGCTGGCGACCGTGGAGGTCTCGGTCACCGTGGACGTCGACGCCGGTCGGGTGCGCTGCGAGGCGCTGGCGCGCGCCGCCGACCGCACCGGGGTGGAGATGGAGGCGCTCACCGCCGCCTCCGTGGCCGCCCTGACCGTCTACGACATGGTCAAGAGCGTGGAGCGGGGCGCGGTGATCGAGCGGGTCGCCCTGCTGGAGAAGTCCGGCGGGCGGACCGGGACGTGGCGCGCGCAGCCGGAGGGACCATGAGCGAGGCGCACGGCTGGACCGCGGCGGTGCTGACCGTCAGCGACGGGGTGGCTGCCGGCACGCGGGAGGACCGCGCCGGCCCGGCGCTCGCGAGCGAGCTCGGCGCCGCCGGCTTTCGCGTGGTGGCACGGCGCACCGTCGCCGACGAGCCCGACGCCGTGGCCACGGCACTGGCCGGGCTGGCCGACGAGGCCGCCCTGGTGTGCGCGACGGGCGGGACGGGCCTCGGCCCTCGGGACCGGACCCCCGAGGCCGCCCACAGGGTGATCGACCGGGAGGTGCCCGGCCTGGCCGAGGCGATGCGCGCCGCCGGACGCGCCCAGACCCCCATGGCCGACCTGTCGCGCAGCCTGGCCGGGACGATCGGCGCCTCGCTGGCGCTGTGCCTTCCCGGCAGCACCCGCGGGGCGACCGAGAGCCTCGCCGCGGTGGTCGAGGTGCTGCCGCACGCGCTGACCCTGCTCGCCGGGGAGACCGAGCACCACCACGCCGGCCCGAGCCCCGACGCGGCGTCGCCGAGCCCACCGGAGCGACCATGATCGTGCCGGTGCGCCTGTTCGCTGCCGCGGCCGAGGCCCTCGGCCCCCACGCGCAGGTCGAGGTGCCCGCCCCGACCACCGTCGGCGCGGTCCGCGACGCGCTGATCGCGGCGCACCCCGAGCACGCCGCGCTGCTGCGCCAGTGCTCGCTCGCCCTCGACCGCGAGATCGTCCTGCCCGATGCGCCGGTCCCCGAGGGCGCCGAGGTCGCGCTGCTCCCGCCCTTCGCCGGCGGGTCCCACGAGCCCGCCCGCGGCCGCGACCCGGCCGGCGGCCCCGAGCACCGCCGAGGCCCAGACACCCCCGGGGGCTCCCCCACCGAGGCCGACGGCCCGCACCAGGACCGGGACCCGCACGAGGCCGCGGGGCCGCGCACCATCATCGACGTCCGCGAGCCGCCCCTGCCGGTCGCCGAGGTGCTCGACGCCCTCGCCGACCCGGGCGCAGGCGGGCACGTGGTGTTCCTCGGCACGGTCCGCGACCACTCGGCCGCGTCGGGATCGGTCGCCCAGCTCGCGTACTCCGCCTACGAGGAGATGGCGCGCGAGGTCCTGGCCGCGATCGCCCGCGAGCTCGCGACGACCTGGCCGGCGCTGCGCGGCATCGCGCTCGTCCACAGCGTCGGCGCCCTGGAGGTCGGTGACCACACGGTGCTGGTGGTGACCAGCGCGGCGCATCGCGAGGACGCCTACGCCGCCAACCGCCGCGCGCTCGAGGAGCTCAAGGCCCGGGTGCCGGTCTGGAAGCACGAGCGCGACGCCCAGGGCGCCGCGCGCTGGGTGGGCCTGGACGCCACGGCCCAGCCCGACCAGGGCACCACCGCCCGGCCCGACCAGGACGCCGCCGCCCAGCCCGAGCAGGGCCCCGCCGCCCAGCCTCGCGAGCCGCGATGACCGCAGGGATGCTGCGCTGGGCCGGCGGCAACCTCCTGCGGTTCCTGATCGCCTGCGTGGCCAGCTGGGCGCTGGCCGCCGCCTGGCATGCGCTGCCGGCGCTGCCCGCGCAGGGCCCCTTCCCGGGCCTGGGCGGCTTCCTGACCGCGCTCCTGCTGTCCCCGGCGCCGCTGTGGCTGCCGCACCTGGTGGTCATCGGGCTGCTCAGCCGCTGGACCGCCGGCGCGGCCTTCCGCGCCATCGCACTGATCAGCGCGCTGACCCTCGGCGGCCTCTGGTGGCCGGTCCACGTCGCCGAGCTGTCCAGCGCCGCGGGCTGGCTCACTCCGGCGAACCTGGTGCTGCCCGCGGTCTACCTGCTCTACGGCGCGCTCGTGACGCGGCTGCCCGACGAGGCGCTCTGAGCCCGAGGCGCCCCCACAGGGTCCCGCCGTAGCTGAGGCCGATGGCGACCAGGCAGATGCCGGTCACCGTCCACGAGGCCAGCGGCGAGCCGACGATCAGGGCGATCCCGCCCAGCAGCGCCGAGGTGGCGACGAGCGCGGCGGGCACCAGGGGGGCCCTCGCCATCCACCGTCCGACGAGCGTCGCCACGACCGTGGCGATCACCGACAGCACGACCCACACCGCCATGGAGGGCAGCCTACCGGCCCGCTCGCGCTGGCTCGCACCTCCACGTTTGCATACCCCTACCCCCTGGGGTATCTTGCTCGGCGAGCGCGCCGCCGGAGTCGCGCCACCCCACTGCACCGAGCACCCAAGACCTGCAGGAGCGAGACGATGAGCACGCAGACCACCACCCACCCCACCGACGCGCGGACCGACGTCGCGGTCGACACCGAGGCCAAGGCCGGCGTCGTCGGCAAGCTGATGGGCTTCTTCCTGGCCGTGGCCATCATCGGCTGGGGCGCCAGCACCTTCCTGACCGCGGTGCACTTCTGGGCGCTGCCGCTGCCCGAGGGCATCGAGCCCCAGGGCAGCATGGCCGTGATCACCAGCTCGTGGGCCTACATCGGCCCGATCCCGCTGGCGCTGGTCGGCGCCCTGTACTACGTGGTCATGATCGCCCTCGGCGCCACGTGGCGCTCCATCCGGCACCCGCTGCTGGACAAGGTGATGCTGCCGATGACCGGCCTGGGCGTCCTGATGTCGGCGGGCCTGGTCTACCTCCAGCTCGGCCCGATCGGTGAGATCTGCCCCTTCTGCATGGTCTCGGCGACCGCCACGACCCTGCT
>PUKE01000056.1 GCA_003550425.1 Nitriliruptoria bacterium
CCGCTGACAAGGGGACGCGGCGCAGACTCGGTCGGCTAGGGCGCGACAACCCAACGCGCGGACAGGCGGGGCACGGGGATCCGACCGTCGACCACCGGCACCGGACGATCGTCGTCGAGGACGTCGACCGGGTCCCAGGCCCGCACGACGTCGAGGATGCCGGCGTCGACGGACTGGTCGGCGTCGTCGACGTTGGCGAGGCCGAGCAGCGTGCCGAACCGCGGGTGCTCGCGACGCCACGCCAGCACCTTGGGGTTGTCGGTCCACACCGGCCGGGTCGGGCCGATGGCGTGCAGCTCGGGGGTGCGACGACGCGCCGCGGCCAGCCCGGCGATGCTCGAGAACACGCGGTGCTCCACGCTGCCCTCGCGGTGTCGCCGCTGCGCGGCGACCCAGTCCATGTGCGGCCGGTGCATCCAGCGGTTGTCGTCGCCCGCGACCGGGTCCTGCCACCAGGCGTCGTCGTTGCCCATGGCGATCTCGTCGCCCATCCACAGCAGCGGCAGGCCGCCCCAGCCGTAGGCGATGGCGTGCAGCAACAGCAGTCGTCGCACGGCCTGGTCCAACAGCAGCGGGTCCCCGACCTCGCGGGCCTGGGTGAGGCCGGCGAGCGCGGCGGCCATCCCGGAGGTGCGGGCATCACCGGTGCGCGGGTCGTCCTGGTACATGGCGCCGCGGGCGAAGGAGCCCGGGATCTGGCCGGCGTAGAACTCGGCCAGGAACCGGCGGTGGGCGAAGCCGCTCAGGCCGAGGGTGGCGGCGTCGGCGTCGTCGACGGCCCACCCGATGTCGTCATGGCAGCGGACGTAGGTCACCCAGCCGGTGCCCCGCGGCGGATCGGCGAGCCGATCCAGCGCCACGGTCGGCAGGCGGGCGTCCCGCGAGGCGACCGCGCTCCAGCTCATCACCATCAGCTGGTTGTGGTAGGCGAGCTCGCACTCGGGCTGCTCTTGATCGTGGGCCCCGAGGTACTGCACCAGCTGGTCGGGGCCCACGATCGCCTCGGCCTTGAACACCACGCCGGGCGTGGCGATCCGGGTGAGGCCCCGCCAGGCCTGCAGCAGCCAGTGCGCCTCGGGCAGGTTCTCGCAGGTGGTGCCAAGCCGCTTCCACAGGCACCGGACGGCATCGAGCCGGAGCACGTCCACGCCGCGGTTGGCGGTGCGCAGCATCACGTCGAGCAGCGCGGCGAAGACCTCGGGGTTGCTGTGGTCCAGGTCCCATTGGAAGGGGTAGAAGGTGGTCCACACCCAGCGCGACAGCTCCGGTGACCACGTGAAGTTGCCCGGCGCGGTGTCGGGGAAGGTCTCGGGGACGGTGCGCTCGTAGGCGTCGGGCAGGGTCCGGTCGGGGAAGGTGAGATAGAACGCCTGGTAGTACGGGTCGCCGGCCTTGGCGCGCTCGGCCCAGGCGTGCTCGGCCGCGGTGTGGTTGATGACCAGGTCGACGCACAGCGCCATGTCGCGCTCGTGCAGGTCGCCGGCGAGCGCCTCGAGGTCGTCGTTGGAGCCCAGGCGCGGGTCGACGCGGTCGAAGTCGACCACGGCGTAGCCCCCGTCGTCCTCCCCGTCGCGCGCGGCCAGCAGCGGCATGAGGTGCAGGTAGCGGACCCCGAGCTCCTCGAGGTAGCCGACGCGCTCGCGCACCCCGTCCAGGTCCCCCGCGAACCGGTCGGCGTAGCACACGTAGCCGACCATCGTCTCGCGCAGGAACCACTCGGGGTCGATCTCCCGCCGGCGGTCGAGGCGCCGCAGCTCGTGGGGACGCGCCGCGGCGGCGTCGACGACCGCGCGCAGCAGGCGCGCCACGAGGGCCTGGTAGTCCTCGCGGTCGCCGTAGAGCCAGGCCAGCGGCAGCGCGGCATCGCGCCCATAGCGGTCCAACCGGGCGGCGAGCGCGTCGGCCTCGTCGGTGGGCAGGGCGGCAGCGGCGCGCTGCAGGATCTCCGCGCGCGCGGCCGCGACCGCGGCGGTCGCCTGCTCGCGCCGAGCGCGCTCGGTCACGGGCGGGTCGGGGTCTGCACTCAACTCGCACTCCTCGCGGTTCGCCGCGCGCAAGCCTACGATGCGCGTGGGCACGCGCCGCGCCTACCCCTGCGCGGACGAGGCGGCCCCGCGAGGTGGTCGGCACGCGGGCGGCGAGTCGCGGATCCCCCGGCCACGGGGCGCGAGAGCGAGAGGAGGCGACGGTGGCGAGGACACCCGGAGACCGTGGGGCGCGCCGCGCCCCACGGCTCGCGCCCTCCGAGTCGATCGCGGGGCTGTTCACCCGCACCGGCCGGTTCCGCGAGATCGACCCGACCGTGTCGCGCTCGCTGCCACGGTGGCCCCAGGTGCTGGGCGTGCTGGCGTGGCTCGCCTTCACCGTCGGGGTGGGCGTGGCCGCCTGGCGCCATCACGGTGACCACGCCGACGAGGCCTGAAGCGTCGACCACGCGCCCTGCTAGCCTTGCACGAGCACGCGATCGTGCGCCCGGCCGCGTAGCCGAGTGGCTCAGGCAGCGGACTGCAAATCCGCGTACGTGGGTTCGATTCCCACCGCGGCCTCGTCGCGGGCGCCTGTCCTCGGTGCCCCATCACCCTGCGCGCTCGTGCCCTGACGTCACAGGGACGGCGCGCCGCCCTGCCATCCACCGCGTCGGAGAGGGTCCGATGAGCGCTGTCGCGCGCCTGTGGTGCCATCGCTGCGAGGTCACCGCCCGCGCCGGCGTGTGCTGGTGCTGTGGGCATGCGGGTCATCGCGGACGCCCGCCGTGGGCCATCGGTCGCCAGGGAGAGCCCGACGCCGAGGGCGCGCAGCGGCCCCGTGGCGCCATGCTCTACGAGCTGGTCGGCTACCGCGCGCTGCCCTAGGGCCACGTCCCGCGACGCGCCCGAGGCCGCGCCCCGCCGCGACCCAGGCCACGTCCCCCGAGCCGACCGCGGGGGCGGGCTTCAGGCCCGCCCCGACGGTCCGACGGGCCTGATGACGGGGGCACGCGGGTCGGAGCCCCCCTCACAGGAGGGGATCGTCATGTCGGGGCTGGCCTCCCTGTGGTGCCACCGGTGCCACACCTCTGCACGAGCCGGATGGTGCGCCTGGTGCGGCCGGCGCGGCACCCGCGGCCGCCCACCCGGGGTCGCCGGCCACCAGGCGGAGCCGGACCTCCGCGCTCGCAAGCGCCCGCAGGGCCTGCTGGTCGCCGAGCTCCTCGGGAGCTGACGCGCGCCCGCTCGCGGCTCAGGCGCGCAGCCGGTGGTCGGCGAGGAAGGCGGCCTCGGCCTCCCCGAGCGGGGTCGCGGGTGGCCCATCCCCGCGGAGCTCGGCGGCGATCCGATGCCAGTTCCCGGTGCAGCGCAGCCGCCCCAGCAGCGAGTTCACCCCGAGCAGCACGCGGTTGAGCAGCAGGTAGTCGGCGGGCAGCGCCATGCGGCGCAGCGCGTCGACGGCCCCCTCGCGCAGGTCGGTGGTCTCGCGCATCACCCAGGTGGCGTACTCCGAGGTGTAGGTGAAGGGCTCGTCGCGCAGGATGGGTCGGTGCAGCGCGGCGAACCACCGCTCGAGGCGGTCCCAGTCGAGCTCGGCGCCCTCGGGCACGAACCCGGCCTGGCGCAGGCTCGCGATCAGCGTGGCGCGGTCGCCGTCGACCACCGCACGGATCACGTCCTCGAGGGCGTCGCGGGCCCAGCGCGGGAAGACCTTGACGCTGCCGAAGTCGAGGACCCACAGCGTGCCGTCGTCGTCGAGGACGTAGTTGCCCGGGTGGGGGTCGCCGTGGAACAGGCGGAACCGGTGGAGCGAGCCGAACACGAACCGGAACAGCAGCTCGCCGACGCGGTCGCGCGTGTCCTGGTCGGCCTCGGCGGTGATCGCATCGAACGACCGACCCCGGACCTCGTCGACCACGAGCACCCGCGGGCGGCACCAGTCGTGGTGCACGCGGGGCACGCCGATCGCGGGGTGTCCCTCGTAGCGGTCGCGGAACGCCTGCTGGTAGCGGGCCTCGCGCTGGTAGTCGAGCTCGTCGTGCAGCCGCTCGCGCACCTCGGCCACGAGCGCGTCCACGTCCAGGTGTGGTGACACGACCCGCGCCAGGGGCGCGAAGGAGATGGCGTTGTCGAGGTCGGCCTCGACGGCCTCGGCCACGCCGGGATACTGCACCTTGGTGACCACGCGGGTGCCGTCGGGCAGCCGCGCGCGATGCACCTGGCCGATGCTCGCGCTGGCCAGGGGCTCGCGCTCCCAGTGCGCGAACACCTCCTCGGGCGGCGCCCCGAAGTCCTCGGCGATCACCTGGGCGATGGCGTCCGCATCGACCGGAGGCGCCGAGGAGCGCAGCCCCGACAGGACCTCCTGGTAGGCGTCCCGCAGCTCGTCGGGGAGGTCGACGTCGACGAAGGAGGCGACCTGCCCGAGCTTCATCGCCGCGCCCTTCATGGAGCCGAGCAGCGCGACGATCTGCTCGGCGGTGGCCACGTGGAGCTCGCGCTCCGCCTCGGGCCCCGAGGTCCAGCCGCGCACCCGCGAGCCGAGGTAGCCGGCGCCGGCGGTGGCCGACAGGCGGGCCAGCTGGGCCCCGCGCTGGGCGCGCGACCCGAGCGGGCGCGCGCCCTCGCTGGGCTCATCGGAGGCCCCGGAGGGCCGGTCGGGGTGGTCGGGGTGCTCGGCTGGGGACATGGCGCCAGTGTGCCGGGGGGCACCAGCGATCGCCCTTGGCCTGGCGTGCCCCTGGCGGCGCGCCTACCCCTCGTCGACGTCCTCCTCCTCCATGGTCTCGGTGGCGTCGTCCTCGACGCCACCGTCGCCGGGCGCCTCCACGTCCTCGTCCTCCTCGGGGGCCTCGTCGAGCACGTCGAGGGCGGACTCGGTGTAGCGGACGCTGGCGTTCCACAGGAGCCACTCGTCGATGCCCTCGTCGGCGGCCGCCCGCAGCTGGTCGCGCACCTGCGACTCCCCATGGGGCGAGCCGAGCTGGAAGTCCTGGAGCCAGGGCACCACGCGCGCCCGCGTCCCCTCGACCGCGTCGACGAAGTCGGCGAGCGAGCGGTTGGTGATCTCGTAGACCTGGGTGCCGGGGTCGTCGACGTCGTACTCGCCGGGCCCCCAGTGGCTGTAGTACACCATCGGGGCGACGTAGTCGAGGTGCTCGGCCATCGCGGGGATGTCCTGGGCGATCTGGGTGGGGCGCGTGGCCGCGATCCCGTAGACCGAGGCGCCGTGCTCGACCCCGTAGGGCGCCAGGCGCTCGTCGGCCTCGCGGGTGAACTCGACGATGGACTCCTCGGGGGAGGTGTCCTCGTCCAGGCCGCCGAAGAAGAACTCCTCCTCGGGGCCGTCGGGCCGGCGGATGTAGTCCCAGAGGATGTCGTCGACGCCGGCGCGGACCGCCTCCTCGGCGAGGTCGTAGTGGTACTCCCGGACCTGCTCGTGGGCGAAGCTCGTGAACCCGTCGTAGCGGCCGGTGTGCTTGGTGCCCTCCGGGCGCTGCACGACCAGGTCGCGGTCGCCCTCCTCCCACGCGTGGGCGGCCCAGATCGGGTCGGCGAACGCCACGATGCGCCCTGACACGCGCACGCCGCGCGCGTGCAGCTCGGCGACGGCCTCCTCGAGGTCGTACAGGCCGAGGTCGGCGCCGATCTCCTGGGCTTGGGCGACCTGCGTGTCGTAGCCGACGTAGCCCGTCTCGTCCTTGAGGTCGAACTGGACGGTGTTGATGCGGCCCTGCTCGGCGAGCTCGAGGATCGGCTCGCGGAGCTGGTCGCTGACCCAGCCGTGGAACGACACGTGCAGCCCGTTGATCTGCTCGACGTCGCTGCGCGAGGGGACCCAGGCGGTGGTGACCTCCGCGTCGGTGGCGTTGCCGGCGGGGCTCGTGGCCACCACCTCCACGCGCTCGGCCTCCGAGCCGACCACCTCGGCGGCGAAGCGACCGTCGTCGTCGACGTCGACCTCCTCGCCCTCGACGGTGACGGTCGCCTCGGGGTCGGTCTCGCCCTCGACCGGCACGGGCTCGTCGCCGATGGCCACGTCCAGCTCGTCGAGCTCGAGGTCGGGGAACGCCGTGTCGATCGTGAACGACCAGGACTCGTCGACCGCGGGGGTGCGCCAGTCACCCGGGCGCGACACCGACAGCTCGTGCGTGCCGTCGGGGAGGTCGGCCACCGCCACCGGCAGCGTCCCCTCGTCATCGAAGTCGGGGTCCAGCTCCTCGCCGGCGAGGACGATCTCGGCCTGCGCGAGGCCCTGCGGGTCGTCGGTGCGCAGGCGGGCGTCGACGCCCTCCTCGACGTCCTCGGCGTTCAGCAGCGCCTCGTCGTCGAGGCCCTCGAGGGCGACGTCGGGTCGCTCCGCCCCGTTGCGGACCAGCAGCAGCCCGGCGCCGACCACGGCGGCGACGAGCAGCAGGACCACGCCGACGGCAAGGGTGCGGCGGGGCCAGGATCGGGACGGGACAGCGCTCATGGACCGACCTCGGTGGTCTGTGGATGGGGGAGCCGCGGGTGGTGAGGGTCCGCGCCGTCGGCAGCGCGGCCGGGCCCCGGCGGAGTGTAGACCTCCGATGGCCCGCGGGGTGACCATTCCGGCGGTGGACCGGCGCGCTCGGCCTCGCAGGGTGGCGAGGTGGCCATCCGCCCGATCCTCGGTCGTCGCAGGCCTCCTCGTCGGGTCCGTGCGCTACGCTGCGCCTGTCCCACGCGCACGGGCTGGGCGTGCTCGGTGCCGCCCGACCTCACGGGTGCGCTGTCACCGGGGGTCGCAGGAGGGGTCCGCGATCCGTGGGACGCCCGAAGGAGGGGCCAGTGAGACGAGCCAGCCTGGCGGCGCTGTCGGTCCTGGCGGCGCTGCTGCTCGCGGTGGGGTGCGCCTCCGAGCCCGACGAGTCCGCGTCGGATGCGGCGTCGGACCCCGAGCCGCCCCACGAGGAGGACGAGACCGACGACGCCGACGGCGAGCAGACCGGCACGGCGTCGCAGGACGACGAGGGCGAGGACGCCGAGGGCGAGGGCGCCGAGGGCGAGGGCGCCGAGGAGGACCCCGACGACGACGCGCCCGACGTCGACCCGGCCGAGGTCGGCGCCAACGAGCTCGGCGACGTGCCGATCCTCATGTACCACCGGCTGCGCGAGGACGGCGGTGGCGAGTACGACCGCACGCCGGAGGGCTTCCGCGCCGAGCTCGAGTGGCTGTTCGCCAACGACTACGTGCCGGTGACCATCGCTGACCTGCTGGACGGCGCGCTCGACCTCCCCGCCGGCACCTCGCCGGTGGTGCTGACCTTCGACGACTCGCCCAGCGAGCACGCCCAGCTCGACGAGGACGACGAGCCCGAGCCCGACACCGCCCTGGGCATCCTCCACGACGTCGCGGAGGACCACGACGTGGAGCCGGTCGCGGTGTGGAGCGTCCTGCCCAACCCCTTCGGCGGCGACCCCGACGAGGCCGAGCGCATCATGCGCTGGCTCCACGACCAGGGTCACGAGCTCGCGAACCACACGTGCCGGCACGAGCCGCTGTCGGGCCGCGACGACGACGACGTCGCCGAGGACGTGCTGTGTGGCGAGCGGGTGATCACCGACGCGGTGCCCGAGGCCGAGGTGCGCACCTTCACCCTGCCCCTCGGGGTCTGGCCCGACGAGCGCAGCCTCGCCTACGAGGGCACCACCGACGAGGGCGACTATTCCCACGACGCCGTCCTGCTGGTCGGCGCGAACCCCGCGCCGAGCCCCTTCGCGTCCGACTTCGACCCGCGCGACCTGCCGCGCATCCGCACGGGCTCCTGGGATGGTGGCGACCCGGACTTCGAGAGCGAGTTCTGGCTCGACGTCCTCGAGGACGATCCCGACCGGCGCTTCGTGAGCGACGGTGACCCGGACTCGGTGGCGTTCCCCGAGGAGCTGGCCGATCGCCTCGACGCCGATCACGAGGACCGGGCGCGCCCGTACGCGCGCGACTGATCGGCGCGCACGATCCATGGCGAGGGGCCCGGCGCCTGACGGCGCCGGGCCCCTCGCCATCTCGGGCGGGTGACCGCCTTGGCCGTGGTCGACGGCCGCCGACCACGGCCTCGCGTCAACGTCAGTGCACGCGGATCTCCACGTCCAGCACGCCGGCGCTGGTCGGCGCCAGCTGCTGGAAGGCGGCGCGAGAGAGGTCGATCTCGTGGCCGGTCCAGGCGGCCGGGCCACGGTCGGTGATCGTCACCTGGACCGAGCTCCCGTCGGCCTGGTTGACCACGGTGACCTCGGTGCCGCAGGGCAGGCTGCGGTGCGCCGCGGTCATCTGGCTGTCGTCGAAGGTGCCGCCGCAGGCCGTGGGGTTGCCGTTCCACTGCGGGCCGCCATACCAGGTCGCCGAGCCGTGCAGGACCTGGCTGGCCTGGCCGCCCGCGTCGCCATCGTCGCTGGCCTCGGCCTCGTCCTCGTCGTCCTCCTCGGGCTCCGGCTCGGGGCGCTCCTCCTGGGCGAGCGCAGCCACGGCCTGCTGGCGCACCAGCGAGTCGAGCGCGGCCGGACCGCCGACGAGCAGCCCGTCCTGCTGCGGGTCCTGGTCCCGCAGGAAGTCATCGATCTCCCCAGGGAGCTCGTCGGCCGCGCTCAGGACCAGCGTCCCGTCGACGGCGGCGGCCAGGGCGCCGGCCGACAGCGCGTCGGCGAAGGACTCGCCGCTCGCGAGGACCGGCGTGCCGAGGCCGTCCTCGCCGCGCTCGGCCGCCTCGGTCGCCAGCCGCACGCTGGTCAGCCAGCGGTTCTCGCCGTCGATGCGGTCGACCTCGAGGCCGGCCTCCTCGAGCTCCTCGGCGACCTGTGGCTCCAGCGCCGTCTCGCCACCCACGAGGGTGACCTCCTCGGCCTCGAGGTCCTCCAGTGCGTCGAGGGTCGCGTCGGGGACCTCGTCGTGGGCGCTCAGCAGCAGCGGCAGGTCGTCGTCGGCCGCCGTCAGGGCCCCCGAGGCCACGGCGTCGACCCAGGCCTGATCGGGGTCCGGGTGCGCGCCAACGGCCAGGAGCACCTCCTCGGCGCCGTCGGGCTGGGCCTGCGCGGCCAGCGCGGCAGCGGTGTCGAAGCGCGACTCGCCGCCGACGCGCTCGACCTCGCGCTGGAGGTCCTCGAGCTGCTCGACGACGTCGTCGGTGACGGTGTCCTCACCGCCGAGCACGCGGACCTCGGCGACGCCGAGGTCGTCGAGCGCGTCGATGACCTCCTCGGGCACCTCGTCGGGGTCGGTGAGCAGCAGGGGCGCGTCCTCGGCGCGCGACAGCGCCACGGCGCTGAGCGCGTCGGGGAAGTCCCAGGCGGTGGCCAGCAGGGCCGTGTCGGCCTCGTCCCAGCCGGTGCGGGCCGCCTCCACCGCGGTGCCGATCCGCGTCTCGCCCTCGACGCGCTCCACGTCGGGCTCGTCGGCTGCGGCCGTGGGTGCGGCCAGCAGCAGGGCGGCGCTGGCGGCCACCGCCGCCGCGCCGCCGACCGTGCATGTGGTCAGGCTTGGTCTCATGACAACCTCGCAGCTCTCGTCCCGGGGTCTGGGGTGCGATCGCGCGCGATCAGACTCCGGCGCGCGAATCCCCATCCGATCCGCCTCGTGCGAGGTTGCCCGCGTGCTCACGCGGCGCACTCGGACAGCGCCCGTCCGTGTGGACGGGCGCTCGCCTGCGGCCTCCGCGTGGTCGGCTACTCCTCGTCGTCTGCGGGCTTGACCGCCAGGACCGGGCAGTCGGCGCCAAGCAGCACGTCCTGGGCGTTGCTGCCCAGCACGAGCTTGCCGACCGGTGAGCGTCGGCGGATCCCGATCACGATCAGGTCCGCCCCCTCGTCCCGGGCCAGCTCGACGAGGTCGTCCCCGGCGGGTCGCCCGCGCTCGAGCTCGCGGATCTCCACCGACAGCCCCTCGCCGCGCAGGCGCTCGCCGACCTGCTCGAGCTCCTCGCGGTAGGCGAGCATCTCCTCGCCGTCCTCGCGCCCGCTGCCGCGCAGGGAGTGCACCACCAGGAGCTCGCCGCCCCGCAGCCTCGCCTCGGCGATGCCCTGCTCGAGCGCCGCCTGCCCCTCGGGCGACTGGAGGTAGCCCACAACGATCCTCATGCTCTGCTCCTTGCTCGGCCGCGGTGGCGCGGCGCCTCGTGCCGTGGGTCGCGAACGGGTCGTGCGTGGCTGCCAGGATGACGTGGCGCCGCTGGCGTGGTTTGATCCTCGCACACCGCGGTGCCCGCACCGCGCAGCGCCCCCGGCGGACCGTCCGCGGGGCGGCGGCCGCCCGACGCGCAGGAGGCCGCGATGCCCAAGGACCTGGTGGTGCTCGGCGACGATCGCCCGGCCGTGCTGTCGCGCTTGAGCACGGCCTGCGAGCAGGCGGGCGTGGCCATCGAGGGGGTCTGCGCCTTCGTCGGCGAGGGCATGGGGACGGTCCATCTGCTCGTCGCCGACGACGCGGTCCCGCTGGCCTTGGCCGCGCTGGGCGGCGCCGGCCTCGAGGTTCGCGCCGCCCGCGACGTGCTGCTGGTGGAGTGCGAGGATGTGCCGCATGCCCTCGGCGAGGTCTTCGGTCGGCTCGACGACGCGCGGATCCAGGTGCAGGAGGCCTATCTGGCCAGCAGCAGTCGTCTGGTCGTGGTGGTCGACGACCCCGCCGCGGCCGACGTCGCCCTGCAGCGCTGACCCGCGACGTCGCAGCCGTCCCCGCGCCTGCGGCCGACCCTCGAGCATCGTCAACCGTGCCCCGCAGCCCGAGCAGCGAGATCGCCGTGCCTGATCGCGAGCCCAACGCCACCGAGCCCGACCCCACCGAGCCCGACCCTGCGCCCTCCACCCCGCCCGACGCGCGCGCGGAGCCGTCCCCGGAGGCGCTGCTGGAGGCCCTGCGCGAGCGCGCCCACGCCACGCTGCCGGCCGAGACCGCCGCGCAGGTCCTGCGGCTGGCCGAGGCCGCCTACCGGCGCGCCCCTGGTGAGGCGCTGGACCGGTTGCGGGCCGACCCCGACGCCGCGCTGCGCGACCTCGAGGAGGGGCTCGCGTTCATCGCCAGCCGCGGTCGGCGCACGCTCGCGCTGCGGCACCGCGACGAGCCCGAGGGCACGATCATCGAGCTGTGCACCGACGACACGCCCTTCCTGGTCTCCACGGTGAGCGAGGAGCTGGCCCGGCAGGGGGAGCGGGCCGCCGAGCTGCTGCACCCGGTGATCGGCGTGCAGCGCGACGCCGAGGGCGGCCTGGTCGCGCTGCGGCCCGCGCGACACGCCCCGCACCGCGAGTCCTACATGCGCCTGCGCCTGGCCCGCCGGCTCACCCTCGAGGAGCGCGAGGGGCTCGCCAGCGCGCTCGAGCGGGTCCTCGCCGACGCGCGCGCGGCCACCGAGGACTTCGGCGCGATGGTGGCGCGGGTCGAGGAGGTCGCCGACGACCTGGAGCGTGGCGGGCCCGCCGCCGGCCGCGAGAGCGACGCCGAGGAGGTCGCCGCGCTGCTGCGGTGGCTCCTCGCCGACCACCTGATCTGGCTCGGCGCGCGCGACTACCGCCTGGTGCGCACCACCGACGAGCGCGACGCCCTGGTCGTCGAGCACGGCAGCGGGCTGGGGCTGCTGCGCGACGACGCGCACTCCTCCTTCGCCGAGCCAGTGCCGCTGGAGGAGCTGCCCGAGCAGGTCGCCGTGGGCATCGCCAGCGACCAGATGCTCACCGTGGCGCGGACCAACCGGGCCTCGTCGGTGCACAAGCGCGTGCGCATGCTGTCCCTCGCGGTCAAGTGGCTCGACGAGCAGGGCGTGGTGCTGGGGGAGCGGCGGTTCCTGGGGCTGTTCGCCCAGCGCGCCTTCAGCCAGCCCGCGAGCGCCATCCCCGTGGCGCGCCGCAAGCTGGCCCGCATCCTCGAGGCCGAGGACGTGGTGCCCCACTCCCACGACGAGCGCGCGCTGCGCGCATTGTTCGAGGCCCTGCCCAAGCACGAGCTCCTCGCCACCGACGTGGACGACCTGCGGCGCACCCTGGTGCGCATGCTCGAGGCCCAGCGGCGCGAGCACGTCGCGGTGTGGTGGCAGGTCGAGCCCGGTGGCGGCGGCGTGGTCGTATTGCTGTCGATCCCGCGCGAGCGCTTCAGCGCCGCGATGCGCAGGCGGGTCCAGGACGTCCTCACCCGCCACTTCCACGTCCGCCAGATCGACTACCAGCTGTCGCTGTCGGAGGCCGGTGCGGCGCTGCTGCACTTCGTGGTGCCCACCGACCCCGAGCGGCTCGAGGACGTCGACCGGCGCCTGCTGGAGCGTGAGCTCGTCGCCGTGACCCGCACCTGGGAGGACGCGGTGCGCGCCGCGCTCGCGTCGCGCCCGGGCGGCCACGACCTGGCCACACGCTGGATCGGCGCGCTCGACGAGGTCTACCAGGCCGCCACCGAGCCCGAGGAGGCCGTGGCCGACATCGCGGCGCTCGAGGCGGTGCGGCGCGGCCCCGACGCCCTGCGGCTGCGCTGGACGCGCCACGAGGACCCGCGCGCCCCGGTGCGGGTGCGGCTGGTCACGCGCGGGGCCGACGTCGAGCTCGGCGACCTCGTGCCGCTGCTGGAGACCCTGGGGCTGGTGGTCGTCGAGCAGGTGCCGCATCGCGTCGCGCTCGACGACGCCACGCTGGCCCTGCACGACGTCGGCGTGCGGGGCGAGGACGGTCGCACCATCGACCTGGACGCCCACGAGGAGCGCCTGACCGCGGCGATCCACGCGCTGTGGGCCGGGCGCACCGAGGCGGACCTGCTCAATCGGCTGATCGTGGACATCGGGCTGTCCTGGCAGGACGTGGCCGTGCTGCGCGCCTATCGCCGCTACCGCCGCCAGGTCGGGACCGCCTTCACCGAGGCCTACCTCGACGAGGCGATCGTGTCCCACCCGCGCGTCGCCCGGGCGCTGGTCGACCTGTTCCGCGTGCGGGTCGATGGGCGCGTGCCGGGCGACGAGGACGCGCTCGCTGCCGCCCGCCAGGCGCTCGCCGCCGCCCTGGAGGAGGTCGAGCAGCTGGACCGGGACCGGATCCTGCGTCGCATCGCCGGCTCGATCGAGGCGACGGTGCGCAGCAACGTGGCCGTGGCCCAGGACAGCGAGCGCGGCAGCGACGCGCTCGCGCTGAAGATCGACTCCGGCCAGGTCCCCGACCAGCCGGCCCCCGTGCCAGCCACCGAGGTCTTCGTGCACCACGTGACCATGGAGGGCATCCACCTGCGGGGCGGCGAGGTGGCCCGCGGCGGCGTGCGCGCCAGCGATCGCCGCGAGGACTTCCGCAGCGAGGTGCTGGGCCTGATGAAGGCCCAGATGACCAAGAACGCCCTGATCGTGCCGACCGGCGCCAAGGGCGGGTTCGTCCTGCGGCGCCCGCCGACCGACCCGACCGCGCGGCAGCAGGCCATCGCCTCGGCCTACGGCCGCTACGTCCGCGCCCTGCTGGACGTGACCGACACGATCGTCGACGGGGAGGTCACCGCGCCGCCGCAGGTGCGACGCCGCGACGGGGACGACCCCTACCTGGTCGTGGCCCCCGATCGGGGCACCGCGACGCTGTCGGACACCGCCAACGCGATCGCCCGGCAGTACCGCTTCTGGCTCGACGACGCCTTCGCCTCCGGTGGCGCGACCGGCTACGACCACAAGGGCCTCGGGATCACCGCCCGCGGCGCCTGGGTGGCGGTCCAGCGCCACTTCCGCGAGCTCGGCGTGGACGTCCAGCGCGAGCCGATCTCGGTGGTGGGCATCGGCGACATGAGCGGTGACGTGTTCGGCAACGGCATGCTGCGCAGCCGGGCGGTGCGGCTGGTCGCCGCCTTCGATCACCGCCACGTCATGGTCGACCCCGACCCGGACCCCGAGGCGACCTTCGCCGAGCGCGAGCGCCTGTTCGCGCTGCCGCGGTCCAGCTGGGACGACCTGGATCGCCGCGTGCTGAGCCCTGGCGGCGGGGTGTGGCGTCGCGACGTCAAGCGCATCCCCCTGACCGAGGAGATGCGCCACGTCCTGGGCGTCGAGGCCGAGGCGCTGACCCCGCCCGAGCTGATCCGCGCGATCCTGCGCATGTCCTGCGACCTGCTGTTCTGCGGCGGGGTCGGCACGTTCGTCAAGGGCTCGGACGAGCACCACGCCGAGGTGTCCGACCGGGCCAACGACGCGATCCGCATCGATGGACGGGCCCTGCGGGCCCGCGTGGTCGCCGAGGGCGCCAACCTGGCGCTCACCCAGCGCGCGCGCGTGGAGTACGCCCGTCGCGGCGGTCGGATCAACACCGACGCGGTCGACAACGTCGCGGGCGTGGGCACCTCGGACCGCGAGGTCAACCTCAAGGTGGCCCTGGGTCGGGCGATCGCCCAGGGCGAGCTGCCCGCCGAGGAGCGCGACGCGGTGCTCGCCGAGGCGACCGAGGAGGTCGTCGAGGGCGTGCTCGCCGACGTCGACCAGCAGGTGGCGGGCATCAGCCGCGAGGTGGCGCGCAGCGCCGGCGACCTGGACGCCTACGCCGAGCTCATGGGGCGCCTGGAGCACCACGGCGACGGTCCGGCGCCCGCCGGCACCCTCGACCGGGAGCTGGAGGTGCTGCCCAGCGACGAGGAGCTCGCCCGACGCGGCGAGTCCGGGGCCGGCCTGACCCGTCCGGAGATCGCGGTGCTGCAGGCCTACGCCAAGCTGGACCTGCGAGCGCGCCTGCTCGAGGCGTCCCTGCCCGACGACCCAGCGCTCGGTGCCGAGCTGTGGGACTACTTCCCGACCGTGGCCGCGCAGCGAGCGCCGGAGGCCCTGGGCGCCTACCGGCTGCGACGCGAGCTCATCGCCACCCGGGTGACCGGGGACGTGCTCGACCGCATGGGCGCGACCTGGGTCGACCGCACCGCGCGACAGACCGGCCGCCCACCGGCCGACGTGGTGGCCGCCTACCGCGTGGCCTGCGACCTCCTCGATGCCCGCGACCTCTGGCAGGCGCTGGACGCCAACGAGCTGTCCTGGGATCCGCTGCTGGTCGCCGAGCTGCGCTCCGAGGTCGAGCAGGCGCTGCAGCGCGTGGCGCGCAGCGAGCTGCGGTTGGGCATCGCAGGGATCGCCGAGGCCCGCGAGCGCGACCGTCCGATCGTGGACGCGATCGCTGGGGCGCAGCGCCTCGGCAGCGAGCGCGCCAACGAGCGCGTCGCCGAGCGCATCGCCCGACTGGAGGACCTGGGCGTGCCTGGTGACCTGGCGCGAGCGTTGGCGCTGCTCGACCGCCTGGCGGTGGCGCCCGAGGTCGGCGTGGTGGCGCGGGGCCTGGGGGTGGAGGCTCGACCGGCGGCCGACGTGCACCTGCGCGTCGGCGAGCACCTCGGCTTCGCGCGCCTCGAGCAGCGCATCGAGGAGCAGCGCCCCCGCGGTCGGTGGCAGCGCTGGCAGCGGCGCGGGCTCGACGACGAGCTCCGCCAGACCCAGGGCATGATCGCCGCTCGCGTGCTGCGCGAGCACCCCGACCAGGAGCCGGCCGACGCGGTCGCGGCGTTCCTCGAGGCCAACCAGGCCGAGCGCGACCGGGCGCTGGCCCTGCTGCGCGAGGTCGAGGCGACCCAGGAGCAGAGCCTGTCGGCCCTCGCGGTGGTGGTGCGGACCCTGCGCGAGGAGCTCGCCGAGCCCTGAGTGGCCGTGGCCGGCCGGCGCCATCGGCGCCG